>DAOUKL010000073.1:0-84331 GCA_034421335.1 Dehalococcoidia bacterium | reverse complement strand
GGTGGTCTCGTAGCCTCCCGCGGCCGATGTCATCCACCCGGCCGAGAGCGTGAGGACGGTCGCCGCCGTCAACAGCGTAGGCAGCGAAAGCGTCCGCTGCATGGCCCACCGGGCGGCATGGACTCCGGCGCTGTTCGCCGCGACCACCCAAGTGAGCGCGCCCCACTGCTCCCAACCGGTGAGCGCCGCGAGTTGCGCGACGTTCTGGAAGAGAAGCATCTCGAGCAGCAGCAGCGGCCCCACGCTCAACAGCAGCGTCAACGGCGCCGCCAGGGGAAGAGCGCTATTCTCGTCCGGCGGCATGGAAGCGCTCCGAGCCGCGCGGATAACCATCGCGACGAGCGCGACCGCCATCCCGACGCCCACGAATCCCGCGAGCCACCCGTCCTGCCACGACGTGTCGAGCGTGCCGAAGGCCCCTTTAACGGCGGTGTCGAGCGCGATTCCGAGAAGGAGTCCCATACGCCACTGGCCGCGCGCAGGGTCCGGGCCTCCTCCCGGCAGGCCCAGCGCCAGCGCAGGCACAGGCAGGAATGCCGCGACTCCCAGTCCGGCGAACGCGAGATCGGCGGTCGGCGAGCCGGAGAGTTGCTCGGCGGCGCGCGCCAGGGCCATGACGGAGATGAGAGCGAGCAGCGTGCGCCGTGGCCCGGCGACCCGCACAACCGCCGGCCAGAGGAACGCCGACGCGAACACGGCGAACGCGATGAGGCCGACCTCGATGGTGGAGAAGCCCTGGGCCTCGCGGAGCGTGAACATCAGGCCGGCGCTGAAGAGCCGAAGCAACTGCACGCCGACGGCGAACGTCAGCGCCGCGAACACGCCGTCCGCCGCTGCGCGCACGAGCTCTCTCTCCTCTCACCGGGAGTTCGCGGGCGATTATACCGGGCGAAAGGCCCCCACATGAGCGGGGGGAGGCAGGGGGCGGGGCCGCGTTGACAACCCCCGCCCCCTATGCTAACCCGTTGCCGTTGCCCCGGTTCTCCCCCTTGGGGAGGAGACGTCCGCAGGAGAGGAAGATGGGACGGGAAGGAGGCGCGAGATGGCGATTATTGACGCGGACGCGCACGTCGTTGAGAACGAACACACCTGGGACTACATGCGGGAGGAGGAGCGCGAGTTCCGCCCGCTGAGCGTCGCCACGACCGATCCCGACGCTCCTGTGCGGCGGTACTGGCTCATCGGCGACCGCTCGACGGGCCGGGCGTTCATTCGCAACACCAACGAGGGCACAGGCACGAGCGACGAGTCCCGCGAGATGGCGAGCGTCGAGGCGCGGCTCTCGCACATGGACGAACTCGGCGTTGACGTGCAGGTGCTGTATCCCACGCTCTTCCTGCGCCCCCTCAGCCCCCGGCCCGAGGTCGACTACGCTCTGTCGCGGAGCTACAACCGGTGGATGGGCGATATCTGGACGATGGGTGGCGGACGCCTCCGGTGGCCCGTGATCGCCCCGGCGCACAGGCTCGACCAGGCCATCGAGGAAGCGCACTACGGCAAGGAGCACGGCGCGTGCGGCGTGTACCTGCGCGCAGGAGAAGCAGGGCTCAGCCTCACCGACCCGTACTTCTTTCCCCTCTACGAGGAGGCGAGCAAGCTCGACTTGCCGATCTGCATCCACGCTTCCGTAGGGAACTTCGACATGTGGGACCAGCAGGAGAACGGCTTGCGGTTCAAACTGCCGCCGATCAGCGTGTTCCACAACCTGCTGATGCGTCGCGTGCCCGACAAGTTTCCCGACCTGCGGTGGTGCTTCGTGGAGATCAGCGCCCAGTGGGTGCCGTACGTGATGAACGACCTCTCGATACGCTTCGGCAACAGCGGCCGCGAGTTCGCCGGCGCCGACCTCATGCGCGAGAACCGCATGTACGTCGCCTGCCAGACCACCGACGACCTGGAGTACGTCATCGAGACCGCGGGCGACGACAACATCATCATCGGCACCGACTACGGCCACGACGACACGTCGTCCGAAATCCTCGCGATGCGGCGTCTCCGCGAGGAGGGCAAGCTCCCCCTGCAAACCGTCGACAAGATCCTCGACGCCAACCCCCGCCGCCTCTACGCCCTGTAGCGCGGGACCTCCGTAGGAGACCCGCGGGACGGCGGCGGCGTTCGGCGGCGGCGCTAGCTCGCCGGGCCGGACATCTTGGTGTACAGGTCGAGCAGGCTGGGGTCCTCCAACGCCCTCCTCCCTGCTTCGAGGCTCGCGGCCATCGACTCCGGGCTCCCGTACAGCACGTCGCGGCCCAACAGTGTCGCGGCCGCCACGAACTCCGGGTTCTCTATCGTGGCCTTGAACGCGGCGCGCCACACCGCCACGATGTCGTCCGGAACGCCCGCAGGGAGCGCGTACGTCCGCGCCAGCTGGTCGTTCACCGTCTCGATCAGGTCGTACACCCTCCGCTGACCCTCGGTTGCTTCGATGATCTCGAACAGGTGCGGAGGCAACTCCTCGCCCAGCACGTTGACGACCCAGTCGACGTATTCCGGGTCGTCGTTCGGGTCTTCGGGGCCGACGCGGTAAAGAGGCACGCACCGGTCGTCGGTCACCCACTCCGGAAAGAGCGCGGTCGTGTTGGCCCGGCCGCAAGGTCCGATGTCGAGTTCGCCGCGGTCGAACGCGGCCATCAGTTCGGAACTGCCCCCGTAGCCGTAGACCATCTTGATGGGACCGCCGACCTGCTCGATGAACGTTTCGGAGACGGTGCCCGTATCGCCAACGGCGTTGCCGCCGCGCGTGAGGGGCGAACCGCGGTCGGTGGCGAGAGCGACCGCGCCTTCCCAGGTCATGGGATAGTCGCCGAACCGCTCGCGCATCATGTACGTCGACGACGCCTGGCCGGCGACCGCCGTCGGCGTGCCGATCAGAATGGTCGTCTCCAGATCGAACTCCGGCACGTCGTCCCCCAACAGCTCTCGTTTGAAGAAGCGCGGGTGCACTACGACGACGGAGAAACCCTCGCGGCTGCCGTCGCGGAGCACTCGCACCAGGCCGCGCTCGCCGCCCGCGCCGGCGAGGTTGCGCACGACGAATCGCGGTTCGCTGGGGAAGTGCGCCGGGGCGTAGCGAGCGAACAGGCGCGCAAAGGTGTCGTAGCCGCCCCCGGGAGCGTACGGCACGGTGACCTCGATGGTCTTGTTCCGGAAGTGCTCTTCGAGGTCGCGGCTTGATGGTGTGGGGGTCGCAGTTGGAGGTGCAGGCGTGGCGGTGGGAGGCGGAGGCGTAACCCCTGGCGGCAGTGGCGTCGGCGTCGCGGTGGGAGGGGGCGGGGTCGCGTCTGGCGGCAGCGGCGTGGGCGTCGGGACGGGCGTCGCTGTCGGCGGCGTGGAGGTGGGCGTAGACGTGGGGTCGTCGCTTCCGCAGGCGGCGAGGGCGGCCATGCAGGCGACCGATGCGGCGGCGAGCAGCAGGGCTTGTTTGGCGGACTTCACGAGGCGCCTCCCGTGCGGTGTTCTCGTCTCGTTCACCGACTACGGCACGTTACCCGCAAACCGCCGAGCGGTCAATGCGCGCCGCTGCTCTTGGGTCTGCCAGGGGAGGCACCCCGAAGAGCGCAGCAGAAGGCCTCCGCGTGAGTGGTTGCTGTCCTTACATAAAAGAATTCGCTGCTCCTTTTCCAAATTATCGGGAGGCAGACGCAGCACGGCGCCAAACCTTGTGGTAGATTGCGCCCGTTGGCCCTGCCGACGCCGGAGCCGCCGTGGGGTTGACGCATTTGCTTGCATGACTCTGCCGCCTTGCAAGGGTGAGGAGCGTATCGGCCCATTTCCCGCCTGCCTCTCCGCCTGAGCCTCTCGCTCGCCGCGGGGCTTGCGTGCTTCATGCTTGCCCAGTCCGTGCAGAGTGTGGTCGCCGCCGAGGGCTTGGCGTCCTCTTCGGCAGACGCGCCTCTCGTTCAAAACGAGAACACTCCGCCGACCTTCCCCGAGGGCGCAACTGCTGCCCGCAGCGTGGCTGAGAACAGCGCATCGGACACTGCCATCGGCGCGCCCGTCGCCGCGACCGACCCCGACCCCGCCGACACCCTGACGTACTCCCTAAGGGGAGCAGATGCATCCTCGTTCGCTATCGACGAGGGCGCGGGCCAACTCAGGACCAAGTCGGCTCTCGATTATGAGACGAAGTCGAGCTACGCGGTGATCGTCCGCGCCGATGATGGGTTCGAGGTAGCCAGCATCGCTGTCGTCATCAACGTCACGAACGTGAATGAAGCGCCGGAGTTCCCGGAGGGCGCGCCATTCCTCGCTGTCGGCGAGAACACGGCTGCTGGCGTTGCGTTCGGCGACGCGGTGACGGCCACCGACCCGGACGGCGATACGCTCACCTACTCCCTCTCTGGAACGGATGCGGGGAGGTTCACGATTGATGCGGACACGGGCCAGTTCAAGACCAAGTCGGGGCTCGATTACGAAGGGACGAACACGTACCAGGTGACCGTCACGGCGTCAGATGGTTCGCTGAGCGATACCGTGCTCGCTGACGTTTCGGTGAACGACGTTGCCGAGCCACCGGGCAAGCCGTCAGCGCCAAAAGTGTCTTCGAATGGGGAGGGCTCGCTCACTGTGAGTTGGTCGGCGCCAGCGAACACCGGCCCGTCCATCACCGACTACGACGTCCGATATCGGTTGAAAGGCGCCGACAGCTTCACCGAGTTCGACCACACGGGAACATCGACGAGCGCGACGCTCACGGACCTTGCCTCGGGCGCAACCTACGAGGTGCAGGTTCGCGCCTCCAACGACGAGGGAACCGGCGCGTGGTCGGACTCCGGTGAGGGAAGCACCGACGCCGCAAACCGTGCGCCGTCGTTCACCGAGGGCGCGACGGCAACCCGCAGCGTCGCCGAGAACACGGCCGCGGGCACTGCGTTTGGCGACGCGGTGACCGCCACCGACCCGGACGGCGACACGCTCACTTACTCGCTCTCGGGAACGGACGCCTCCTCGTTCGCGGTCGACGAAGGCACGGGCCAGATCAAGACCAAATCGGCCCTCGACCACGAGAACAAGTCGAGCTACACGGTGACCGTCCGCGCCGACGACGGGTTCGAGGTGGCGAGCATCGCAGTAACCATCAGCGTAACGGACGTGAACGAGGCGCCGGCCTTCCCCGACGGCGCGCCTGTGCTTGACGTCGACGAGAACACTGCCGCCAACACGGCGTTCGGCGACGCGGTGACGGCCACCGACCCCGACGGCGACACGCTCAGGTACTCGCTACCCGCTGCTTCCACCTTCGCCATCGACGCCTCAACAGGCCAACTCAAGACGAAGGGCGCGCTCAACTACGAGGGAACCAACACGTATCAAGTGACAGTCACCGCGAGCGACGGCTCGCTGACCGACACCGTGGTGGTGGACATCTCCGTGAACGACGTGAGCGAACCGCCCGGCAAGCCCGCGAAGCCGACGGTGACAGGAGGCGACGCCTCGCTCTCCGTGAGCTGGTCGGCGCCGTCGAACGCCGGCCCGTCCATCACCGACTATGACGTCCAGTACAAGCTCAAGAGCAGCACCGGCGCCTTTACTTCCCACGACCATACCGGAACATCGACGAGCGCGACGATAACCGGCCTCGACGCCGGCGCAACCTATCTGGTGCAGGTACGTGCGGCGAATGACGAGGGGACTGGCGTGTGGTCGGACTCCGGTGAGGGGAGCACCGACGCCGCAAACCGTGCGCCGTCGTTCACCGATGGCGCGACGGCAACCCGCAGCGTGGCGGAGAACACCGCTGTGGATACTGCGTTTGGCGACGCGGTGAGCGCCACCGACCCGGACGGCGGCACGCTCGCCTACTCGCTTTCTGGAACCGACAAGTCCTCGTTCGCGATCGACGAAGGCACGGGCCAACTCAGGACCAAGGCTGCCCTCGACTACGAGAGCAAGTCGAGCTACTCGGTGACCGTCCGCGCTGACGACGGGTTCGAGGTGGCGAGCATTGCAGTCGCCATCGGCGTAACGAACGTCAACGAGGCTCCGGAGTTCCCGGAAGGCTCGCCGTTCCTCTCCGTCGACGAGAACACGGCGTCGGGCACTGCGTTCGGGGACGCGGTAACCGCCACCGATCCCGATGGCGACGCGCTCACCTATTCACTCCCCACTACTTCCGCCTTCGCAATCGATGCCTCAACAGGCCGGTTCAAGACCAAGTCGGGGCTCGACTACGAAGGGACGAACACGTACCAAGTGACGGTCACGGTGTCCGACGGTTCGCTGACCGACACGGTCGTCGCGGACGTTTCGGTTAACGATGTGGATGAGCCGCCGGGCAAGCCGTCCGCGCCGACGGTGAGCGCCGCCTCGTCGGACGGAAGCACGTCGCTGAAGATCTCGTGGTCGGCGCCGTCGAACACTGGTCCCGCCATCACCGACTATGACGTCCAGTACAAGCTCAAGAGCAGCGTAGGTGCCTTCACCTCCCACGACCACACCGGCATGGGGACATCGACAACCATCTCCAGCCTTGATGCCGGCGCAACCTATCTAGTGCAGGTGCGAGCGAGTAGCGACGAGGGAACGGGCGCGTGGTCGGACTTCGGTGAGGGGAGCACCGACGCCGCGAACCGCGCGCCTTCGTTCACCGAGGGCGCGACGGCAACCCGCAGGGTCGCCGAGAACACCGCCGCGGATACGGCTTTCGGGGGTGCGGTTGCGGCGACGGACCCTGATGGCGACACGCTCGCCTACTCGCTTAGGGGAACGGATGCCTCCTCGTTCGCGATCGACGAAGGCACGGGCCAGCTCAAGACCAAGGGCGCGCTCAATTACGAGGGCGCGAACTCCTATCAGGTAACGCTCACAGTGAGCGACGGCTCGCTCTCCGACACGATTGCCGTAACCATCACCGTAACTGACGTCAACGAGGCCCCGGCCTTCCCGGAGGGCGCCCCCGCGCTGGATGTCGACGAGAACACGGCGGCAGGGGCGGCTTTCGGCGATGTGCTGACGGCAACCGACCCAGACGGCGATACGCTGACGTACTCGCTGTCGGGCTCGGACGCCTCCTTGTTCGCAATCGACGAGGACACGGGCCAGTTCAAGACGAAGGGTGCCCTCGACTACGAGGGCATGAACACGTACCAGGTGACGGTAACGGCGTCCGACGGCTCGCTGACCGACTCCGTGCTGGTGGACGTCTCCGTGAACGACGTGAGTGAGCCGCCGGGCAAGCCGTCTGCGCCGACGGTGTCGTCGAACGGGGAGACTTCGCTGTCGGTGCACTGGTCGGCGCCTACGAATACCGGCCCGGCCATCGCTGACTACGACGTCCAGTATCGCCTGAAAGGCGCCGATGGTTTCACCGAGTTCGACCACACCGGCACGGGAACATCGGCGACCATAACCGGCCTCGACGCCGGGAGCGCCTACGTCGTCCAAGTGCGGGCGTCGAACGACGAGGGAACCGGCGCGTGGTCGGACTCAGGTGAGGGGAGCACCGACGCCGCGAACCGGGCGCCTTCGTTCACCGAGGGCGCGACGGTAACCCGCAGCGTCGCCGAGAACACTGCTGCGGGCACAGCGTTTGGCGACGCGGTCGCCGCGACCGACCCTGACGGTGACACGCTGACGTATTCGCTGTCGGGCGCGGACGCTTTCTCGTTCGCGATCGACGAAGGCGCGGGACAGCTCAAGACCAGGGCGGCCCTCGACTACGAAGGAACGAACACGTACCGGGTGACGATAACGGCGTCCGACGGCTCGCTCTCCGACACGGTCGCTGTAACCATCAGCGTGACGAACGTCAACGAAGCGCCGGCGTTCATGGAGGGCGTCAAGACCACTCGTAGCGTGCCCGAGAGCGCGTCGGCGAACGCCGCCATCGGCGATGCGGTGTCTGCTGTGGACGCCGAAGGCGACACACTGACGTACATCCTCTCTGGAGCAGACGCCTCCTCGTTCGCAATCGACAAGGGCACGGGGCAACTCAAGACCAAGTCTGCGCTCCGAGCGCCCGCCGGCAAATTGAAGATCCTGACGGTGGCCGCCGACGATTTAAAGTCCATCTACACCGTTAGAGTCACCGCGAGCGACGGCTCGCTAACCGCGGCTATCGACGTTGATATCAAGGTCGCCCAGGCGATCAGTCCCCCGGTGTTTCTCGAGGGCGCCTCCACCACGCGCAGCGTCGCGGAGAACGCTCCGCCGAACACGGCTGTCGGCGCAGCCGTGTCTGCGACGGCCGCCGACGGTCGTACCCTCACGTATTCGTTGTCTGGCGCCGACGCCTCCTCGTTCACGATTGACGAGGCCACGGGCCGGCTCAAGACCAAGTCGGCCCTCGACTACGAGAGCAAGTCGAGCTACGCGGTGACCGTCCGCGCCGATGACGGATTCGAGGTGGCGAGCATCACCGTCGCCATCAAGGTCATGAACGTCAACGAGGCGCCAGAGTTCCCCGAAGGTGCGCCGGCGCTGGACGTTGATGAGAACACGGCGTCAGGGACCGCGTTCGGGGACGCGGTAACGGCGACGGACCCGGATGGGGACATGCTCATATATTCGCTTTCGGGGACGGATGCGGCGAGCTTTGCGATTGATGCGGGGACAGGCCAGCTCAAGACCAGAGACGTCCTCGACTATGAAGGCGCGAACACCTACCAGATGACGGTTACCGCGAGCGACGGCTCGTTGACGGACAGCGTTGACGTCGACATCTCCGTGAACAACCTTCCTGAGCCGCCGGACGCCCCGGGCGCCCCCGCCGTCGCCCCTGCGGCTCTCGACGGCCACTCGTCGGTGGCCGTCACGTGGACTGCGCCCGATGAGAACGGCTCGCCCATCACCGACTACGACATCGAGTACCGGGAAGTGGGGGCCACGACGTTGCTGGAGTTCGTTTTCCGCAGCGCCGAGACGCAGGCCACGATAGCAGGCCTTGAGGCGGAGACCGACTACGAAGTGCGTGTGCGGGCTGTCAATGCCGAAGGCCCCAGCGGGTGGTCGGCGTTCGGCGAGGGACGCACACTGGCGACCCCGAACACCCCGCCGGCGTTCATCGAAGGCGCCGATGCGACGCGCAGCGTGAACGAGAATGCTCCCGCTGGCCAGGGCATCGGCGCCCCGCTGACCGCACTCGACCCGGACGGCCCCAACGAGCCCCTCACGTACGCGCTCTCCGGCCCCGACGCCAAGTTATTCACTATCGACCCCCGGACCGGCCAGTTGAAGGTGCGTGCGAAGCTCGACCACGAGAACAGGGCAAGTTATGAGGTTACGGCGAGCGTGAGCGACGAAGGCGGCGCAACGGACACGATAGCGGTGACGATCAACGTCGCCGATGTTGACGAGCCGCCCGGAACGCCTGGCGCGCCCGGTGTTGCGCTTGGGGAGGAAGGGAGCGGCGAGATGTCGCTCGATGTCTCTTGGGAGTCGCCGCCCAACTCCGGCCCTCCCATCACCGGCTACGAGGTGCGGTGCCGGGAGGCCAAGGACGATTTCACCGACTCTGAGCACGTGGGAACGGCTACGTCCACGACCCTCACTGCTCTTACCCCTGGCGCAACCTACGAGGTGCAGGTGCGCGCGATTAACGACGAGGGAGAAGGGCTGTGGTCGGACTCCGGGCGCTACCGTCCGTCGCGGCTGCAGGAGCCGCAGCGACAAGAGCCGTTGCTCCTCGTCAGTTCGCCTCCGGTGTTCATCGAGGGCGCCGAGACATCTCGCGAAGTCGATGAGAATACGCCGCCGGGCGCAGCGATTGGCCGCCCCGTTGCCGCCAGGCCGCAAAGCGGAGTCGCGTACGCGCTGGAACCGACCGATGCAGAGTTCTTCTCCATCGACGCCGGCGACGGTCAGCTTCGAGCCAAACGCCCGCTCAACTACGAGGCCGTTGACTACTACACTCTCAGGGTGATGGCTACGAACAGCGATGGCGAGGCTCGCATCAGGGTTACCCTGACCGTCAACGACTTGGACGAGCCTCCCGAGGCTCCGCACGAGCCGTTCGTGGTTCCTGCGCCGACCGACGGACGCCGCGCGCTGAGAATCGTCTGGGACCCGCCCGACAATACCGGCCCTCCCATTACGGCCTACAACGTGCAGTACCGGGAAGACGGAGGCGGCGGCTACAGCGATTGGCCCCACCAGGGCCTCGCCGCCGCTGCGACTATCACGGGCTTGCTCCCCGGCGTCGTGTACGAGGTTCGAGTGCGCGCTGTCAACGACGAAGGAGTCGGCCCATGGTCGCCGTCCGGTTGGGGCGCCACATTGAATCTCCCGCCCGTATTCGCCGAGGGCGCCACCGCAGTCCGGTCCATCGACGAGCACACGCTGGCGGGACTGCCGATAGGCGTTCCTCTTTTGGCCGTTGATCCCGACGGCGATGCGCTCTTCTATGCGCTCGTTGGCGCCGATGCGAACGCCTTCGCGATAGAAGAGGCGACCGGGCGGCTGCTGACCAAGGAGCCGCTGGACTACGAAGCGCAGGCGGCCTACTCCGTTACCGTGGAGGCGAGCGATGGCAAGGGAGGGCTGGCCGCCATCGTGGTGCGTATCGACGTGGGCGACGTCAACGACGCGCCGGTCGCGGAGGATGACGCGGTCGCCACCGATGAGGATGCGGCGGTTGTTGTGCAAGCGCTGGGCAACGATCGCGATCAGGACGCGGGTGCGCTCCTGCATATCGCGTCGGTGACTCAGCCTGGCAACGGCAGAGCGTCGATTGGCGAGGACGGCGCCATAACTTACTCCCCTAACCCTAACTATCACGGTCCCGACGCGTTCACCTACGTCGTCTCCGATGGCGCCGCCTCCGACGTTGGCGACGTTTCGGTCGTCGTGCGCTCCGTTAACGACCCGCCGGTTGCCGTTGGAAGCATCCCTATGCAGACGGCGGAAGTCGGCGGGAGCGGCGTCGCCCTCGACCTCGCGCCCTATTTCGACGATCCCGATGATGAGGCGCTCGTATATGACGCGGTGCCGGTTGCGAGCGCGACTATGACCATCGCCGAAAGCGTGCTGACCATTGCGCTGGTGGACGCCGGCGAGTCCTCCGTAGTCGTTACGGCGACCGACCCCGAGGGCGCGTCCGCGCGAGCGGAATTCGCGCTCGTCGCCGTGCGTGCGGCGCCGACGAGCGGCGACGAGCAGAGCGTCAGCCTCGTGCTTCCCGGCGTCGGCGAGTCCCGCGTTGCCGGCGCCGGAGGCCACAGCGTCGCGTTCCCCGCCGGAGCGCGGTCCAGCCCGTTTCAGGTGCGCATCAGTCCGGAGGATCAGGACTGCGAGAGCAGCGCGGGCGACGGCGAGCGATTGCTCTGCGTCGAGGTCGAGCTGTTCGATCTGCGGGCCGAGGAACTCGACGGCGCCCTCGACCGCCCCGCCGCGCTTACACTGCGCCTCGACCCACGCCAGGCCTCCCTCGCTGGGAGCGCCCGCGACGCCGGACGGCTGCGGGTTCTGAGGCGAGCCCGCGCCTCCGACCCATGGAGCAACATCCCGGAGTGCCCCGGCCCCGCCGATAACTCCGAGTGTTTCACGCTCGCGCAGGATGCCGACGGCCGTGGTCGCCTCCGCATCGCTAACCTCTCCGGCTTCAGCCAGTTCTCTCTCGTCGTCCGTCCGCCCCCGCCGCCGGAATTCGTCGAAGGCGCTACGGCCCTGCGGGAAGCGCCGGAGAACAGCCCCGGCGGCTTCCTGGTTGGCGCGCCGGTCGTCGCCCGCGCAGCTGGCGGTCGCACGGTCGTGTACCGCGTCGAGTCCGGCGACGCCTCGCTCTTCGACGTCGTCGCCGACACCGGGCAGATCGTCGTGAGGAGCGGCGCTGAACTCGACCACGAATCGCCTCGCAACCCCTACACCCTGACTATTGCCGCCGCCGACGGTGAAGCCGCCGCAAGCATCGCCGTAACCGTAGCGGCCCTCAACGTGCAGGAGCCCGGCGGTATTGCCGTCGATTCGGATGCCGCTCCGGTGGTCGGCGCCTTGATGACAGCCGCCCTCACTGACCCGGACGGCGGCGTTTCGAACGTGCAGTGGCGGTGGGAGCGCTCCCCTGGCGTCGGGTGGGCCGTCATCGAGGGCGCGGTGTCGCCCGGCTACGCGCTGACCGATGAGGACGTCCATATGCTGCTGCGCGCAACGGCGACCTACGACGATGCCGCCGGGACCGGAATGAGCCTGAGCAGCGCGCCGGTGGGCCCTGTGATGAGAGCCCCCGCGCCACAGGCAGCCTCGCTTGCCACGCCCACGCCCACTCCTCCCGCTCTGGTTTCAACGCCCACGCCTATTCCTACTCCTACGCCTACAGCCCTTGCCCCGCCGGCGCCTGCTCCGGCCCGGGCAGAGCAGGCTGCCCCGACAGCCTCTCCGACCCCGCAGGCTCCTTCGCCTGTCGCCACCCCTCCGCCTCCGACGGTCGCCCCGAGTGCGCGCTCCCCCGTGAGCACGACAGCGGCGCGGTGGGCCGTTGTAGGTATCGCGGTCGTCGTGGCCGCCGCCGCGCCTTTCCTGATAGCCCGCAGCGAACGCCGGCGTCGGCAAGGATGACGCGCGCCGAAGGCCACGAAGAGGCCTTACTGCAGCGGCAGCGGCGGCTGCAGCCAGCTCCCCGTGCGGTTCACCTCAATGCGCGTAACCCACTTCACCCACTCGAACCCCCGCTTGCCGGGAGTAACCAGGCGCACGGGAGCCCCGTGACCGTGTGACAGCGGCTCGCCTCCTACGCGCGTCGCCAGCAGCAGCCCGCGCGCTTGCTCCATTCCGTACCGCCGGTAGTAGCCCGTCACCGAAGCGACCGTGACGCTCGCCGCCGACGCCTTCACTCCCGCCGCGTCCAGTAGACGCCCGAGCCGCACGCCGCTCCAGCGTTGGGTCGAGTGCCAGCCGCCCGTGCAGTCCAGCGTCGCGACCTCCTCCTCCTGCGGGCCGAACGCTCCGGACTCCAAATCGGCGTAGCGGACCGTCAGCGGCGATTCGACGGCGCCGGTGACGGTCAGCGTCCACGACGCAGCGTCGATCGCATCCGGTCTGTCGTTGATCCACGACGTCGTGGGGAACGCGTTCCCGGTGAAATCGCCCGCGGCGTAGGAGCCGGTGAACCGCTTCGCCTGCGCGAGGCCCGTCGACAGGTTGAGCCGGACTCCGGCCTGCCACAGGAAGGCGCCTGCGAGCGCGAGCCCAACGAGACGGAGCGCCGACCTGCGCTCAGCCCAGTAGCGTGGACGCAGCAGTCTGCGGTACCGCGCGACGTGCAGGAGTACCAGCGGCGCGATGAGCAGAGCGAGCGTCGCGTGCCACGTCATGCCCGACGCGCCCATGTAGGAGAACTGCCCCGCGTGCGCCCAGGCGACGCCCAGCAGGATGTCGATAAGCAGCAGAGTCAGGGCTGCTATCGCGAGCCAGTCCTGCGCCGTCCATGCCCCGAAGCGCCGCCGCAGCGGACGCAGAACGTTCGGCAGTTTCCAGATGAGCACGGCCACCACGGCGAACCCCGCCATGCGGTGAGCGCTCACGTGCCAGGCCTGCTCCGGCTCTCCGGCCACGAGCGCGAAGTAGCCCGTCGCCAGCGACCCTACGGCTAGCGCTAGTACAAACGCATTCGCCCACGTATGCCGCATGCCCCAATTATCTCCCCTTCGCCACACGAGTGAAAAGGCCCGCCCCCCAGGAGCGGGGGACGGGCCGATAGGGCGGAGTTGACGGGGGCTCTAGTCGACCGCGCCCACCAGCGACTTGAACATCTCCACGCCCGCCGGAGAGAGCGTCTCGACCACCCGGTAGTCGTCCAGGACGTCAGCCCCGTAGACCGGCACCACTTCGTAGTTGGCGATCTCCGACAACCGCACGAACTCGGGGTCGTTGAACATGCTGCGGGCTGCCTCGACCCACGCGTTCGTGATGTCGTCGGGAGTCTCCGGCGCCAGCACCATCATCCGGTTCGTGCTGAGGCTGGACGAATTCTTCAGGTTCAGAACGTCGATCTGCTCCTGCGTCGGGCTGATCCCGGTCAGGCTGACGATTTCGCTCGGCTGCGGCCCGGCCAGCTGGGCCAGATCCTCGTCGGGAATCGGGAGGTTCTGCCAGTACACCGGTATCAGCGTCTCGCCGTCGAACCACTCCGGGTAGATCGTGCGGGCGGACGAGCTGTTGCACTCCACGAACAGGTTGGTCTCCCCGCGGTTGAAGGCGGCGAGGTTCTCGGACGTGCCGCCGTACCCGAACACCACCTTCACCGGCGCGCCGACTATCTCCAGCCACTGCGTCCCGGACGCGGTGCCGCCCGGCTCCGCGCTCGCCACGACGAATTCAACGCCCCTGTCCAGCGCCTCTTCCCACGAACCGGCCAGTTCCTTTCGGATGCAGCCGTAGCTGGACGACGTGCCGCCGTTAGGCGCCGCGACGAACGTAACCGTTCTCAGATCGAAGTCCGGGACGTCCGTGCCGAGCAACTCGCGAGTGGCGAACCGGGGGTGAAGCTGGCCCACCGTGAGGCCGTTCGGCTCCGAGCGCATCACGAACTGCAGCGCGCGCTGGCTGCCGCCCCCGGCGAGGTTCCTCACCACCACCCTCGGGTCGCCGGGGAGGTACTCCTCGATGAAGCCCGCCGAGATGCGGGCGACAGTGTCGTAACCTCCGCCGGGCGAGAAGCCGACGACGAAGCTTACCGTCTTGCCGTCGAAGTGGTCCTCCAGGTCCCGCTGCGGCACGGGCGTCGCCGTCGGGACCGGCGTCGGCGGCACGGGAGTGGGCGTCGGTGGAGGAGGCGTCACGCCCGGAGGCAACGGGGTGGGCGTCGCGGTGGGAGGCGCCGGGGTGGGTGTCGCGGTGGGGGGCGCCGGAGTGGGTGTCGCCGCCGGAGCCGCCGGCGTCGGCGTGGGATCGTCGCCGCCGCAGGCTGCGAGGACGAGCGCCGCCGTCGCTGCGACTGCTGCAAGCGCGAGCGCTCTGCGTGCCAGACTGGTCATGGTCTACTCTCCTTCGTTGTCCCGTCGTCTCAGCGCCGTTGCTGGAACATACTCAGCGGCGCGCGCCGCGCCTACTGCCGCGGCAGCAGTTCCTTCCAGTCGGCCCCGTTCGGCAGCACTGTCGTGAGCATGTACGCGTAGTCGCGCGCCTGGTTCTGCTCTGGCGTCCATGCCACGCCCGGAGGGTCGGCGCCCTCCGCCACCGCCCGCACCGCGTCGAGCATGAAGCGCCGCATGGCGATGATGTGCCGGTCGCTCGCGCCCAGGTTCTCCTGGCTGCGGTCGCTGATGGCGCCCATGCTCTCGGTCACCATCTTGTCCTGCGTATGGTTGCGGGCCACCACCCCGCACCACGCCTCGCCCGACTTCTGCGCGGCGCGGTCGATGAGGTAGTTGTTGGCGCGGGTGTACAGGCTCATGAAGTCAGGCCCCACTTCCGCGCGGTCGGCCTGCGCGTACGAGTCGTCAACCGTCTTGTCCCACCATGTCTCCATGTCGTAGCGCCAGTTCGTGTAGTCGTCGGCGGGGACCTGGTAGATCGTGTGGACTGCCTCGTTGTAGCCGTTGGGCGACTCGCCCCTGGGCGTATTGCCGATGCACGGCATCAGGAACGTGTTCGTCCGGAACATCTCGTGAGTCTCGTCGAACGGGTATATCGTCGCCGCGCGCACGCCCCACGGCAGTTCGTCGATGCTCACCCGCGCCGGTCGCCTGCGCGCCAGCGACATCGGGTTGTTGTCGTCCGACGCCTTGCGGTGCAGGTAGGCCGAGTGGATGCTGTCGTTGTCCCCCTCGAGCGCCTGCAGCCAGTTGCACTCCAGGAAAAGCTTGCTGCCCACCACCACGTGATCGCGCGGCATCGTGAACCACGGAAGATTGGGAATGAGCGGCGTCTTGTCGCGCGGGCCCATGTACGTCAGCACCATCCCGTTCCGCTCCTCGCACGGATACGAGGGGTGCCGCACCAGTTCCTTCAACCGGCTCGTCGCGGGCTCAGCGGGCGTATCGACCACGTTGCCGTCCGTGTCGTACTTCCAGCCGTGGTAGATGCACGTGAGCCCGCAATCCTCGACGCGCCCGTAGAACAGCGACGCCCGGCGGTGCGAGCAGTACTCCCCCAGCAGTCCCACCCTGCCGTTGCTGTCGCGGAACGCCACCAGATCTTCGCCCAGCAGCCGCACGCGAACGGGCGCGCAGTCGGGCTCCGGCAACTCCTCCGACAACAGCGCCGGCAGCCAGTAGCGCCGGAACAGTTCGCCCATTGGCGTGCCCGGCCCCACACGAGTCAGGAGTTCGTTGTCCTCTGCTATCGACATGGCGTGTTGCCTCCGGCGCCGCCCCGGGAAATTCCCCATTGGTTCGTGGTGAACCTGTCGAACCACGGAACGAAGGAAACCTGCGCGCGCCCCTGCAATTCAGGGGCGCATACGCGGGGGGTTATACGAGCCGACCGGCGGATTGTCAATCGCGCCCCGCCGGGCCGTCCGCAAGCCGGCGCTCGTCGTGGATGCGGCTGGCGATGCGCAGGTCCCACATCTGCAGCGGGTTGTAGCCGGCCAGTTCCGGGTAGGCGTCCACCGCCATGTCGCAAAAGTTGCCGATGGCCTCCGGCGTCGGCATCGGCGGATCGGCCAGCTCTTCCGCGAGGTGGCGGTGGACCCGCTCCCGCTCCTCCGGCGTGTCGACCGTGGCGCCTGGCGCCTTCATCAAGCCCTCCGGGATGGACGCCATCACGTCGAGCGCAGCCGCCTTGTCGTTGCGGAACAGCGTCGCCGCGTCGAACGCCCCCCGCACCACGTTCTCGATGTCTGCGCCGCGCTCCTCCAGCAGGTCGGCGGAGGTCATGAACACCACGCCGCCGAGGAACCCGAACGGCCCCAGGTCGAGCGGCGAGAGCCCCGCTTCTACGGCGGCGTCAGAGAACAGGTTGGTCACGATCGCCGCGTCGCAGTCACCCTCGACGACCCGCTTCCACGTCGCCCAGCGGCCCACGTCCGCGTCGGGCGTCAGCACGACCTCGGCGTCGGCGAGACCGGCGCGGCGAAGCCAGAGCGGGTCGATGAGGTTCGTCGGGCGGGCGTCGCGCACCGCGATGCGCTTGCCCCGCAGTTCCGCGAGGCTGGTGACGCCGGGGCGGACGTACAGGCGCTCGTTGATGGTGTTCACCGCGGCGGCCACGGCGACGATGGGCGTCCCTTGCGCTCGGTTGAGCTGCTGGTTCCAGTAGTTCTCCGCCAGCATCTCCGCCCGACCGTCGAACAGCAGCTCCGCGTACTCCTGCCCGCCCTGGCGCTGAAGCTCGACCTCCGTGCCGTAGGCCGCCGCCGCGCGCCGAACCGCGTACAGGTGAGGGAGCCGGTCGGCGTCCCGCCACAGCAACCGGATTGTTCCCATACCCCGCTCCTTTCCACCCCGCGAACAACACTCCCCCGAAGCATAGCGCAAGGGCGGACAGGGGCGGATTGCCCCCTCCCCCCGAGGGGGAGGGGTAGGGGAGAGGGTTTACGCGAAAGCGCGCCTCCGTCGCCTGCGGAAGCAGGAATCTCGCCTTTACGCGCGCTGCGCGCATCCTGTCTCCCCCCGAGGGGGAGATGCCCGCAGGGGCAGAGAGGGCGGGGCGCCGCAGGCGCAATCCCACCCTCCCCACAGGAGGGGGGAGGGTCGCCGCGAAGCGGCGGGGAGAGGTTCGAGGAAGGGGGCTTGGGGCTTGCCAAACGTCCCCCGTCCTAATTCGCTTATACTGCTGATTCAGCCCTCGTGAAAGGGCGCCACAGTCCACCAACCAGAAAGGCAGCGCCTATGTCCAGGATCAACGTCGCGATAGTGGGAGTCGGCAACTGCGCATCCTCCTTTGTGCAGGGACTCCACCGGTATCGCGAAGCGCCCACGGACGAGTTCGTCCCGGGCCTCATGCACGCTCAGATGGGCGGCTACCACATCGGCGACATCAGGGTCGTCGCCGCCTTCGACGTCGACAAGAACAAGGTGGGCAAGGACCTGTCCGAAGCGATCTTCGCCGGGCAGAACAACACCGTCCGGTTCACCGACGTCCCCAAGACCGGCGTGAAGGTCGAGCGCGGCATGACCCACGACGGCCTCGGAAAGTACCTCTCCGGCGTCATCGAAAAGGCCAGCGGTTCCACCGCCGACATCGTCAACATCCTCAAGGACCGCGAGGTCGACGTCCTCATAAACTACCTCCCCGTCGGCTCCGAGGAGGCCACCAAGTGGTACGTGGAACAAGCGCTCCAGGCGCGCGTAGGCGTCGTTAACTGCATCCCCGTCTTCATCGCGCGCGAGCCCTACTGGCAGAAGCGCTTCCAGGACGCCGGCGTGCCTATCGTCGGCGACGACATCAAGTCCCAGGTTGGCGCTACCATCACCCACCGCGTCCTTGCCAACCTCTTCCACGACCGTGGAGTCAAGATCCTTCGCACCTACCAGCTGAACTTCGGCGGCAACACCGACTTCCTCAACATGCTCGAGCGCGAGCGCCTCGAGTCCAAGAAAGAGTCCAAGACCAACGCCGTCACCTCCCAGTTGCCCTACGACCTCGGCCCCGACAACGTGCACGTCGGCCCCAGCGACTACGTGCCCTGGCTCGAAGACCGCAAGTGGTGCCACATCCGCATCGAAGGCCAGACCTTCGGCGACGTGCCCCTCAACCTCGAAATGAAACTCGAGGTGTGGGACAGCCCGAACTCCGCGGGCGTCGTCGTCGACGCCGTGCGCTGCGCGAAGATCGCCCTCGACCGCGGCATCAGCGGACAGCTCGACGGCCCCAGCGCCTACTTCATGAAGTCCCCCGCAAACCAGTACTCCGACGACATGGCGCGGGACATGGTGGAGGCGTTCATCGCCGAACAGCCGGCGCCGCTTGCGTCCCCCAATGCCGTGGACGGCGTCGGCTAGACGACAGGGGAGGCTCCTATCGAGCAGCGAGCGGCAGCCCGAACCACGGCGACCGACTCCACCAACGGGACGCTCAGAATCGCCCTCGTCTCTCCGTACGACTATGGCGCGCCGGGAGGCGTGAACGACCACATCGCCAACCTGGCGCGCCAGCTTCGCCTCAAGGGCCACGTCGCCAAGATCATCGCCCCGCTTGCCAACTCGCGGGAGCGCCAGCTCGAGCCCGACTTCATCCCGCTCGGTCGCCCTGTGCCTGTGCCGAGCGGCGGCGCCGTCGCCCGCATAACGTTCTCGTTCTGGCTCCAGCCCCGCGTCCGCCGCGTCCTCGAAGAGGGGAGGTTCGACGTCGTCCACCTCCATGAGCCGATGTCCCCCGTGCTGCCGCTCACGTTCCTCCGCGCCTCAGACGCGGTCAACATCGGCACCTTCCACAGCTACAAGGGGACCCGGTACTACCGCGCTTGGAGCTACCTGAGCCGGCAGTGGTTCCGCAGGCTCCACGGGCGCATCGCCGTCTCCAAGCCCGCCCTGGACTTCGTGAGCCAGTTCTACCCCGGCGAGTACGAGATCATCCCCAACGGCGTCGACGTCGAGCGCTTCTCCGAAGCCTGCCCCATTGAGCGCTTCCGCGACGGCAAGACCAACATCCTCTTCCTCGGCCGCATGGAGCGCCGCAAGGGACTGAAGTACCTCCTCATGGCCTACAGCCGCCTCAAGTGGGAGCGGCCCGAAACTCGCCTCATCATCGTCGGCGCCGGCAACCCCGGCGAGGACGTCCTCTCCCTCATCGGCGAGCGCAACCTGCAGGACGTCGAGTTCATCGGCCCCGTCTCCCACGACGACGTGCCGCGCTACTACCAGTTGGCGGATATCTTCTGCGCGCCGAACACCGGACGCGAGAGTTTCGGCATCGTGCTCCTCGAGGCTATGGCCGCGGGCAAACCGATAGTCGCCTCCCGCATCGACGGCTTCAGCCGGGTGATGTCCAACGGCGTCGAGGGGCTCCTCGTAAGGCCCAGGCGTGACGCGGAGCTCGCTGCCGCCCTCGAGCGGCTCATCGCAAGCCCCGAACTCCGGCGCGAAATGGGCGCCCGTGGGCGCGTCACTGTTGAGCAGTACCGCTGGAGCGCCGTGGCCGACCGCGTGCTCGCCTACTACTACGCCACCCTCTGGCGACGGACCAGCGTGAAAGGCCGCCCATGAACTCTCTCGCCCCTCGCCTGCGCGCTCGCGGCGTCCTCACGCGCTTCATCAGCAATCCGCTCGCTCGCCTTCTCATCGCCCTTCGCGTCTCCCCGAACGCGATCACGCTCGCTGGGTTCTGCGTCGCAGCCGGCGCCGCCTGGCTCATAGCCGACGGACGGCTGCTCATCGGCGGCCTCGTCATGCTCGCGGGCGCCGCGATGGATATGCTCGACGGCGCTGTCGCCCGCCTCTCCGGCAAGGCGTCCACGTTCGGGGCGTTCTTTGACTCGGTGATGGACCGCCTCGGCGAAGCTGTCGTGCTGTTCGGGCTGGCGGTCTATTCCGTGCGCGGCGACGACCCGCTTGGCGTCTACCTCGCGTTCGCCGCGCTCGCCGCCTCGATGATGGTCAGCTACCTCCGCGCCCGCGCCGAAGGACTGTCGATACCCGGCGACGTGGGCCTGATGGGGAGGCCCGAGCGCGTCGTCGTGCTCGGCGTCGCCCTGCTGGTGGGCTACCCGTCCTGGGGGCTTGGCGTCATCGCCGTGTTCGGCGCGCTGACCGTCCTCCAGCGCGGATGGAGCGTCTGGCGCGCCACTCGCACCCCCGACGAATAGCGAAGGGCCGGAAGTGCCTGTTCCACCCTCTCCACAAGAGTGGGGAGGGTCGAGCGCACGAAAGTGCGCGGGGGGAGGGGTCTGCTGGCGTAGGGGCGCCCTTCGTGGGCGCCCACCCAACCCTTCACCCGTGGAGGGATGCCCGAAGGGCAAAGAGGGCCGCACCCGCTCCGTCATTCCCACACTCCTCCCGTCATTCCCGCGAAAGCGGGAATCTCGCCCGCGGTTCGTGGCGAGCCTGTCGAACCACGAACCACTCTTGCCTGCGACGTGTACAATCCCCCTGTCCAACGAATCAACCGTCCACCCGCCGCGCGCGGCGCACATCGAGGAGTACATCCCATGCCCCACCTGCGAGAAGAAGACCGCAAGGCGATAGAAGACCGCTTCGCCGAGACTCTCAACGACGACGTCCGCATGCTCCTCTTCACTGAGTCCGACGTCCGCAGCATGCTCACCATCCCCGGACGCCCCGAACCCGCCCCCGGCGGCGCAGGTGAGTTCGCCAAGCTCACCCGCGAACTGCTGACCGAGCTCGTCGAAACCTCCCCCAAGCTCTCGCTTGAAGTGCTCGACGTTCACGGCGATGGCGCTGAGGAGGCCCGCCGGCTCCAGATCGAGCAGATCCCCGCCGTTGTGCTCGACGGCAGCGACGGCCGGGTGCGGTTCTATGGCGCTCCCGTCGGCAACGAGTTCCCCACCATCCTCGCCGGCATCGAGTCCCTCTCCAACTCCGAACCGCTCCTGCGCGATGGCGTCGCCGCCGCCGTGCGCGATCGCATCGACCAGGACGTCCATCTGCGCGTGTTCGTAACCCCCACCTGACCCCACTGCCCTCGTGTGGCCCGTGCGGCCCACGCATTCGCCGTCGCCAACCCTCGCGTCAAGGCGGAGGTCATCGAGGCGTCGGAGTTCCCCGAAATGTCCCGGCGCTACCAGGTGATGGGCGTCCCCAAGACCATCATCAACGACCAGTCCGAGTTCGTCGGCGCCGTGCCCGACGAACTGTTCGTCAACGCCGTGCTCGAGTCCATCGGACGCGAGGCTGTCGACTGGGAAGCCGAGCTCAACGCCGAGTAACTGCAGGCCGCACGGCGGCTAGCAGCGCCCCGGCGACGACCAGCAGCGCTATCGAAACGACCCAGGCGGGCGTGTAGACGCCCGCCTCGTCGCGCAGGTAGCCGGTGACAGGGAACGCCAGCGCCCCCACGCCCACGGTTACTGGGATAGTCAGCCCTCGAATGTCGCCCTGGTGCGCCCTGCCGAACTGGTCGGCCCACATCACGCCCTGCGCAACGTGCGTTATCTGGAACCCCAGCGCGTACCCGATATTCGCCGCGAACAGCCAGAAGACGCCGTCCACCACGATCAGGCCGACGGCGCAGAACGCCGCGGCGGCCAGCCCCGCCGCCAGCACGCCCCGCGATGGCAGGCGGTCGAGCGCTCTCCCCAGCGCAATGCTCGCAACGATGGCGACCACCGCGTCGACCGCGATCGCCGCCGCCACGAGCGACGGGCTCAGGCCCCGCTCGATGAAGTGCGGCACTCGGAAGATGGTGAGCGTCGAGAGCCCGTAGGTGAGCGCGGTGAACCCTGCGAGCATGAGCCAGAACCTGCCCGTCCGCAGCGCCTGCCCGCGCGTGAGCGATCGCTCGTCTACCCATGCTCCGCCCCGCGCGCCTGCCCGCGCCGTCGTAGACGGAGCGCCGCCGTCCGGCGCGAGGCCCATGTCCTCCGGGCGGCGACGCAGCAGGAACGCCAGCGGAACGACCACGAGCGTCCCGGAGACCGCGAGGATGGAGAGCGCGTCGCGCCAGCCGTACACGTCGATGAACAGTTGCGTGAGCGGGTAGTAGACCGCCACGCCGAGCGGCGTGCCCGCCAGCGCGATGCCCATCGCCAGCCCGCGCCTGCGCACGAACCACTGCGCCGCCGGAGCGCTCGCCTGCAGGTCGTTCGCACGGCCCATGCCCACGAGACCCATCACGGCGAACGCGAGCATAAGCTCCCACACCGCCCCGACGCGCGACAGCCAGAGCGTGAGGCCGCCTGCAACGAGCGTGGCGACCAGCACCGGCAGGCGCGGGCCGCGCAGGTCGAGGATGCGCCCGATCACCGGGCCGGCGGCGAGGATCATCGCCAGGCGGACGAACACCGCCCAGCCGAACGTGGACGCGCTCCACCCCAGTTCCCCGGACATCGGCCCGATGAACAGCGCGAAGTTGGCGCCGGCGAGCCCGACGCCCACGGCGCCGAACACGCCCAGCACACTGACGACAGTCCAACCGTAGAACAGTCTGGGGCGCACTGAGGGAGCGCCTATGCGGCGCCGACGTGCATCCGGTCCATCAGCGCGTCCTGCCAGCGGACGCTGCTGGGCAGCACTTCCTCGATGGCCCGAATGTGGTAGTACGCGTCGTTCGCCCCCAGCGGAGCCCCGCCGTCCTCCACCGCGCGCACCGCCTGCAGCAGCATCTTGCGCGCGGTGATGACCGCGCGGTCCGTCTGCCCCAGGTGCTCCTGGCTCCGGTCGACGATCGGCCCCATCGCCTCCTGCACCGCCCTGTCCTGCGCGTTGATGCCCTTGATGCCCGTGAAGGTGTCCGTCCGTTGCAGTTCCCGGTCGATCAGCCAGTTGTTGCGCGGGTTGCCGATGCTCCGGAACGTCGTCTGATCGACGGCGTCCGGGCCGTTCCCGTTGAGCAGCTCGTCGCGCTCGGCCTGCGAGAGCGGCTCGTCGAGCGTGTAGAACCAGTTCCACACCATCGTCCGGTGGTCGTCCATGGGCACCCAGTGGTGCCCGGCGATCTTGAACTTGAACCACGAGCCGTCGTTGTTGAGCTGCGCCGCGCGTATCTGCACGTGCGGCATCACGAAGTGGTAGGTCCGCACATAGTTGGCGTCTTTGCCCGGCAGCGCCCGTATCGAGCCGTACCGGTAGCCGTAGTCGGTCGGCTCCACCTCGAGCTTCGAGGCGACGCCCTCGGCGCGGAGGCCGTCGAGGCCTGCCGCTCCTCCCTTGCCGAACTTGCGGTGCAGGAACGACGAGTGCACGGAGTCGATGCCGCCTTCGAGCGCCTGCAGCCAGTTGCACTCCTCGATGACCTTCGAGGCGTGGCGGTGAGTCTGGGGCTGCCGCACGAACTCGAAGCTCGGCTCCGGCGGCGTGTGCTCCTTCGGCCCCATGTACGCCCAGACCACGCCGCCGAGTTCGACCGTGGGGTAGGCGGTCAGGCGCACCTTGCGGCTGAAGTCGTACTGCGCCGGCTCGTTCGGCATGTCCACGCACGCGCCGGTTACGTCGAACTTCCACCCGTGATACACGCACCGGATGCCGTTTTCCTCGTTGCGCCCGAGGAAGAGCGACGTGAGCCGGTGGGGGCACCACTCGCTGACGAGCCCGACGCGGTTCGACGAGTCGCGGAAGGCGACGAGGTCCTCGCCGAGGATGCGGACGCGGAGAGGGTCGCAGTCGGGATGCGGCAGTTCGTGCGAGATGAAAACGGGCTGCCAGTAGCGCCGCATCACCTCGCCCATGGGCGTGCCCGGCCCGACGCGGGTGAGCCGTTCGTTGTCGTGTACTGAGAGCACAGCGGGACTCCTGTCGTCGTAGTCGTATAGGAGCGTTCTATCGCTCGCCCGCCGCGCTTGTCAATTTGGCGCGCGGCGTTTCGAGCATCAGCGCTTCGAGGGCCAGGCGAGGGTTCGCGTTGCGCTCCAGGCGCTCGATGGTCTGCATGATCTCGTGCGCCCATCGCACTACCTGGGCCGGAGTGAGCGCCGCCGCCTGCCGTTCGAGCGTCTCGCGCCACGAGAGGTTCACGATGCGGTCGGTCTGTCCGTGCTGCACGAGCAGCAGGTCGCGCACCCACCGCAGCCACAGTTGCAGTTCCTCCCGTCCGGCGGCGCGGTCGCGCTGAAAGCGGCGCGCTAGGTCGTCGGCGTAGCCGAACCGCGCCTCGAGGCCGCCCTCGGCGGCGTCGGCGATGCGTTCGAGGCGCTGGTGCACGGCGGCGAACTGCGTGTCGTCGCGCGCCGCGCCGATGGCCCAGCCGACGCACCCTCGGGAGAGCCGGGCCAGCACTTCCGCGTGTTCGGCGGGCGCGCCCTCCTCGTCGCGCAGGATCCGCGCGACCTCGTCGACGGGCAGCGGCGAGAAATCGAGCGTCTGGCAGCGCGAGCGCACGGTCGGAAGAATGGCGCCCGGGTTGTCGCTCACCAGCAGTATCGCCACGTCGGGCGGCGGCTCCTCCAGCACCTTGAGCAGCGCGTTGGCGGCGTCCTGGCTCATTCGGTCGGCGCCGTGGATGACGAACACGCGGGTGCGGCCCTCGTAGGGGCGCAGGTGCGCCGAGCCGATGAGGTCGCGGACGGACTCGATGCCGATGACGGTGCGCGGCCCCTCCGCCGCCTCGGGGTCGACGCTGATCTGCTGCACGTCAGCGTGGACGCCGGAGGCGACGCGCGCGCAGGGGCCGCAGGCGCCGCACGGCGGCGCGGGGTCCGTACAGTTCAGCGCCTGCGCCAGTTGCAGCGCGAGCGTCGTCTTTCCAAGGTGGGCGGGGCCAGCGAACAGGTAGGCGTGGCGCAGACGCCCCCCCGCGAGCGAGCGTTCGAGGGCGCGGACGGCCAGCTCCTGCCCGTGGAGGCGCAGCACGCTACACGACGTCCTGGGCCATCATGTCGGCGTACGACTCCCGCCTTCGGATGAGCGCCGCCTCTCCGCCGGCGGCCATCACGATGGCGGGCCTGCCGTTGAGGTTGTACGCGCTCGCCATCGCCGGCGCGTAGGCGCCGGATGCGGGAATGGCGATGAGGTCGCCGGCCTCGACACGGGCGAGCGCCGCGTCCGTAACCAGCACGTCGCCCGATTCGCAGTACTTTCCGGCGATGGTGACCGTCTGGTCAGCAGGGGCGGACGCGCGGGTCGCCGCGAGGGCGATATAGCGCGCGCCGTACAGCGCCGGACGGATGTTGTCGCCCATGCCGCCGTCGACCGAGACGTAGGTGCGGACGCCGGGGATCTCCTTGATGGCGCCGACGGTGTAGACGGCCACGCCGGCCGGGCCGGAGAGCGAGCGGCCCGGCTCGATGGTGAGTTCCGGACGGGGCAGGCCGTGCGCCTCACAGCCTTCGAGCAGCGCGCCGACGATAGCCTCGGCGTAGGCGTCCTGCGAGGGCGGGTCGTCGTTCTCCGTGTAGGCGATGGCGAAGCCGCCGCCGGGGCTGAACCGCCGCATCTCCAGCCCGTGCTCGCGCATCTGGGCGGCGAACCGCAGCACGCGCTCGACCGCCTCCGTGTAGGGCTCCAGTTCGAAGATGGGCGAGCCCAGGTGGAAATGCAGCCCCTGCAGGTCCAGGTTCGGCGCCGCCATCGCCTCGCGCACGGCCTGCTCGGCCTGTCCCGTTTCGATCGGGAACCCGAACTTGCTGTCGAGGACGCCCGTGGTCGTCAGCCGGTGCGTGTGCGGGTCGATGGACGGCGATACGCGGATGAGGACGGGTTGCGCGCGCCCCGCCGCGCCCGCCTCCTCGTTGAGGACGGCGAGCTCGTGGAAGCTGTCGATGACGAAGTGACCGACGCCCCACTCGACGGCCTCGCGGATCTCCTGCGGCGTCTTGTTGTTGCCGTGGAAGTCGACCGTCGAGAGGTCGACGCCCGCTGCCTTCAGCACGGCCAGTTCGCCGCCCGACACGACGTCGAACCCGAGCCCGAGGCCGGCGAAGTAGCGCGCCAAGCCGACGTTGATGAACGCCTTGCAGGCGTAGACGACGCGGCTTTCGGGGTAGCGCGAGCGGAACGCGCCGAGGAAGCCCTCGGCCTGCGCGCGCAGCGTCGCCTCGTCGAACACGTACAGGGGGGCGCCGAACTCACGGACCAGGTCGGCGACATCGCACCCGCCTATCTCCAGGCGTCCGGCGTCGTTGACGGCTGCGGTGCGCGGAAACACTTTGGAAGCAAGAGGCGTGGCCACTGGAAACTCCTTGCAGGGGTGGACTAGCAGGATAGCGCATCCGGCTCGCTGAGCGGCGTCCGGTCCCCTCCCCCCGCCCCCGAAGTCGGGGCTTCCGATTTCTCCCCCTGAGGGGGAGATGCCCGAAGGGCAGAGAGGGCGAAGCGCGCCGCCTGCAACTGCGATTCTCTCCCCCGACCTCCTCTGCCCTCTCCCCGGCCCTCCCCCTCGGGGGGAGGGGGCCGGAAAAGTCTCCCCCGACCTCCTCCGGACCTCTCCCCTCGCTTCGCTCGACCCTCCCCCCCTCTTGTGGGGAGGGTGGGACTGGCCTGCATGGCCTAGAACCATATCTGCATGGAGGGGGGCTCCATGAAGGCGAGGGCGAGGGCGTCGGCGCGGTCGGGGGAAGCGACGCCCTTCCTCCGCAGTTTGGCCTTGCTGTCGAGGTGGATGCGCCCCGTGGTGGAGACCTCGTAGCGCTGCGCGAGCAGCTGCCCCGCGAGCTCGTCGTCGGGCGGGAGGGAGATGTCGCCCTCGCGCAGACGCCGCGCGACCTCCCAGTACGTCTCGGCGTGCAGGTCGGCGAACTGGGAGGGGCGGTAGGCCCTGCCGCCTGCCTCGACGCCGATGACGGGGACGCACAAGTCCTTCAGGCGGTCGACCACCCCACCGCCGACGCCGGTCTCGTCGACGAACACCGCCGGGACACCGAGGGCCTCGGCGATGTCGCGGACCTCGCCGGCGAGCCGCATGGTGTCCATCTTCTCGAAGGCGATGAGCCGTTCGACTCGGTGGCCGCGTCGCAGGCAGATAATCGACTTGTCGGCGCCGTAGCGCGCGACGTCGACGCCCATGCGCCAGGGCCCTCTCTGCCCTTCGGGCATCTCCCCCAGCGGGGGAGAGTGGATTCCCGCCTGCGCGGGAATGACGGGAGACGTGCGGCCGGGTTCCGTCGTTCCTGCGGAAGCAGGAACCTCGCCCCCGTCCGCGAAGGCTGCGAGATTCCCGCTTTCGCGGGAATGACGGGAGGATGCGCGGGAATGACGGAGGCCCCCCGCCGCTTCGGGCGGGGTTTCGCGCAGCCAGTGCTGGACGGCGGCGTCGACGTGGACGCGGGAGGTGAGGGAGTCTTCGAGGGATGGCGGAAACTGTCCGAGGATGGACGCGATGTAGAGGGGGGAGTCCTCGCCCCACTCGCGGCGGCGTTCGTCGACGTCCTCGGGAGTGACGAGGCCGGGAAGGGCGTCGAGGCGCCCCTGCTGAACGTTGGGGGAATCGTAGGCGGAGATTTCGACGCGCTCATAGAGCGGACTCTTGCCGTGATGGGAGTCGTAGAACTCGCCGGTGAGCGCGAGGGGGTTGCCGAGCAGCAGCATCTTCTTGGGGTTGAGGCGCTTGAGGGCCTCGAAGTACGCCTGCTTGACGCCCTGCGCCTCGGTGATGACGACGAGCAACTCGGGGGAGTGGAAGCCCTGCAGGTTGTGCTGGTTGTTGGAGGTGAGGCAGAGCGCGACGCGGTCGGGTCCAGCGCGGTACTCGCCCGCGCGGACGACGCCGGCGAGGCGGTGACCGCAGGCTGCGTGGGCTGCTCGGAGCTCGTCCCAGACGATCTCCTTCACCTGCCGGAGGGTGGGGCCGGAGACGATGACCTTGGCCTGGGGTCGTGTCTCGATCCACCAGATGATGGCGCGTGCGGCGGCCCAGTCCTTGCCGGAGGAGTTGCAACCGACGACGGAGACTCTGCGCTTGTCGGCGGCGAGGGCCATGAGCATCTCCTCCTGCTTGGGGTAGGGGGCGCCTGCTTCGTGGAGGACATCGCGGACGAAGCCGAGGGGGTCGTTGCGGTAGCGTTCGAGTTCGATGGCGGTCCTCCTTTCTGCCCTCTCCCCGGCCCTCCCCCTCGGGGGGAGGGGGAATAGAAAGAGCCGCCGGGCCTCTGGTGGCTCCGGCGGCTCATCCGCGCGCGGTAGTGGCGTTGTGTTGGGGGTATGTCAGTATTATGGCACAAGGATGACGAGGCCTGCAAGGGGGGGGGGCCTGCGCCCCCCCCCCCCCCCCCACACACAGGTGTGGGGGGCAGCCCCGGAGGGATGGTGGGGTGACGCGCCGCAGGCGCGATCCGGAGAGCGTGCTGACGCGCGCAACCCTCACCCCAGCCCTCCCCCGACTTCGGGGGAGGGGGCCAATCCGCCCTCTCTGCCCCTTCGGGGCATCTTCCCCTCGGGGGGAGGGGTACAATGCACCGAATCCTCTCCCTTGGAGCGCGCATGGAACTCGAGCCCGGCATTCACCAGCTAACGTTTGGCCGCGACCCGTTGCCCGGGTTCCCCGCGCCCAATGCGTTCCTGGTGTTCGGCGCCGACGCCTCCGTGCTCATCGACAGCGGCTGGGAGAACGAGGACGACCACCGGGCGCGCGTCGATTACCTGCGCGAGGTCAACGCTCCGCCCGTCGCGGAGATCATCATCACCCACCGGCACCCCGACCACGGCGGGGGCGCGCTCCACATGCACCGCCACACCGGCGCTCCCCTCGCCTGCCACCCCAACGACCGCGAAACCATCGAGCGCGACCGGCTCCACGGCGAGGCCGAGATCGCCGTCGAACTGCGGGGCGGGGAACGGCGCGACCTCGGGGGCCTCGCTGTCGAGGCGCTGCATGCCCCCGGCCACACGCTCGGCAGCCTTGCGCTGTACGTCCCCGAGCGCGGCGCGCTGTTCACGTCGGACACGGTGATGGGGGTCTCGACGACCGCCATCAACCCGCGCGACGGCAGCCTGTCGCAGTACATGCGCACGCTCGACCTGTTCAAGGAGGTCGGGGCGCGGGTTATGTACCCCGGTCACGGCGAGCCCGTGCGCGACCCGGCCAAGCGTCTCGACGCGCTCATCACCCACCGGCATGAGCGCGAGGCGGCGGTGCTGAAGGAGCTCGCGGGCGGGCCGCTCACGCCCGCCGAACTGCGCGCCCGCATCTACGTCAACCTTCCGCAGTCGCGCGAGCCGCTGGCCGAGCGGCAGATAGTCACCACGCTCCTCAAGCTTGCGGACGACGAGGCCGTAGCGGAAGACGGCGACGGACGCTACGCCCTGCGGTAGGGCGGCCCTCTCTGCCCTTTGGGGCATCTCCCCCACGGGGGGAGACGGGAACGCGTACAATGCGCCGCGAGATTCGCCAAGGAGGGCTGCGGGCCATGCCCGATATGACCACCGACGAGGTGCGCTCGCTGCTGCGGGCGCTCGATATGGAGCCGCTCGACGACGTCGACCTCGACGAGATCACGCACCGGGTAAACGCCATCAACGAGGCCGTCGCCGCGCTCGAAGACTCCGACGCTGACGCCGTGGAGCCGCTGCCGGTGTTCTGGCTGACCGCCGAGGCGCCGGAGGAAGGGGGCGGCGGTGGCCGGTGACCTGACGCTCAAGTCCGCAACCGAGCTCAGCGCCCTGCTCGCCGCCCGCGCCACGTCGCCGGTGGAGCTGACAAAGGCGTTCATCGACCGCGCCAGGCGGTTCGAGCGGTTGAACGCCTACATCACGCTCGACGAGGAGGGCGCGCTGGAGGCGGCGCGCAGCGCAGAGGAGGAACCGGCGCGAGGACCGCTCCATGGGCTGCCGGTCGCGGTGAAAGACCAGTTCGACGCCAGGGGGATGCGGACGACGCTCGGCGGCAACATCGTCGACTACGTCGCCGGGGAGGACTCCACCGCTGTCGCCCGGCTGCGCGCAGCGGGCGCCGTGCTGCTCGGCAAGCTCAACCTCAGCGAGTATGCGCTCGGCGGCAACGTTCAGCACCCCTTCGGCGTTCCCCACAACCCGTGGGACGAGTCGCGCCAGGCGGGGCAGTCGAGCAGCGGCTCTGGCGTGGCGGTGGCGGCGTCGCTCTGCGCGGCGTCGCTGGGGGGCGACACGGCGGGGTCGATCCGCGGCCCTGCGGGGTGGTGCGGCATCGTGGGGCTGCGTCCCACGTGGGGCGCGGTGAGCCGCTACGGCGCGTTCCCCATGGCGTGGTTCATGGACACGATAGGCCCCATGACCAAGACGGTCGCCGACGCGGCGATGGTGTACGAGGCCATCGCCGGCCATGACCCGAAGGACCCGTACACCTCGTCGCGCCCCGTCGCGCCGTTCGTCCCGCGCGACGACCTGCGCGGGCTGCGGGTCGGCGTCGTGCGCGAGAGCATCGGCAACGGCATGGCGAGCGACGAGGCGGCCTCGGCGGTGGACGCCGCGATGCGCGTGCTGGCGGACTCCGGCGCGGAGGTAGGCGACGCCAGCCTGCCGCTCTTCGAGAAGGGCGGCCTCATCGCCAACACGCTGTCGGACGTCGAGGCGGCGCACACGCACCGGAAGTGGCTGCGCGAGCGTCCGAAGGACTACGACTTCGCGACACGGCGCCGGCTGATGGCGGCGAGCCTCATCCCCGCGACGGCGTACGCGAAACTGGCGCGGTTCCGCACGCTGATGCGGCGCGATGTGATGGGGCAGCTCGCCCGGTACGACGTGATAGTTACGCCGGCGCAGGCGGCTGGGGCGCCTCCTATCGCCACCGAGACGGGCCTGACGTCGAAGCAGGCGGTGATGAGCCAGTTCTTCGGGTTGCGCTCGCACCGCAGCCCGTTCAACCTGTCGGGCGTTCCGGCGATGGCGCTGCCGATAGGCTTCACCGCCGCCGGACTGCCGCTGAGCCTGCAGGTCGCGGGGCGTCCGTTCGCCGAGAACACGCTGTTCGCCGTGGGCGACGTCTACCAGCGGCGCACGGACTGGCACGAGCGGCGCCCGCCGCTTGAGTGAGCCATGGGCGTGCGGCTGCCATTCCTGTTCAATATGCCCGCGCTTGCGGCGTGGCCGCTGGCGTTCATGGCCGGCATCGCCCTGCTGGTGGGGTTTCTGCTGGTGTTCGGCGGCACGCCACTCGACCAGCCGGTGTTCGTGGCGGCGCTCTTCGGGCCGGTCGCCTTCGTGCCGCTCATAGCGCGCTGGAAGAGGATGTCGATCATCCGGTGGACGGCCGGCGTTGTCGTCATGGCCATCGCGCAGATAGCCCTGCTAATGATCTTCCTGCACCCGATAACGGTGCTGCTGGCCGTGATGTTCCACCATCCGCCGAGGCCCAAGGCCGCCCCGGATACGGCGGAGCCGGAGGCTGAGGAAGCGCCGCCGCAACCGGAGGCGGACGCCACGCCGAAACCACCGGACCTTCCGGCGCTGAACCGTCCCCGCCGGGCCGGCCCGCGGCGCTCGACGCGCCGTCGGCGGTGGTGAAGGACGGTTGCGCGCGCTGCCCCGAGGGGGGAGAACGGAGCGCGCCCTAGCGGGCGCAAACCCTCACCCCAGCCCTCCCCCGACTTCGGGGGAGGGGGCCGGATGCCCTCTCTGCCCTTCGGGCATCTCCCCCTCAGGGGGAGACGGAGACGCGCTTCGCGCGTAAACCCTCACCCCAGCCCTCCCCCGACTTCGGGGGAGGGAACCGGATGCCCTCTCTGCCCTTCGGGCATCTCCCCCTCAGGGGGAGAAAGGGGATGGATTCCCGCCTTCGCGGGAATGACGGAAGGGCGCTCTTCATGGTTGGCGGTTGCGCTATTCGTGTAGACTATGGCCAACCGGACTGGCTGGAGGAGGTCGGCTATGGCGGAGATCGTTCTTGGCATGGCGTCGTCCCATGCCCCGCAGTTGGAAATGCCGCCTGAGACGTGGCGCACCTATGGGGACCGTGGCCGCACGCAGCCCGTCCACTGGTTCAACGGCGCTACCTATTCGTTCGAGGAACTCGCCGACCTGAGAGCCGGCGACCACTTCGAGAGGGAATGCACGGACGAGAAGTTCCAGGCCCGGTGGGACGCCTGCCAGAGCGCCATCGCGCACCTGGAGCAGACCGTCGCGGAGGTCAAGCCGGACGTCTGCGTCATTCTCGGCGACGACCAGAAGGAATCGTTCGGCGATGAGAACATGCCCGCGCTGTCCATCTACTACGGAGGCGCGGTGGAAGATGCGCCGCATCCCGCCGGCGCCCGCGCGGACCTGAGCGACCCGGTCGTGGCGCGGCGGCCCAGCGGGAAGCTGACGCATCCCGCCGACGGAGCCCTCGGCGAGCACCTCATCGAGGCGTTCATCGCCAACGAGTTCGACGTGGCCATCTCGAACAAGCTGCCGCCGGGGCGCGCCGGCGACGGCTCCATCGGTCACGCCTTCTACTACGTCTACCGGCGGCTGATGAACAACTCGCCCATCCCGAGCGTGCCGGTGCTCGTCAACACCTACTACCCGCCGAACGTCCCGACGGCGGCGCGCTGCTACCGGTTCGGCCAGACGCTGCGCCGCGCCATCGAGGAGTGGGACTCCGACAAGCGGGTGGCGGTCTTCGCCTCCGGCGGGCTGAGCCACACGGTGATCGAGGAAGAACTCGACTACCGCATCATGGACGGCCTGAAGCACGACGACGTCGAGAAGCTCACGGGCTACCCGGACGTTCGGTTCCGGGCGGGGACGTCGGAGATCAAGAACTGGATCGCGCTCGCGGGGGCGATGTCGGGCCAGCCTCTCACGATGAACATGGTGGACTACGTGCCGTGCTACCGGACGGAAGCGGGCAACGGCTGCGCCATGGGCTTCGCGGAGTGGGTGTAGTCGGCAGCCCTCTCCGCCCTTCGGGGGGAGACAGGGAGGCGAGATTCCCGCTTTCACGGGCGATGGGTAAGGTGCGGGCGACGGATGCGCGCTGACGCGCGTAACCCCTCACTCCAGCCCTCCCCCGTCTTCGGGGGAGGGGGCCGGATGGATTCCCGCCTTCGCGGGAATGACGCAGGGGTGCACAGTCTCGTCGAGGGAGAGGCGTTCCCTCCCCCACACTGTGGGGAGGGGTTTGACACGAGAGGAGGAGAGGAATGGTCAGCAAGCCGAAACTCCGGCTCAGTTTCATGTCTTCGATCAGCGACAGGGTTGCTCCGCTCATGGACGGGCGCGTCCAGCCTGAGGGGATCGAGCTCATTCACACGGAGGGGGGGATGTCCGAGGGGGCGTGGCGGCATCTCAACTTCCACGAGTTCGAGGTGCACGAGCTCTCCATCTCCTCGTACCTCATCTCGCGGGAGCAGGGCGCGGACTGGATAGCGATCCCGGTGTTTCCGCACCGCAGCTTCATGCACATGGGCCTGCACTACAACACGGACTCGGGCATCGAGAAGCCGTCGGACGTGGTGGGTAAGCGCATCGGCGTCGGCGAGTACCAGCAGACGGCGGCGCTGTGGATGCGCGGCATCATGGACCACGACCACGGCGTGTCGCAGTACAAGGTGCACTGGTTCATGGAGCGCACCGAGGAGATGAGCCACGGAGGCGCGACCGGGTTCGAGCCGCCGGAGGGCATCTCCTTCCAGCGCATTCCCCCGGAGGAGAGCCTCTCGTCGATGCTGCTGGCGAACAAGCTCGACATCGCGTCGGTCAATCCCGCGGCAGTCGCCGAGCCCGGCGGTCAGGGCCCGAACCTCGTCGACCGGTCATGGCGCATCCGCGGCCAGGGCGACCTGAGCAAGATCAAGCCGATGTTCCCCGACCGCATCGCGGAGGGCTCCCGCTTCTTCAAGGAGCACGGGTTTATCCCCGCGAACCACACGTACGTGATACGGGGAGACGTGTACCGCGAGAACCCCTGGGTGGCGCTCAACCTGTACAACGCGTTCGTGCAGGCGAAGAACGTGGCGACGCGGACGCTGCGCCAGCGGATGCCGACGGACCTGGTGTTCGGTCCGGAGTACATGCAGCAGACGCGCGCGGTCTTCGGCGACGACCCGTACCCGTACGGGGTGAAGGCGAACGAGGCGATGCTGAACACGCTGATCGACTACTCGCACGAGCAGGGTCTGACGAAGCAGCGCGCCAACATCGAGGAGATGTTCGCGCCGATCACGCTGCACGTGTAGAGGGCGAAGCGCCCTCTACCCCCTCCCTCCCCCGTCTTCGGGGGAGGGAGCCGGATGGATTCCCGCCTTCGCGGATAACGGATGCGCGCTGCGCCGTTCAGCGGCGATGGCGGGCGCGGGTTTCGGGGCCGAAGGCGAGCATGGCGAGAGCGGCGACGGCGAGGAAGACCGCGACGGAGGTGAACGCCGCGCCGAAGCCCCAGTACTCGGCGGTGGCGCCGACGGCAAGCGGGCCGGCGGCGGAGCCGAAGCTCTGGAACGAGGCCCAGACGCCCATGAACGCACCGCGCTTGTCCTCCGGTGCGAGGTCCATGGCGAACGCCTGGGTTGAGCCCATCGTCATCGCCTGCGCGAGGCCGAAGACGGCCATCGCCGCGAGCGCGCCGCCGAAGTCGCCGGCGATTGAGAGGATCACCGACGCTCCGGCTGCGAACAGCAGTCCGGGCACGAGCGAGGTCTTGCGGCCGAAGCGGTCCACCAGCATCCCGTTGGGGAAGGAGCAGAGCAGGGTGATGAGGCTGGCGATGCCGATGAGCAGCCCTATCTCGCTCTCGATCAGTCCGATTTCTTCCTGTCCGGCCACGGGGAACATGACCTGCACGATGCCCTGGCCGATGAGCGCGGCGGCGATGGTGGTGAGGCCGAGCGCGATGAAGGCGCGGGTGAAGATGATCGCGCTCAGGTCGGCGCGCAGGCTGGTCCGCTCGGCGGCGGGGCGGCGTTCGCGGGTTGGGCGGGTCTCGCCGATGAGGTAGAGCGTGATGAACATGACCAGGAACTTGGAGACGCCGTTCACCACGAACACTTCCTGCAGGCCCCAGGTGGCCGCGATGACGCCGCCGAGCACCGGCCCGACGATCTGGCCGAGGCGCAGCGACGAGTTCCGCATCGCCACGGCGCGCCCGCGGTTCTCCGGCGTGCTCATGTCCGCGATGACGACCTGGGAGGTGGTCTGCCACATTGAGACGCCGGTGTTGCCGATGAGCTCGATGACGAAGAACGCGGCGTAGTTGTCGATCCAGAGCACCGCAAACGACGAGGCGCCCCGCAGGAAGGCCCCCGACACCGCCAGCGGCTTGCGTCCTATGCGGTCGGAGAGGAAGCCGGTGAGGGGGGCGGAGATGATGCGCGACGCGCCGAGCGCCGCGATGAGCAGGGTGACGAGGAAGACCGAGTCGGCGAGCTCGTAGGCGAACAGCGGACGGCCGAGGGTCTGTGCTCCGCTTCCCGTGCCCCAGATGAGGTAGGTGGCGAAGAGGGGCAGGCCCTGCCTGCTGAACATGCTGGAACCGGGGCCTGCCCGGATGCTGCGTCTCATGCGCGCGCTCCGCGTCTCGCGCCGGAGTCTACTCCCTCGGGCGCCCTCCGGCCCTCCCCGACTTCGGGGGAGGGGGCCGGACGCCCTCTCTGCCCCTTCGGGGCATCTCCCCCTCAGGGGGAGAACGGAGTGCGCGCTTTCGCGCGCAAACCCTCACCCCAGCCCTCCCCCGACTTCAGGGGAGGGGGAACAGGGGCGAGATTCCTGCTTTCGCAGGCGACGGATGGGGGGCGGCGCGGTCGCCGGCGTGGCGGAGGGGCGGGTTCCAAACCCGCCCCTCCGGTTATACGCAACGCTCCTAGAAGGTCGCGGCGATGGCCTTCTTGAGGTTGTCGTGCGAGGCCCAGTCGGCGTCGTTGGGGATCATGGTTTCGCCGGGCCGCACGCAGAAGGCGTCGGCGTTGGCGGCTGTGGGGGGCTCGACGCCGTTGGCGAGGGCTGCGGCGTTGCGGAGGAGCATTCGGCGCATGGCGATGATGCCGATGTCGGTGACGCCGAGGTGCTCACGGGTGCGGTCGGAAACCTTGCCCATGCCCTCCTGGACAGAGAAGTCCTGCTCGCCGGTGCCCTTGATGCCGGTAAAGGTGAAGTGGCGCTGCTCCTCGCGGTCGATGAGGTAGTCGTTCCTCATGTTGCGCACGGGCCAGTGGCCGGGCACCGCGTGTTCGGAGTAGGGGTAGGAGGGGAGGCCGGAGAGCGTCTGGGCGTGGACGCCCTGCCCCTTGCGGAGGTCGGCGATGTGCCTTGACGAGAGGGGATTGCCGGTGGTGCTCCAGGTGAAGCACCAGCGGGCCGTGACTTCGTCGTCGAGGGGGACGAAGGCGTGGATCATCTTCTGGGCGCCGCCGCCGGGAGGGGCGGTGTAGAACGGCATCCAGAAGAGGTTGAACCGCCAGTAGTCCTGCACGTCGTCGCCGGGGTACCTGCCGCCGATGATGATGCCGAAGTCGGTCTCGAGGGTCTGGAGCTTGGGCGGGTTCTCGCGGGTTCGGTACATCTTCTGCACGTCGCCGCTGTTCTTGCCGGCGGCCTGCCAGTCGGCGAGTTTGCGGTGGGAGTCCATGGCGCTGTGGAGGTAGACGGAGTGGACGGTGTCGATGCCGCCCTCGATGGCCTGCGCGTAGTTGTTCTCCTGGTAGTTCCACGACACGTAGCGGTGGCCGTCGGGGACGCGGGCCCACTCGAACTCGGGGAGAGGCTGAACGTGCTCGCGAGGGCCCATGTAGGTCCACAGCACGCCGCCGCGCTCCTTTACGGGGTAGGCCTTGAGGCGGATCTTGTCCTTGAAGTTGCTGTCGGCGGCCTCTGACGGCATGTCCATGCAGCGGCCGTCGACGTCGTACTTCCAGCCGTGGTAGGTGCACCGCAGGCCGTTCTCCTCGTTGCGCCCGAAGAAGAGGTCGGCGTTGCGGTGTGCGCAGAGCCGGTCCACAAGCCCGACCTGTCCGGCCGTGTTCCTGAAAGCGACGAGCGACTCGCCAAGGAGCTTGACGCGCACGGGGTCGCTGTCGGGTCCGGGGATGTCGTCCGAGAGGAGGAACGGCATCCAGTACCGCCGGAGCAGTGTTCCCATCTCCGTTCCGGGGCCTACGCGGGCCAATCGTTCGTTGTCTTGTGCGCTTAGCATAGCCGCCTCCCTCCTATCGTTGCGTTTTCGGCGCTGAATTCCTGATGTACGTCGAGATTAGGCTTGTTGCGGCTTGGCGTCAACCGGAAGGCGGCACCTGCCTGAGGACGTCTTCGCCGCAAGAGACGCCTATGTGTCTCGGGAGGACGTGGGGCCGACTTCGCCGTTGCACCACGGCACGAAGGCTTTCATGCGGCACGTCGCCCCGTTCTTGGCGAGTTCGGCCTCAAAGAGCTCGTGAATGCGGAGCGACTCGTCTTCGTATTCGATCTGTCTCCCGCCCTCCTTCATGCTGACTTCGCCGCCGCCCACTGAGCCGACGAAGGGAGCGGCCAGCCCGTGGTTCCCTGCCCGCAGAGCGAGGTACCGCGCCCGCTTCGAGCCGGAGTTGAAGTGCTGGTGATGCGTTCCCTCTCCGGGAACGACGACCATCGCCCCGAGCTTCCAGTCGGCCTTGCGCAGGTCCGACATGTCCTCTTTCTGCCAGAGCAACGAGTAGCCGGCGTCGCCGCTGAGCAACAGCAGGTGCGCTCCCGGGCCGTGGCGGTGGGCCTTCTTGTACGTGCCGACCGGGAACTCGGAGATGTGGGCCTTCATGCTGTTCCCGGCCATCTCCAGCATGGCGTTGATGCCGCCGGCGCCGCGCGCGCTCCAGTCGTACAAGGGCATGGTGGGCGCGTTCGGGATGAAGTTGGACTGCCAGACCCGCTTCTGGAACAGCTTGCCGGCGCCGCTGAAGTAGCCGTCCTCGCCGGTGTAGCGGGAGGAGAACATGAAGGGGTTGTTGAAGATGAAGTCCTCATCCTTGAACAGCCGCATGACGGGCGGGGCGTTGGTGACCGAGATGTACCGGACGGGCTCGGCGCCGCTGGCGTTGAAGTTCTGATACCAGGCGTTCAGCGGGATGGCGAACAAGCTGCCGGCATGCCACTCGAAGGTCTTCTTCCGGTTCTCGTCCACCCACAGCGTGGTGGCGCCGCGGCCGGAGAGCACGTACACCATCTCCTCGTACATATGGTGCTCCGGCTCCGAGGCGCCTCCGGGCTTGATCTCGACGATCTTGGCGTCGTTGGGGATGGTGTCGTTGGGGATGTTGATGATCGCCCCGAAGCCGCCCTTGCGCTCCCAGGGGCCCAGCTCGACAGCGCTGAGGTCGTCGAAAGCGTAGTCCACGATGTGGCGCACGCCTTCCCGCTCGATCCACCCCAGGTAGGCGTCGGCGATCCGAAGCTCCTCGAGTTCTCCCGTCGGTTCTTGAGCCCTGATGATGTCGCGGTCGGTGTCAGTCGCCATGATTTCCTCCAGACAGTCCGCGTTGGGGGGATTGTACGCTCCTCTTCGTCCTACGGGCGTATCTTCAAGGGGGGAGAGCGAGGCGGCCGGCTCGGCTAGACTGCGCCTTGGCGGCAGGAGGCGGGTGGATGGAGACCGACGGGCCGGGGCAGCTGCGCATCGACGAGTGGGGCCGCGATCGGCGAGACCGCCGCAGGCGGCGGCGCGTCCTGATTGTCGCAAGCGCCATCGTCCTCGCCGGACTCGCCGCCTGGGCGGTCTGGACTTCCGGCGCGTTCTCGACCGATCCGCCGCCTCCCTCGACGCGGGTGGCCGCTGAGGGCGGGCCGGAGGCGTGGGCGCTGGCGGGACGCGACGCCGCGCATACCGCCGCCCTCCCGCTGCACGACGGCTATGAGGGCCGCGAGGCGTGGCGCGCCTACCTGCCGGGGCCTGTCCGGGCCGGGATTGCCGTCTCCGGCGGCCAGGTGTTCCTCGGAACTGACGACAACCGGTTCGCGGCGTTCGACGCGGCTGATGGCGCCGTGCTGTGGGAGCGGCGTCTGGGACTTGAGACCCGCGCTGCTCCCGCCGTGACGTCCGAGGCCGTGTACGTTGCGGCGCGCAACGGCGAACTGCTCGCGCTCGACCGCCGGGACGGCGCCGAGCTGTGGCGTTTCGAGGGGGACAGCGCATTCCTGGCCGCGCCTGTCGTCTACGAGGGCGCCGTGTACGTTGGAGCATGGAGCGGAACGCTCTACGCGCTCGACGCCCAGGACGGCGCCGTGCTGTGGACGCTGCGCGCGCCGGGGAGCATCGCGACGGCGCCCGCAATCCATGACGGACTGATGGCGCTCCCCGCAGGGGACAGGACGGTGCTGATAGTCGACCTCGCAACCGGGCGGGTGAGGCTCGATTTCGACGCGGGGCAGACGGTGGTCGAGAGTCCGGCGTTCGCTGAAGGGCTTGCGCTGGTCAGCACGGCGAAGGGGCGCCTGGTCGCTGTGGATCCGGAGGCCGTCGAGTACCCGCTGGAGCCGGGAGCGCGATACTGGCGGCGGCAGTTCTTCCTGTGGGGGCTGCAGAGCGAGCCGCCAACGCAGAAGGGACTGGTTTGGGAGCGCAGGCCCTCGCGGGGGAGCGCGCTGAGTCCTCCCGCCGCGCTCGACGGCGCCGCCTACGTTGCGAGCCGGGACGGCCGGCTGCACTCTTACGCCGTGTCGGACGGCTCGCCGCTGTGGGAGTACGACACGGGAGCGTGGGCGGCCTCGTCGTCGGCGGTCGCGGGGGATTTCGTGTACGTCGGCAACGACGCGGGGGAGATTCACGTCGTCGACCGCCGCAGCGGCAAGGCGGCGCGGGTCATCCGGGTCGGCGGGGCCGTGAGCGGACAGGTCGTCGCTACACAGGACGCCTTGTACGTTACGACGAACGATCCTCCGGCGCTTGTCGCGGTGCGGTGATTCGTCCCTCGCTGCCCTTCGGGCATCTCCCCCAAGGGGGGAGACAGGGAGGGGGCGAGGTTCCTGCTTTCGCAGGAACGACGGATGCACGCTTCGCGCGTAAGCCCTCACCCCAGCCCTCCCCCGTCTTCGGGGGAGGGGGCCGGATGCGCCCTATTCCCGCCGCCGGTCGTCGCCGCGGCCCCAGAGAGGGTGGCGGAAGGTGGGATTGGCGCCGGCGTGCCACGAGCGTTGTCCTGTTTGTCCCTCGGGCTTGTCCTCCGGAGTAGGAGAGGGGGGCGAGGTTCCTGCTTTCGCAGGAACGACGGATGCGCGGCCCTCGGACCTCTCCCCTCGCGCTTCGCGCTCGACCCTCCCCCCTCTTGTGGGGAGGGTGGTATGGGCGTGGCGCGTGGGGAGGGTGTTGAGGAGCTCGGCGAGGTCGATGAGCGCGGCGAGGTTGTGCACGGGCAGGAGGTCGTCAACATAGGGGGACGCGGCGCGCATCCCCTGCGTCAACGGCTCGTACGCCTCGGCGCCGGCGAGGGGATTGAGCCAGATGAGGCGGCTGCAGCTGCGCCGCAGGCGCTCCATCTCGCGGGCGAGCAGTTCCGGGTCGCCCCGGTCCCAGCCGTCGGAGACGATGAGGACGACGGAGCCCCATCCGAGGGTGCGGCGCGCCCACCGGAAGTTGAACTCCTTGAGCGCCTGGCCGATGCGCGTGCCGCCGGACCAGTCGGGCACGGCCTTGGCGACCTCGCCGACGGCGCGGTCAATGTCGCGTTGGGCGAGATGGCGGGTGACGCGGGTGAGACGGGTGGCGAACAGGAAGGCCTCGACGTGGCGGTCGAGTCCGCCGTAGAGGCTGTGGATGAAGTGCAGGAGCATGCGAGTGTAACGCTCCATCGAACCGCTCACGTCGCAGACGACCACCAGCCTGCGCGGCTTCTCCTTGCGCCGGAGCCGGAGGAGGCGGGCGGGCTCGCCGCCGAGTCGGGCGTTCGCCCGCAGCGTTCTGCGGAGATCGAGCGCCGGGCCTCTGCCGGGCTGCTTGCGGCGGGTGCGGCGAAGGCCGGGCCGCCACGCGAGTTCGGCGAGCAGGAGCCGCGCCTGCGCCGTCTCCTCCGGCGTGAACTCCGCGAAGTCGCGCGTGCGGAGCACCTCGCGGGCGCTGAACGTCCGCGTGAGCACGACCTGGTCGCCGGCATCCTCCGCGCCGGACTCGTCGTCGACCGCCTCGCCGGAGCCGGGTGGAGGGGCGGCGGCCTCGACGCTGCGGTAGCGCCGGCGCTCGCCCATCGAGCGCAGGTCGAGAGTCGACGTGCTGTCCTTGCGCTGACGCCAGAACACGTCGAACGCCTCATCGAACACGGGGAGGTCGTCCCTCCGGTGGACGAGCAGAGTGCGGAGAGCGGCGCGCACGTCGGCCTTGCGCGCGAGGCCGATATCGTCGAGCACGCGGACGGCGTCGAGCATTCTTCCGGGGTGGACGTCGAGTCCGAGCATTCGGAGGAGGCGTCCGAAGAGGAGGAGGTTGTGGAGGATGTGGCCGGACTGGCTAGCCACGGCGGCCGCCGCGCTGCGTGCCGCGGTTCATGGCGCGGTTGAGGAGCGCGCGGGTCTGCTCGCCTCGGACGGCCTGCACGTCCTCGCGGTACTTGAGGAGGATGCCGAGCGTCTCGTCGATGGTTTCGGGGGTGAGCCGGGTTTCATTGAGGCTCACGAGCGCGGCTGTCCAGTCGAGGGTTTCGGCGACTCCGGGGAGCTTGTAGAGCTCGGCGCCGCGCAACTCCTGGACGAACCCGACGACTTGGGCGGTGAGGCTCTGGGGGGCGTCGGGGAGCTTGCTGCGGACGATCTGGAGTTCTTTGTCGAGGTCGGGGTAGTCGATCCAGTAGTAGAGGCAGCGGCGCTTGAGGGCGTCGTGCACCTCGCGCGTGCGGTTCGACGTGATGACGACGACCGGCGGGGCGGCGGCCTCGTAGGTCCCGATTTCGGGCACGGTGATCTGGTAATCGGAGAGCATCTCGAGCAGGTAGCCCTCGAACTCCTCGTCGGCGCGGTCGAGTTCGTCGATGAGGAGGACGGTGGGGCCTTCGCCGTCGAGCGCCTGCAGCAGGGGGCGCTTGATGAGGAACTGCTCGCTGAACAGCTCCTGCTCGGCCTGCTCGCGGTCGACGCCGCCGGCCGCCTCGAGCAGGCGGATGTGGAGGAGCTGGCGGGAGTAGTTCCACTCGTAGACGGCCTGGCTGACGTCCAGCCCCTCGTAGCACTGGAGGCGGATGAGGCGCGCGCCGAGGGTTGACGCGAGGGCCTTGGCGACCTCGGTCTTGCCGACGCCGGCCTCGCCTTCGAGGAAGAGCGGGCGCTGGAGGGAGAGGGCAAGGTAGGCGGACATGGCGAGCCCGCGGTCGGCGACGTACAGCTCGCCGCGCAGCGCGGTTTGCAGTTCGTCGACGGATGCGGGACGGGTGGCAGAGTTAGTCACGGGGCGCGCCCTTTCCGCAGAAGTAGCGGTTGCCGAGGTAGGTGAGGTATTCCGGTTCGATCGCCTCAGACAGCCTAAGCCGCTCGTAAACCTCCTGGTAGGTGAGGGCCTTGAAGTTCAGTTCTTCGCCAACGCAGGCGCAGAAGCTCTTGATTTCGTCCTTGTGCGCTGCAGATTCCTTTCCAGGCCAGTCGTAATAGAGGTAGTAGAGACTGAAGTTGTCGTAGTAGGGGCTGAACCTCACGTTGGCCCGCCGCTTCGCCAAACCGAGAGCGTGTTTGAGGAGTTGGACGGGGTCTAGGTGGCTGAAGGGATACTCGGCTGTCGATTTCGGGTTGAGGAACCTCTCCTTCTGGATGCTGTTCAACTCTCTGGCAAGTTGCTGGCAGTTCGGTAAGCCCACTCCTTTCCAATGTTCGACCAACCTAGGGAAGTAGGAAGAATCGTCCCAGTGTTTCACGTTCCTACGCCTAAAATTCGACTTACCGTCGGGGCTACTGGACATCCACTCGGTGAACTTGCTCTCTATCGCGATAACGCAGTCAGAGGTCAAGGTGATTGCCACATCAAGGTTCGGCGGCTTACCTCTGAGTCCAGGGAACTTCTTCTCGAATTCCAAAAGGTCGTCGGCGATAGCGTCGACTCTCAATGCGCTCAATAGGGGAGCCCTGTTCCCATTGTCCGTCCAGTAGTCGAAGAAATTAGCCACTAGAGCCGAGGAGGAGTGAAGCGCCCACATATTGGGGGGAGTATTACCACTCCACTCAAACTCCTTGCCATCTCCTGCTTGGTAGCCTGCGCACGCACGGGGGGAGAGGCGGTCGCGCAGGTTGGCGCCTACACTTTCAAGGTAGTACTCGTGGGATGGCAGGAGCGGCTTCTCGCACCACTCCGCCCACGCCTTCTGCGCTTCCTGCACCTCTTCCTTGGCCCCCATCGCGCTCTCTCGCTGAGCGCGGGGGCGAGGCCGCAGCCTGCCCCCGCGCTTGTTCGTCCGTACTCGCTCAGCCTAGCCTGCGCGGGAGCGGGCGGTTGCGAGGGCGCGGCGGAGATAGACGGCGGCCATGGCCTTGCGGTAGTCCTCGGAGGCGAAGACGTCGCCTACGGCATCGCCGTTGAAGTCGCCGGCGACGGCCTGAGCCGCCGCGTCGAGGGCAGCTTCGGAGAGGTCGGAGCCCGCGAGGGCGGCCTCGACGGACGCCGCCCTGGTCGGGATGGCCTCGACGCCTCCGACCACGACGCTCGCGGACGAGCACGTTCCGCCGCTCACCTGCAGGACGACGGCTGCGCCGACGACGGCGTAACGCGACGCCGGGTGGGAGAACTTGACGTAGGCCGAGCCCGCGCCCGCCGGGGTCGCGGGCACGGAAACGCTGGTGAGGATTTCGTTATCGGCCAGCGAGTTCTCCAGCAGGCCTATCGCGAAGTAGGCCGCGGGAATGCTGTGCTCGCCGCCCGGGCCTGTCGCGTTGAAGGAGGCGCCGAGGGCGCGGAGGACGGCCGGCAGGTCGGACGCTGGGTCGCCGTGGGAGACGTTGCCGCCGATAGTGCCCCGATTGCGGACGGCGGGGTCGCCGACGAGGGCTGCGGCCTCCGCGAGCAAGGGCGCGTGTTGCTTCACGAGGTCGGACGCGGCGATCTCCGCGTGGGTCGTGAGCGCGCCGATGGTCAGGCCGCCGTCCGTCGCGGCGATGCCCTTCAGTTCGGCGATGCGGCCGATGTCGACGAGGGCGGCGGGGGCCGCGAGGCGGAGTTTCATGAGCGGAATGAGGCTGTGGCCGCCGGCCAGGGGCTTGGCGCCCTCGTTGGCTGCGAGGAGTTGCACCGCCTCGGCCACGGAGCCTGCGCGGTGGTAGGTCGTCTGTGCTGCGTACATGGCCTAGCCTCCGTTCCGTGCGTCGTTGATGGCGCGCCACACCTTCTCGGGCGTGAGGGGCATATCGACCCGATTTACGCCGAGGGGCCTGAGCGCGTCCATCACTGCGTTGTAGACCGTGCAGGTCGATGCGATGGTCCCCGCCTCGCCGATGCCCTTGACGCCGAGGGGGTGGTGGGGCGACGGCGTCTCGTTCGACTGGACGTTGAACTCCGGGAGCGCGTCGGCGCGGGGGAGGGCGTAGTCCTGCATCGTGCCTGTGAGCGGCTGGCCCTGGTCGTCGTAGACGACGCCCTCCCAGAGGGCGGGACCGACGCCCTGGACGATGCCGCCATGCACCTGTCCCTCGACGATCATGGGGTTGATCTGCACGCCGCAGTCGTCGACCGCGTAGTACTGCTGCAAGTCGATCTGGCCCGTGTCGGGATCGACCTCGACAACCGCGACGTGAGTCCCAAAGGGGAAGGTGAAGTTGGGCGGGTCGTAGAAGGCGCTGGCCTCGAGGCCGGGCTCCATTCCCTCGGGCATGTTCCAGGCCACGTTCGCCATGAGCGCGATGTCCTGGATGGTCTTGTGCTGGTCGGGCGAGCCTTTCACGAAGAACCGTCCGTCCTCGTAGTCGATGTCCTCCGTCGCGGCCTCGAGGAGATGAGCGGCGAGGGCGCGGGACTTCTCTTTAATCCTGCGGGCGGCTACGGCGACGGCGGCGCCGGAGACGGCGGTGGTGCGGCTGCCGTAGGTGCCCCAACCCATAGGGGTGAGGTCGGTGTCCCCGTGGATGACCTCGACGTCGTCGACGTCGACGCCGACCTCGTGGGCGATGATCTGGGCGAACGTCGTCTCCTCGCCCTGTCCGTGGGGAGAGGAGCCGATCATGACGTTGACCTTGCCGGTGGGGTGGAAGCGCACGATGGCGCTCTCCCACAGGCCTCCCTGGAAGCCGACGGCGCCGGCGACCTGCGAGGGGCCGAGGCCGCATATTTCGACGTAGGCGGAGACGCCGACGCCGACGCAGCGGCCCTCGGAGCGCGCGCGGCCCTGCTCGGCGCGGAGTTCGCCGTAGTTGGCGGCGGCGAGGCACGCGTCGAGCGTTGTTTCGTAGTCGCCGCTGTCGTAGGTGATGCCGGTGGCGACGTCGTGGCCGTTGTCGAACTTGGGGATGAAGTTCTTGCGGCGCACCTCCGCGGGGTCGGCGCCGATCGCGGCGGCGACGAGGTCGACGAGGCGCTCGATGAGCGTGGTGGCCTCGGGCCTTCCGGCGCCGCGGTAGGCGTCGACGGGGGTGCCGTTGTTGAACACGCCGTAGACGGTTCCGCTGATGTTGGGAATATCGTACGGGCCGGAGTACATGAGGCCGTGCAGAATGGTCGGAACGCCGGGGCTGGCGGTGGAGAGGTAGGCGCCGAGTCCGGCGTAGACGGTGGCGCGGAGGCCGGTGATTCTGCCGTCGCTTGTGGCGGCCATCTCGACCTCTTCGACGTGGTCGCGGCCCTGGGTGGTGGCGAGGTAGTTCTCGCTGCGGGTCTCGGTCCACTTGACGGGGACGCCGAGGCGCATGGAGCAGAAGGCGGCGATGGCCTCGTCGGCGTAGTAGGGGATCTTGCTGCCGAACCCTCCGCCGACCTCCGGGGCGATGACGCGGATCTTGTGCTCCGCCACGCCGGTTACCACGGATGTGAGGAACCGTGCGATGTGGGGGTTCTGCGTTGTGCTCCACAGGGTCAACTCGCCCATGGGGGCCGACCACTGCGCGATGGCGGAGCGCGGCTCCATCGGGTTGGCGATCAGCCGTTGGAGCGTGATGGTGTCGCTCACGGTCACGTCGGCCTGGGCGAACGCCTCGTCGGTATCCCCGCCGGCGACGGCCCAGGTGAACGCGACGTTGTTGGGGACGTCGTCGTGGAGCTGCGGGGCGCCGTCCTGCGCGGCGTCCTTTGGATTGAGGACGACGCCGAGTGGCTCGTAGTCGACGTTGACGTGTTCGAGCGCGTCCTCGGCCTGGTAGCGACTCCCGGCCACGACAACGGCGACGGCGTCGCCGACGTAGCGGACCCTGTCCGTGGCGATGGCGGGGTGGGCGGGGGTCTTGAGGTCGGAGCCGGGTATGAGCCACGCGCAGGGCAGGCCGCTGAGGGCGCCCTCCGTGTCGGCGCCGGTGAAGACGGCGACGACGCCGGGCTGCGCCTGGGCCGCTGCGACGTCGATGGACGTGATGTTGGCGTGGGCGTAGGGGCTCCGGAGGATGGCCGCGTGGAGCATGCCGGGGAGCTTGATGTCGTCGGTGTACGACGCGCGCCCGGTGATGAGCCTTGGGTCTTCGCGCCGGCGGATGCCGGACCTGAACGCTCTGGTGGTCATGGCTTACCGTCCTCCTCCCGCGCCGGCGGCGTCTTCGATGGCGCTGACAATGTTCTGGTAACCGGTGCAGCGGCAGATGTTGCCTTCGAGTCCGTGGCGTATCTCCTCGCGGGAGGGCGACGGGTTCCTGCGGAGGAGGTCATCGGCCGCCATAATCATGCCGGGGGTGCAGAACCCGCACTGCAGGCCGTGATTGTTCCAGAACGCCTCCTGGAGCCGGTGCAGGTCGACGCCGTCCGACAAGCCCTCGATGGTGGTTATGGAGGAGCCGGAGGCCTGCGCGGTGAGCACGGTGCACGCCTTGGCGGATACGCCGTCGAGCTGGACGGTGCAGGTCCCGCACTGGCTGGTGTCGCAACCGACCTTCGTGCCGGTAAGGCCCGCGTCTTCGCGGATGAAGTGGACGAGCAGCTGGCGCGGCTCGACCTCGGCGCTATAGGAACGCCCGTTGATGGTCAGTTCCACAGGCACTGTCATAGGTAAGTCTCCTTTCCCCTCGACCTGTCCGCCGTTATGCGCGCCCGGCGCGGGGGAAGGGTATAGGACGGCGTCGGATTGTCAATCGCTGCGGGCCTGCTTCGGAGTGCGCCCCCGAGGGGGAGTGGCTGCGGGGTTCCTGCTTTCGCAGGAACGACGGGGTGCGCGCTTCGGCGCGCAAACCCTCTCCCCAGCCCTCCCCCGTCTTCGGGGGAGGGTGTGTGCGCCCTCTCCGCCCTTCGGGCATCTCCCCCAGAGGGGGAGAGTGGGTTCCCGCCTTCGCGGGCGCCGGAGGGGGGAGGGGAGAATTGAGGGGGTATCATAGGAGCGGAAAGGGCACCGGAACGGCGCGGGGGGAGCATCTTGGAATTGAGCGGGTCGTACGTGTTCAAACTGCCGCGGGAGGAGCTGTGGGACGCGCTGATGAGTCCCGCGGTCGTGGGCGGCTGCATCCCGGGAGTGAGGGCGTTCGAGGCGCTTGCGGGCGATGCGTTCTCCTACGAGATCGACGTTCGCGTCGGGCCGGTTAGCGCGTCCTACAGGGGGACTATCGAGATGACCGAGCAGGCGCGTCCGGAGTCGTACCGGCTTACGGCTTCGGGGAGCGGAGGGCGGACGACGGTGCGCGGGGCGGGCGTCGTAACCCTCACGCCGGCGGACGAGGGGTCGACGACGCTGACGTTCGAGGGGGACGTGCAGGTGGCGGGGATGCTGGCGCGGGTGGGACAGCGGCTGCTGACGACCGTGGCGAAGGCGCAGATCAACCAGTTCTTCGGCTGCCTGCAGGCGACGACTGCGCCTTCGCAGGAGGCTAGCGCGTAATGGCGATGAGTGGAGTGAACGAGAACATCCGGTACGAGCCGGACGAGCAGCCTCCCGCGGCGATAGCGTTCGGGGCGGGAGTGCAGGCTGTGGCGACGATGCTTGCGCCCGTGGTGCTCACAGTGGTCATCGTGGGGCGCATCGCCGACCAGCCGTCGAGCTACATTGCCTGGGGAATTTTCGCCGCACTGGTGATAAGCGGACTCTCGACCATTCTCCAGGCCGTGCGAGTGGGGCGCATCGGATCGGGGCACGTGCTCATCATGGGCACGTCGGGCGCGTTCATCGCAGTGTGCGTCGCGGCGCTGGTGGAGGGCGGCCCGGCGCTGATGGCGAGCCTCATCATCGTGTCGTCGCTGTTCCAGTTCGCGCTGGCGGCGCGACTGTCGCTGCTGCGGCGCATCTTCACGCCGGTGGTCGCGGGGACGGTGGTGATGCTGATCGCGGCGACGGTGATGCCCATCGTGTTCTCGATGCTGACCGAGACGCCGGAGGGCGAATCGCAGACCGACGCGCTCATAACGGCTCTCGTCACGCTGGGCGTGGTGGGGGTGTTGATCCTGCGCGGCCCGGCGGGGCTGCGGCTATGGTCGCCGCTGCTCGGCGTCGTGAGCGGTTCGATCGTAGCGGCGGCGCTTGGCTTGTACGACTTCCAGCCGGTGCTGGACGCTGCGTGGGTGGGGGCGCCGTTGGGCTCGTGGCCGGGGATCGACACGGGCCTCGGCTGGAGCTTCGTCGCGCTGCTGCCCGCGTTCATCGTCGCAACACTGGCGGGGGCCATTGAGACGATCGGCGACGGCGTGGCGATACAGAAGATCTCGCGCCGGAGGCCGCAGGCCACCGACTTCCGGCTGGTGCAGGGCGGCCTGTACGCCGACGGCGTCGGGAACCTTGTCTCCGGCCTCGCCGGGACGCCGCCGAACACGACCTATTCGAGCAGCATTGCGCTCGTGGAGGTTACCGGCATCGCGGCGCGGCGGGTTGGGGTGATCATCGGCGTGCTGTTCGTCCTGCTGGCGTTCTTTCCGAAAGTCGGAGCGCTGCTGACGGCGATTCCCGGCCCCGTTGTAGGCGTCTACGTCGTCGTCATCATCGCCCTGCTCTTCGTGCAGGGCATGAGGATTGTGCTGAAGGAGCACATCGATCACCGGGGCGCGATGGTGATAGGGATGTCGTTCTGGGTCGGCTCGGCTTTCCAGAACAACTGGGTGTTCCCTGAGCTGCTGGGCGACGGGTTCCTGAAGGTGCTGCTGGGCAACGGCATGACCTCCGGCGCGCTCGCCGCCATCCTGATGATGGTCTTCCTGGAACTCACAGGCCGCCGCCGCAGGCGGCTGAGCGTTCCGCTGGACGAAGAGGCGCTGCCGAAACTCGGCGATTTCCTGCGCGCGATGGGCTCGAGCGCAGGATGGAGTCCTGCGGCGATCGAGGGGCGGCTCGTGCTCGTGGGCGAGGAAGCGCTCGCCAGCCTGATCGGCGACAGCGCCGAAGCGGATGCTTCGGCCCCGCAGCGACGGCTCGTCGTGACCGCCCGGATGCAAGGCGCCGCCGCCGAGCTCGAGTTCGTGTCGGCGCCCAATGGGGCGGACTACAACATTGAGGACAGGGTTGCGTACCTCGGCGACACGCCGGACCTTCCGGAGGGAGGCGACTTCTCGTTCCGGCTGCTGGGGGGCTTCGCGTCGTCGGTGCGGCACCAGAAGTACCATGACATCGACATCGTGTCCGTGGAGGTCGCCAGTCGAAGCGGCGCCCCCGCCAAGCCCGCGCAGAACGAAGAGGGTCAAGCCTGAGAAGAAAGGCGGTTCCATCATGGATATCGTGAAAAGGCTCCTGGGGATGTACCTGCTGGGGACCGGCGCCGCCGTGTTCCTCAACCTCATGCTGACACCCCTGTACCACGACGCCTCGCCCGACTATCCGGTGTGGGACGTGCTCAACTGGTTCATGGCGGCAGGGACGCTCATCGCGCTGGCGTTCAGCGTCATGCGGAAGTGGAGCGGGCCGGACGGCGACAGTCTGCAGTCGAACGCCGCCTTCTACGGCGCCGTCGCGCTGACGATGCTGTTCTTCTGGCAATGGTTCTGGTTGCTCAACCCCGAGAGCGAGACCGGCGAGGCGGTGGTCATCTCGCACATCGCCTACTTCCCGGCGGTGGATGCGCTGTACACGGTGATTACGGTGGGAGTGGGGAGCCGTCTGCTGCGCGGCGGCGGGGAGGCTGAGGGAGGCGCATGACGCGGGGGCGCGCTTCGCGCCCTCTTGCCCTTCGGGGGAGGGGGCCGAGATTCCTGCTTTCGCAGGAATGACGGAAGGGCGCGGGAATGACGGAAGGAGTTCCGCATGGCTGAGCGAACGCTGGCGACGATTCTGACCGCCGCGGGCCTGGACCCCGCTCGCGCCTCCGCGCCGGAAGTCGCCGGCGGGATGGACCCCATTCTGCCGACGCCCTTTCGCATCGGGGAAACAGCAGCCGCCAGCCTGGCCGCCGTCGGCCTTGCCGTCTCGGACCTGTGGGAGCTGCGCACAGGACGCGGGCAGGACGTGAAGGTGGACGCGCGGCAGGCGACAGCCTCGCTGCGCAGCGGCAGGTACCTGGAGATGGACGGAACGCGGGTTCCCGCCGAGCGCTCCGCTGTGATGGGGGTGTACCCGGCCAAGGACGGACGCTGGAGCTACCTGCACTGCAACTTCCCCAACCACCGCGACGCGGCGCTGGGCGTGCTGGGCGTCGAGGAGGACCGCGAGGCGGCGCGCCTGGCCGTGGCGCAGTGGGACGCCCTCGAACTGGAGGAAGCCATCATTGCCGCGAAGGGTGCGGGCGGCATGGTGCGGTCGATGGCGGAGTGGGCGCAGCATCCCCAGTCCGCCGCAGTGGCGTCGTTGCCGCTGCTGGAGATTGAAAAGATCGGGGACAGCCCGTCCGAGCCTCTGCCGGAGGGCGCGCGGCCTCTTTCGGGGATCAGGGCGCTGGACTTGACGAGGGTGCTGGCGGGGCCGACCTGCGCCCGGACTCTCGCCGAACACGGGGCGGACGTGCTGAAGATCAGCGGCCCGCACCTGCCGTTCAGTCCGTCGCAGGAACTGGACACCGGCCACGGGAAGCTCTCCGCGCATCTCGACCTGCGGGAGGACCGCGACATGAAGACGCTCCGGGAGCTGGTCCGCGAGGGCGACGTGTTCTCGCAGGGCTACCGCCCGGGGACTCTGGCGCAGCGTGGACTCTCGCCGGGGGAACTGGCTGACCTGCGGCCCGGCATCGTTTACGTGTCCCTGTCGGCATTCGGCCGCGTGGGGCCCTGGGCCGACAGGCGCGGATTCGACACGGTGGTGCAGACGGTGAGCGGCATCACCGATCGCCAGGGAGAGCTGTTCCCGGGCGCGGAGCCGGGGCCGCAGTTCTACCCGGTGTCGGCCATCGACTACCTGACCGGCTACCTGATGGCCTTCGGCGTCATGACGGCCCTGGCCCGCCGGGCCCGCGAGGGAGGAAGCTGGCTGGTGCGAGCCTCCCTAGCGCAGACCGGACGCTGGCTTGTGGGTCGGGGAGAGACGCCGGAAGCGGAGTTGCGGGACGTTCCCGAGGAGTTCACGTCCGAGGAGATAGACCGCTGGCGCATAACGACCGCGACGGCCGGCGGGCGGTTGCGCCACCTGGCGCCTGCGCTGCAACTCTCGGAGACACAACCGTACTGGGCCAGGCCCACGGCGCCCCTCGGCCATCACGCCCCCGTATGGCCAGAGCGGACGGCGTAGGGGAGCCCACGCTGCCCCTTTGGGGGGCAATCCGCCCTCTCTGCCCCTTCGGGGCATCTCCCCCTCGGGGGGAGAACGGATGCGCGCTTCGCGCGCAAGCCCCCACCCCAGCCCTCCCCCACGGGGGGAGGGGCCGGATGGATTCCCGCCTTCGCGGGCGACGGGAGGGGGCGCACTCTCGACCCTCTCCCCGAGCGCTTCGCTCGAGATTCTTCGCTGCGCCCAGAATGACAGATGGGGGAGGGGGATTACAGGGCTTGGCGGAGGGCTGAGAGGACTTCCTCGGCGGCGACGAGGCCCTCGTAGCGGGCGGCTATGCGGCCATCGGCGCCTACCACGAACGTCCAGGGCTCCGTGGGGAGGCGCCATTCGAGCATGACGGGCGCGGGAACGAGTCGGCCCTCGTTGCGAGCGGCGTTGAGGTCCCAGGGTTCGAGGTGGATGAACTCGACCGCGCCGCCCAGTTCGGCTCGCGCGGCGTCGAGGGTGTCCGTAACCGGCCCACAGAGAGCGCTGGTGCAGAATTGGGGCGACGCGAAGAAGACTACGAACGGCGCTCCGGTCTCCAGCGCCTCGGCGACCGACACGTTATGCAGTTCGTCGCGCTCCACCGCCCGGGTGGAGAGTTCGGCGAACGGCGTCCCATCGCGCAGTGTGGGGTTGCGGGTTGCGGGAGGGCGCTCGCCGACCGCCGGCGCGACCGCCTCGGTATGCACCTCGAAGATCGCGCGGCGTGTGGGCGGGCCGTCCGCGACGTCGAACTCCGCCGCCCATACGCCGGGCGCCGGGAAGTCGGCGCTGTCGACGACGTAGAAGCCGCGAAAGTCGAGGTGGAGGTGCAGTTCGCCGTCAGGGTGCAGGTGCGGCGTCGTCCCCTCCGCCCGCCGCCAAACGGCGTCGGCCTCGGCGTGGAAGACCGCCGAGCCGCCCTCGATGCGGAAGAAGCGCACGGTTACGTCCGCCTGATCGAGGAACGCGCCGTCGCGCGAGACGAGTCCGAACGGAAAGCGGTTGGCGCCCGTGACGAACTCCGAGGCGGTCAGCAGCCCGCTGTAGGGGTCGGGGGTGGGAGCAGGCGCGCTGTCGGAGCAGGAGGAGATAAGCGCCGGGAGCAGCGCGGCAAGCCCGGCGGCGGCGAGCGGCGGGAGGCGAAGGGCCATCGGCGCCGTCTCAGATGGCGACGCCGAGGGCGCTGCCGATGAGGAAGGCGCCGGCGACGGCTACGCCGGCGAGCAAGACCATCTCCGCGCCCTTGCGGAGCACGCGCCCTTCCGTGAGCGACGCCCGCCACGCGCCGACTCCGAAGAGGGCGACGCCGGAGAGGCCGAACGTCGACCAGAGCGCGGGGGCGCCGTCGAGCAGGAACCAAGGCGCGACGGGGAAGAAGGCCGCGATCGCGAACGAGACGCCCATCAGGATCGCCGAGAACGTGGGATGGGGCGGACTCTCGGGGAAGCCGAGTTCCTCCCGCATCATCAACTTCACCCACTGGTCGTGGTCGCGCGAGACGACCTCGACCACCTCTTCGAGGAGAGGCCCGGTGATGCCCTTGAGCTGGAAGATGCGCCGGGTCTCGGCGAGTTCCTGCTCGCGCATGTGCTCGACTTCCCAGTGCTCGCGGGCCTGCTCGGCCTCACGGAACTCGCGCTCGCTCTTGGTGGAGACGTAGGCGCCGAGGGCCATGGAGAGGGCGCCGGCGACCATGCCGGCGACGCCGCCGAGCACGACGATGTCGGGGTCGGACGTGCCGCCGGCGATGCCCGCAACGAGCGCGGTGTTGGAGACGAGGCCGTCGTTCGCGCCGAACACGAACTCGCGCAGGGCGAAACCCTCGCCCCGGTGCGATTCGGGGTGGTGGTGGGCGCGTTGCGTCGCCCAGTGGGGCGTGAGAGAGCGAACGAGGCGTCGGAGGCTGTCGGCAACGAGGGAGGGCATTGGGAATAGGGTACCACTTGGGAGGGCGTTGCCCATGGAGAACCAAGGGGGATGGATTCCCGCCTTCGCGGGCGACGGAGGCGCGCTGGCGCGCGCAAGCCCTCACCCCAGCCCTCCCCCGACTTCGGGGGAGGGGGCCGGATTCGCCCTCTCTGCCCCTTCGGGGCATCTCCCCCTCGGGGGGAGACAGGAGGCGGGATTCCTGCTTCCGCGGGCGACGGGAGGCGCGCTGACGCGCGCAAGCCCTCACCCCGGCCCTCCCCCGTCTTCGGGGGAGGGGGCCGGATCCGCCCTCTCTGCCCCTTCGGGCTATCTCCCCCTCGGGGGGAGAACGGTCAAGGCGCCCTAGAAGTAGAGACCGCCCTGGGGGAGGAGGAGAACGTCTTCGAGCACCTGGCTGGGGGAGACGGAGATGGCGTTGAGAATGGCGGCGGCGACTTCGTCGGGGGTGAGCATCTCCTCGCGAGGGAGGGGCGGCGTGAGGCCGTCCCAGATGGGGGTGTTCACCGGGCCGACGATGAGGTTGACGACGCGCACGCCGGAGCGGCGGACTTCGGTGGTGAGGGCGCGGGCGAAGCCGGTTACGGCGTGCTTGGTGGCCCCGTAGCCGGTCATGTGGGCGTAGCCCCGGTGTGCGGCGACCGACGAGACGACGACGATGTAGCCGCTTCCGCGTTCGAGCATTCCGGGGAGCACGGCGCGCGTGGCGAAGAGGGCGCCGTTCACGTTCGTCTCCCACAGCTCGCGCCAGGCGTCGTTGTCGAGGTCGGTGAGGGCGGCGACCTTGAAGACGCCCGCGGAGTTAACCAGGATGTCGACGGGGCCGAGTTCCCGCTCCGCGGCGGCGGTCATCGACCGCACGGACTCGTCGCTGCGAACGTCGCACGTGATGGGCGCCCACAGATCGCCGGGAAAGCCGTCGGCGGCGGCGCGCAGCCGCTCTTCGCTGCGTCCCACGAATGCGACGCGGACGCCGCACTCCATGAGGAGGCGGGCGGTCGCGCGTCCGATGCCGCTGGACGCGCCGGTGACGACGGCGGTCTTGCCCGCGAGGAGGGCTGTGGGGTCGGGCATCGGCTAGCGCTCCCGGGGCGTCTCCCCCACGGGGGGATATTCGAAGCGGTTGTTGCGGGTCTCGTCGATGGTCACGCGGGCCAGCTTGCCGCCGAGCGGGACTCGGAGGCGCTCCCACACCATCAGCGCGATGTTCTCGCCGGTCGGAACGAGGTTGCCGTAGTCCTCCACGTCAAGGTTGAGGTAGGCGTGGTCGTAGGCGTCGAGGACGCAGCGGCGCACGGTTTCGTCGAGTTCGGCAAGGGGCATGACGAAGCCCGTGTCGGCGTCAACGGGGCCGGCGACGGTTACGGTGAGGCCGTAGTTGTGGCCGTGCCCGTTGGGGTTGGCGCACTTGCCGAAGACGGCCTCGTTCTCCTCCGGAGGAAGGGCGTCGGCGTAGAGGCGGTGCGACGCCGAGAAGGCGTATCGCCGGGAGAGGCGTACGACGGGGGCGCTCACGCCATGCCTCCGTCGTACTCGACGAACAGGTCGTCGGTCTCGTAGAGGCGGATGTGGGAGAGCCGTCCACCGCCGAGCGCGTCGTCGATCAGTCCCCAGAGCGTCACCGCCAGGTTCTCGGTGGTGGGCTGGCGGTCGGCGAACCAGGGAGTGTCGAGGTTGAGGTGCTTGTGGTCGAAGCCGGCGAGCACGCGGTCGACCGCCGACTTGAGGTCGACGAGGTTGACCACCATGCCCGTTGCGGGGTCCGGCTCGCCGGAGACGGCGACCTCGAGGGTGTAGTTGTGGCCGTGCCCGTTGGGCCGGGCGCAGAGGCCGAAGACGCGCTCGTTCTCCTGCTCGCTCCAGTCGTCGCGGTAGTAGCGGTGCGACGCCGAGAAGTCGAACCGGCGGGAGATCGTGACGCGGCCCATGCGGCGCGCTAGCCCTTGACGTCGCCGATGAGGACCTGGCCGTCCTCCACCTTGCACTCGTAGACGGCGATGGAGTGGGCGTCACCGCGGGCGGACTTGCCGGTGGCGACGTCGAACTGCCAGGCGTGCCAGGGGCAGGTGACGACGCCGTTCTCGATGGCGCCCTCGCTGAGAGGCCCGCCGCTGTGGGGGCAGACGTAGTTGGTGATGTGGAACTGGCCGTTCTCGTTCCAGACGGCGACGGGCTTGAGGCGCCATTTGCCCTGGGTGGGGCGGTAGTGGCGGGCCTCGCCGGGTCTGACGTCGTCGACGCCGCAGAGGGCGACGAACTCGGGTTCCTGAGTCATGAGGTCTCCTCCTGGGAGTGTTTCGGAGAAGAGTCTAGCACGCCGCCCCGCCGGGGCAGGTTACGGCGGGCGTGGGAACGACGGGGTGCGCGCTGACGCGCGCAAACCCTCACCCCAGCCCTCCCCCGTCTTCGGGGGAGGGGGCCGGAGCGCCCTCTCTGCCCCTTCGGGCGCCTCCCCTCGGGGGGAGACAGGGAGCGAGATTCCTGCTTCCGCAGGAATGACGGAGCGCCCTCACCCCAGCCCTCCCCCGTCTTCGGGGGAGGGGGCCGGAGCGCCTAGCGGACGAGATTCTTCGCTGCGCTCAGAATGACAGGCAAGAGGGGAGACATGGAGGCGAGATTCCTGCTTTCGCAGGAATGACGGAGCGCGCGCTGACGCGCGCAAACCCTCACCCCAGCCCTCCCCCGACTTCGGGGGAGGGGGCCGGAGCGCCCTCTCGGCCCCTTCGGGGCATCTCCCCCTCGGGGGGAGACAGGTGGGGGAAGCTACCCCGCGGGAGGGCCGACGCGCACCATGATGATGTCGGAGCCGTGGAACTGCTGGTGCCGCACCGACAAGGCGTAGCGCCGCAGCAGGCGGAGCGACATATCGTCCTCCGACGTGATTTCCTCGCTGTGCTGCTGGAGCTGCCGGATGCGGTCTTCGAGGTTTTGCTCGTCCGTGCCTCCGATGAATTCCAGTTCCGCCACGGGCCCCTCGTTGGAGGCGAGCACGACGAGCCGTCGCGGCTCGCGCTCCTCGGCCTCGCCGGTTAGGTCGAGCGGAGCGAGCGTCAGCAGGGTCTCCTCGGCGGCGGCGCTGAGGCGCTCCTTCATCGGGTCGCTCCAGCGGCGGCTCTCGGCAAAGCGCTCGATGAACGCGAAGAGGTCGGGGAGGGCGTCGGCGTCGAGTTCGGACTCGAAGCGCATCCGCCGCCGCTTGGTGACCTCGAGGAAGAGGACCAGAACGACCACGGCGAGACCGCCCGTGGTGATGGCGCTGTCCAGCATCGGCCCCCACACCGACCCGAGGTTCGGCAGCGTGAAGAGGTCGAAGTGGAAGGCCGCGCCCAACCAGAAGGAGACGCCCGCGGCGGTGAGGCGCTGCCGGTTCTGCTCCGACTGTACAACCGTGCGGGCGCCGTCGACGAACAGGGTGCCCACGATAAAGATGAGGTAACCCGCCATCACCGGCCCGGGTATGCTGCTGAAGAGGCCGGAGAGCTTGGGAAGGAAGGCGACGACGAGGAAGATGGCGCCGATGCAGTAGCCCACGCGACGCGACGCGACGCCCGTAACCTGTATGAACGACGCCATGCCGGGGTTCACGACGTTGGGCGTGGTCCCGGCGACTCCCGCGAGCATGTTGCTCATCCCCGCGCCCGCCATCGTGCCCTGTACCTCCCGGAAATCGATGGCCCGGGCCTCGCGGCGGGAGACGTGCTGGTGCGCGATGGACTCGCCGTCCCCCTGGATGGAGATGATGACGCCCATGAACAGGAACGCGGGCAGCAGGGTCCAGAACGCCGAGCTGAAATCCAGCCCGAGGGCCGGCCGCTCCGCCGGCAGGCCCGCCCACGTCGACTCGGTGATCCTCGCGGGGTCGTAGATGCCGAACGCCGCCGCGACGACACATCCGACGACTATGCCGATGGCCGGCGCCCACAAACGCCACAAGGCGCTTCCCCGCAGCATGAGCCCGATAACGATTGCGAACGTCGCGAGCGCCGTGAGGGGAGCGGCCACCGGCTCCTCGCGAGCCGTGTCGTCCAGCAGGGCGAACACGACGGACGCCAGCGTAACCGACAGGATCATCATCACCGTGCCGCTGACGACAGGGGTGACGATCCTTCGGAGGATGAAGAGCCACCTGGAGATGATCAACTGGAACACCGCGGAGGCGAGAGAGAGCGTTAAGAGCGTCGCGGGACCGCCGTCGACGACCGCCGTGATGCAGAAGGGAATCGCGAACGGAGCGGTGGCCATGGGGAGCGCCGCGCCCGCCCCCAGCGGCCCCAGGCGTCGCACCTGTAGCAGCGTGGACAACCCCACGACCACCAGCGAGGCGAACACCATCCACGTGACATACGGCTCACCACGGTCCGACGCTTCAGCGACGACGACCGGCGTCACGAGCAACGTGGCGGACGCGATCATGGCGAACTGCAGGCCGAACCCCAGCGAAGTGAGCCAAGACGGGCTTTCGTTCGCCTCGTAGCGGGGGTTCTGGGTCGCCGTCGCCAAATTCGTGCTCCTTGCGGGCGCCGGTCGCCCGCACAGGTGAAACTTTACTATGAACTCCCCCGCTTGCGGCCCCCCTCCGGGCGCCGTGAAGTCCCGCTTTCGCCGGACGGACGCCGGGCCTATACTGCCGACTGCCAAGGGCAACGCTGGCCTAAGGGGGAATGCGATGCTGAGTACTGCGGACAACGAACTGATGACGAGGGTAGGGGCGGGAACCCCCATGGGGGAGTTGATCCGCCAGTACTGGATCCCGTTCCTCTTCTCGTGGGAGATCGAGGCGGACGGCTCGCCGGAGCGAGTGCGGCTGCTGGGGGAGGACCTGCTGGCCGTGCGGGACTCGTCGGGCAGGGCGGGGCTCATAGCCGAGCAATGCCCGCACCGGGGGGCGTCGCTCTACTTCGGGCGAAACGAGAAGGACGGGCTGCGGTGCATCTACCACGGCTGGAAGTTCGACGTGGAGGGCCATTGCGTGGACATGCCCAGCGAGCCGCCCGACAGCAACTTCCACGGCAAGGTGCGGCAGCCGTCGTACCCGGTCGTCGAGCGGGCGGGCGTGATATGGACTTACATGGGGCCGAAGAGCGAGCCGCCTCCGCTGCCGGCGCTGGAGTGGCTGGACCTGCCGGAGTCGCACATCGTGGCGTCGAAGCGGGTGCAGTACTCGAACTGGGTGCAGGGGATGGAGGGCGATCTCGACCAGAGCCACGTTTCGTTCGTGCACTCGCGGCTGTATCTCGACCCAAACTCGCCGAGGGCGGGCGTCGACGCCATCCGCATGAACGACACGCATCCGCGTTTCCAGGTGGTGGAGACCGACTACGGAGTGTGCATCGGCTCGGGCCGTGAGGCGCCGGACGGCCAGCGGTACTGGCGCATAAGCCAGCACCTGATGCCGTTCCACACGATGACCGGCCCGTACGGGGACGACCCCACGCGAAACTGGCGCGCGTGGGTGCCCATCGACGACGAGAACGTGTTCGTCATCGGGGCGACGTTCCACCCGTCGCGCCCCTTCACCGGCGAACAGCGGGAGGCGATGCAGGCTAGGGCCGGGGTGTGGACGATATCGCCAGAGAACCGGGCTCCCCGCAGCAGCGCCCCGTTCGGACGGTGGCGCCCGGCGCTCTCCATCGAGAACGACTTCAACCAGAGCCGCGAATTGCAGAAGAACGAGACGTTCTCGGGCATCGCCGAGTTCTGGGCGCAGGATGCCGCTCCGCAACTGAGCATGGGCAAGATATTCGACCGCACCAGGGAGCATCTCGGCACGTCGGACCTGGGCATCATTTCGATGCGCCGGCGGCTGATCCGGGCAGCCAAGGCGTTCGCCGAGAATGGCGTAACGCCCTATGAGGCGATGGTCCCGGAGGCGTACGCCATCCGGTCGGACGCGGTGCTCATTCCTTCCGAGGAGTCGTGGTTCGACTCCACAGTTGAGCGGCGGAAGGTGACGGCGGGGAACCCGGACTGCCCGGCGTAGCCCTCTCTGCCCTTCGGGCATCTCCCCCATGGGGGGCCTTGCAGAACTGGCCGTGGTTCGACAGGCTCACCACGAACCCAAGGGGGATGGATTCCCGCCTTCGCGGGAATGACGGAAGGGTTTCCCATGGGGGAGAATTCATACTCCTTCCCCCTCCGGGGCAGGGTTAAGGAGAGGGAAGGAGGCGCGATGGACGGGCGGGAGTTGCGGTTCGGAGTCATCGGCCTGGGGAGAGCGGGGAGCGGGATGCTGTCGGCTCTGGGGAGGCATCCGGACATCCGCGTGACGGCGGCGGCTGACCTCCACAAGCAGCACCGCGACCGCTTCGAGGCGGACTTCGGGGGGAAGGCGTTTTCGGACGCCGCGGAGCTGTGCAAGAGCGCGGACGTGGACGCGGTGTACATTGCGACGCCGCACGAGCTGCACGCCGAACACCTGGAACTCGCGGCGGCGCACGGGAAGCACGCCATCGTGGAGAAGCCCATGGCGCTCACGCTCGACGATTGCGAGCGGATGACCGTCGCCGCCGAGCGGGCCGGCGTCGTCCTGGTGGTCGGACACACAGCGAGCTTCAACCCGACGGTGCAGCAGATGCGGCGTCTGGTCGTCGAGGAGACGTTCGGCCAGCTGGGGTTCATCACTGCGACGGCGTACACGGATTTCCTGTACCGTCCGCGCCGCCCCGAGGAGCTCGTCACCGCGCTTGGCGGGGGCATCATGTATAACCAGGTCCCGCACCAGGTGGACGCGGCGCGGTTCATCGCGGGCGGCATGGCGCGCAGCGTTCGCGCGGCGGCGCTGGACCTCGACTCGCAGCGGCATACGGAGGGCGCCTACACTGCCTTCCTCGATTTCGAGAACGGCGCCGTGGCGACGCTCTCCTACAGTGGGTACGACCACTTCGACTCTTCGGAACTGAGCGGCGGACGAGGCCCGAAAGAGGCTGAGCGGTACGGAGCGACGCGCCGGGCGCTGCGCGCGGCTCGCTCCGCCGAGGAAGAGACGTCGATGCGCATCAGCACGGGCTATGGCGGTGAGCGGTCCGTGGCCCGCGAGCGCGCGAGCCAGGGCGCGCCGTCGCTGCTGCAGGGTGAACTCGGCGCGTTCATCGTCGCCTGCGAGGGCGCCGACCTTCGGATGCTGCCGGAGGGCGTGGGGGCGTACACGACGGACGGTTTCAGGCTCATCGAGCCCGACCCGTGGCGCGGCGTACAGGGCCGCGGGGCCGTCATCGACGAGGTGTACTACGCGGTCTCGGAGGGGCGTCCGGTCGTGCATCACGGGCGGTGGGCGAAGGCGACGATGGAAGTGTGCCTCGCCATGCTGGAGTCGTCGCGGACGCGCCAGGAGACGGCTCTGGCGCACCAGACGCCGACGATTGATCTGGGGTGAGAGGGCGTCCTTCCCTGGACGAGACCTTTACATAATCGCCCTACGCCTGAGAATGCCCCGTGGTTCGACAGGCTCACCACGAACCCAGGGGGATGGATTCCCGCCTCCGCGGGAATGACGGAGGCGCCCTCTCTGCCTTCGGGCATCTCCCCTCGGGGGGAGGCAGGAGGCGAGATTCCTGCTTTCGCAGGAATGACGGAGGGGCGCGCTTTGCGCGCGCAAGCCCCACCCCAGCCCCACCCCCGACTTTGGAGGAGGGGGCTGGGGCGCCCTCCCTGCCCTTCGGGACAAGGTTCCCTTGGAGGGAGAGAATTGCGATTTGCGCCGGCTGCTACAATGCGGCCGCCGATAATTCGTAGCAGGAAGCGGCCCCGATAAGGGGTCAGGGCGGGAGGAGATTGCAATGCTTTCGAGAGAAGACAACGAACTGATGTGCAAGGTGAGCGCCGGAACTCCGACCGGCGACATGCTGCGTCACTACTGGATTCCGGCGCTGATGTCGTCGGAGTTGCCGGAGCGCAACGGCCAGCCACTCCGCGTTCGTCTCCTCGGCGAGGATCTCGTCGCCTACCGGGACACCGGCGGGAGCGTGGGGATGGTGGACGACCGCTGCCCGCACCGGGGCGCGGGGATGTTCTTCGGCCGCAACGAGGAGTTCGGGCTGCGGTGCGTGTACCACGGCTGGAAGTTCGACACGACCGGCGCGTGCATCGACATGCCGAACGCCCCGGAAGGTGCGACGTTCAAGGAGAAGATCCGCATCAAGGCGTACCCGTGCCAGGAGCGGAACGGGGTCATCTGGACGTACATGGGGCCGCGGGAGACGCCTCCTCCGCTGCCGGACTTCGAATGGAACATGGTGCCGGTGGAGCACCGGCACATCGCCAAGCGGCTGCAGATCAACAACTTCGTGCAGGCGCTCGAGGGCGACATCGACAACTCGCACAACTCGTACCTCCACACGAGCCTGCCGTTCAGGATGGCGCAGCCCAGCGCCAAGTCGATGGGGCCGTACTACAAGGAGACCGACCGCTGCCCGGTATTCGAGGCGCGCGACACCGACTACGGGGTGCTCGTCGGCTGCCACCGGAACGTCGACGACGCAAGCTACTACTGGCGCGTGAGCCAGTTCCTCCTGCCCTTCTACACGATGACCGGGCCCTACGGGGAAGACCCGAAGCGCGGGTTCCGCGCGTGGATCCCCATCGACGACGAGCACACGATGGTCTTCGGGGCCACCTACCACCCGAACCGTCCGCTGACGGAAGACGAACTGCTGGACATGGACAAGCGGCCCGGCGTCTACAACATCGGCGAAGTGGGCTTCATGCCGATGGACCCCACGCTTCCGGGCAGCCAGTGGCGCCCCCGTCAGAACATCACGAACGACTACTGGAACGACTTCCGCGCGCAGCAGACCGAGCGGTGGTGCGGGATCCCGGGCACGTGGGCGCAAGACTCCGGAATGCAGGAGACGATGGGGCCGATCTACGACCGGACGAAGGAGCACCTGGTTTCGACGGACGCCGGCATCATTCACACGCGCTACCGCTTGCTGAACGCGGCCAAGGAGTTCCGCGACACAGGCGAACTACCGCGGAGCGTCGACGACCCCACGCTGTTCGCCATCCGCTCCGCGGCCACGGTGTTGCCCAAGGACATGGACTGGGTGGAGGCGACGAGAGAGCACTGCCTCGCTTTCCAGCCCATCAATCACGCTGGGGCGTAAGGGCCGCCCGGGCCGCCGCGCTTGAGTGAGCTAGGCGCCTCCTCGTTGACGTGCCGCGTCTGCGGCTGCGTCAACGAGGCTGGAGCGCGCTACTGCGCGGCGTGCCGCTCCCGCCTGACGCCGGCGGATGGCTCCTCCGACGCCGATGCGTGGCGCCGCCGTGCGCGGCGACGACGGCTGGCCTTACGAGCGGCGGCCGCCGCGCTCGCGCTGCTGATCGCGGCGTGGATTGCCGCCGAGAACGTCGGCTCCGCGCGCTTTCTGCCCGCCCCTGCGTCTGAGTTGACGAGCGTCCTCTCAGAAGGAGATTGGCCGACCGAAGGGGGCGGCCCGCGCCGCGCCGGGGCCGCGCCGACGCCCGCCGCGCCGCTCAGGGGCGAGGTCGCCTGGGAGGCCGACCTCGGCGCTCCGCCGGGCGGGGGCGCAGTGGTGCAGGACGGCGTCGTCTACGCGGGCGCGGCGGACGGTACGGCGTCCGCGTTCAGCTCCTCGGACGGCGCGCTGGTGTGGCGTCGCCACCTGGGGGCGCCGGTGAGCGCAACACCCTCCGTCGCCGGGGACCTCGTCTACCTGGGGACGCTCGGCGGACGAGTGGTCGCGCTCCACCGTGAGAACGGCGGCGAGGCATGGAGTTTCCGGACGGACGCGCCGGTGCGCTCCTCGCCTGCAATCGCGGACGGCGTCCTCTACGTCGGCGCGGACGACCGCCGGCTGTACGCGCTGGACGCGCTCACAGGCGAGGAGCGATGGAGTTTCGCCACCGGAGGGCGCGTCACTTCCGGGCCGTCGGTGAACGAGCGTCTCGTGGTCGTGGTCTCGCAGGACAACTTCATCCACTTCATCGACAGGCATACGGCGAAACGATGGTTCGATTACGACATTGCGCTCGCTGTCGGTTCCGCCGCCATTGCGGAAGACTCGGCGTACGCCGCGGACGTTGGCGGGACGATCCGGCGCGTGGAGTGGAACAACCGGCAATGGCCTTTCGAGAAGTCGGCGCGCAACGTTCGGCGGTGGATGTTCCGGTGGGGAATGGCCGCCGAATTGCCGCCGGTGAAAGGCGTTGTCTGGGTGGTGAGCCAGCCGGGGGAAAGCTTCACGGGAACGCCCGCGGTGGATGAGGAGCGCGTGTACGTGAGCACGGCGGGAGGGCGGGTGTTCGCGTACGACCGTCAGACCGGCGCGATCGTGTGGCGAGCGGAACTCGGCGCGCCCGAGGCGACCTCGCCCGTCGTTCGTGGCGGGGAAGTGGTCGTTGGCGGGAGCGCCGGCCTTGTCGTGGCGCTGGACGCCGCGACTGGCGCGGAGCAGTGGCGCGTCGACCTCGGCGTCGGCTCGGCCTACGACATCGCAGTGGGCGGCGACACTGTGTACGTGGCGACGTCGAACGGGGCGTTGGTCGGAATTCGCTGAACTACACGAATTCGGGCGCCTCCTCTGGCATTAACGGCCTGTTTGACGCCGTTAATCCACTCTCCTAGAATGCGCGGCGTTCGAACGCGGTGGAGGGCGCAGCCCGTAGTGGGGCTGTGTCTTTCGAATCGAGCGTGAGAAGAGGAAGCTCCATGAGAATCTCGGCAATCGCTTGCGTTCTGATGCTCGCCGCCGCACTGGCCGCCGTCGCGTGCGGGGATCAGGGAGAGAGAGGGCCCGCGGGTCCAGCGGGTCCCCAAGGAGCGGCGGGCGCGGCGGGCGCCGCAGGCCCGGCCGGCCCTCCAGGGCCAGCGGGCGCCGACGGCCCTGCAGGCCCGCCTGGCGACGCGGCCCCGGCGTCAGCCGCCGGCATCGCGCTCGATCAGGACGCTTACACCATCGGCTCCGAGCGGACGTTCACCGTAACCGGTTGGGGCTTCCATCCGGGTGAGTCGGTGTTCATCATCTTTCACACGGACGCCTACGGCCCCGGAACCCTCGGCGCCGCGGACGCCAGCGAGTTTGGAACGTTCGTGCTCACGCAGAGAGGGCGGTTCAGGATGGACCGCATCAACTCTAGCCCGGGCACGTACACGGTGAGAGCGGAAGGCAGCATGGGCTCTTTGGCGACGGCGCCGATCACCTTCGTCGCGCCCGAGCCGGAGCAGTAGCAGCAGGAGTCCGGCAACCGGACAGGGAGGACTCTAATGACACTCGCAAGACGTGCGTTCAAGCCCCTGATGCTCCTGGCGGGCATCTCCGTCCTCGCCCTGGTGCTGGCCGCCTGTGCGTCGGAAGACCCGACCGCAACCCCGACTCCAACCACGGCCCCCGTGGAGGAGGCGCCTGAGCCGACTCCCACCCCCTCGGACGCAATGGCGCCCGAACCGACGCCGACGCCAACGGCGATGGCGATGGACGACACGTCGGACCGCTACGGCGGCATCGCCAACTTCTCCACCCGCGCCGACCCGCCGCGGGGATGGGACCCCATCCGGTCGGGCAGCATCAGTGTGCTGATGCCCGCGGGGTCGATCTTCGGCATGGGGAACATGATCCGCCAGTGCCCTGACAACGGCGCGGCTGTCTGCCCGGGTCTTGCGACCGAATGGGGCACGAACGACGACCGGACATCGTGGACGTTCACGCTGCGCGACAACGTCTACTGGCACGACGGCGTCAAGCTCACCGCCGCAGACGTGAAGTTCTGGCTGGAACTGGCCGTGTTCGGCGTGACCGTCGGCGAGGACGTGCGGCGTCCTGCGGGCTGGGACTTCATCCCCTGGGTGGAGAGCGTCGATGCGCCGGACGACCTCACGGTGGTCGTCAACCTCACGAGTCCTGTGTTCGACTTCGACCAGTTGCTGGCGGTCGACAACCAGATCATCGCGCACCCGCGGCATCTGATGCAGCCCGAGATTGACGCGGGGAACGTAAACGTGTCGCCGCTTGATATCGGGCTTATCGGGCTCGGGCCGTTCTACCTCGAAGAATACCGTCCGGGCAGCGTCGCCAAGATGCGCAGGTTCGACCAGTACTACCTGAGCGACGAGAACGGGAACCAGCTTCCCTACCTCGACGGCATCGATTTCTACATCACGCCTGACCCGTCGGGTATGGACACGGCGTTCCGCACCGGACGGCTAGACGCGACGGCACGCGGCTCAGGCTTCCAGCTCACGCCTGAGCGAGAGGCGGCCATCTTGTCCACCCTCGGACCTGAGAGAGTGACGATCCTGGAGATGGCGCAGTCGAGCTTCTGGGCGCTCGCGTACAACATGCTGCGTGAAGGCCCGCTACAGGATGTGCGGGTGAGGCAGGCCATTCACCTGTGGCTCGATCGCCCGGAACTCGTGCAAGTGACGTTCGGCGGCTTCGGCAAGATGACGGGGATGTTCGACCCGGACACGGCATGGGCGAACCCCGGCCTGATGGAGACGCCCGGTTGGAACCCCGCGACCAAGGAAGCCGACCGTGAGCGGGCGAAGGCGCTGCTGGCCGAAGCGGGCTACCCCGACGGGTTCGAGACCGAATTCATGTGCCGCAGGCTGTGGGGTTTCGTCTGCGAGCCGATAGTTGGCCAACTGGAGGCCCTCGGCATCAGCGTCGACCTCCAGTTGGTGGACGACGCCACGCGCGCGTCCAGGACGTTGGAAGGCGCGTACGACATGGTGATGAGCGGCCCAACGGTGGCGCTCCCGAGCCAGTACTTCTCGCTCATCGCAAGCGCGGGAACCAACACTGCCGCCGACCCGAAGCACAACGACACGAAGGTGGACGACTTCTTCACCCGCTTGGCGGCGTCCGGCAGCATCGAGGAGCGCGTGGAGATCTCGCGCGAGATGGAGCAGTACGTCGCCGTCGAGCAGGCTTACGGGGCATGGCTCTACACGGAGAACACGCACACGGTGGTGCGGGAGTACGTGAAGGGCATCCAGGTGCCTACGGACAACTACCGTCGCAACCTCGACTTCGCGACGGTATGGCTGGACAAGTAGGGGATAACAGATGAAGAATCGCGGGAAGAAAACGAGCGTGAGAAGAGGAAGCTCCATGGGAATCTCGGCAATCGCTTGCGTTCTGATGCTCGCCGTCGCACTGACGGCCCTCGCGTGCGAGGGCGAACCGGGGGAGAGAGGGCCGGCGGGTCCCGCCGGCGCCGCCGGCGCGGCGGGCGCCGCAGGCCCGGCCGGCCCTCCAGGGCCAGCGGGCGCCGACGGCCCTGCAGGCCCGCCTGGCGACCCTGCCCCGGCGTCAGCCGCCGGCATCGCGCTCGATCAGGACGCTTACACCATCGGCTCCGAGCGGACGTTCACCGTAACCGGTTGGGGTTTCCACCCCGGCGAATCGGTGTTCATCATCTTCCACACGGACGCCTACGGCCCCGGAACCCTCGGCGCCGCGGACGCCAGCGAGTTTGGAACGTTCGTGCTCACGCAGAGAGGGCGGTTCAGGATGGACCGCGTCAACTCCAGCCCGGGCACGTACACGGTGAGAGCGGAAGGCAGCATGGGGTCTTTGGCGACGGCGCCGATCACCTTCGTGGCCGCTGAGCCGGAACAATAGCAGGAAGGTTCTCTATGACCATTGGAAAGCGCGCGTTCAAACCCCTGATGCTCCTGGCGAGCATCTCCATTCTGGCTCTAGTGCTGGCCGCTTGCGCGTCGGAAGACCCGACCGCAACCCCGACCCCGACCACGGCCCCCGTGGAGGAGGCGCCTGAGCCGACTCCCACCCCGTCGGACGCCATGGGGCCCGAACCCACGCCGACGCCGACAGCGATGGCTATGGAGGACACGTCGGACCGCTACGGCGGCATCGCCAGGTTCTCGACCCGCGCGGACCCGCCCTTGGGCTGGGACGCGTCCCGCTCAGGCACCATCAGCATCCTCCAGCCGGGAGGCTCGATCTTCGGCATGGGGAACATGATCCGCCAGTGCTGGGACGATGGCGCGTCGATCTGTCCCGGCGTCGCAACCGAGTGGTCCTCGAACGACGACAAGACGTCCTGGACCTTCACGCTCCGCGACGACGTGTACTGGCACGACGGCGTGAAATTCACCGCTCCCGACGTGAAGTTCTGGCTGGACCTCATGGTCTTCGGCGTAACGGTCGGAGAGAACTCGCGGCGCCCCGCGAACTGGGACTTCGTCCCGTGGGTGGAGAGCATCGAGGCCCCGGACGACCTTACCGTCGTCATCAACCTCACGAGCCCCGTCTCCGACTTCGACCAGTTGCTGGCCGTCGACAACCAACTCATCCAGCACCCGCGGCACCTGATGCAACCCGAGATCGATGCGGGGAACGTCAACGTCACCCCCTTGGACATTGGGCTCGTCGGACTCGGCCCGTTCTACCTGCAGGAGTACCGGCCCGGCAGCGTCGCCGAGGTGCGCCGGTTCGAGCAGTACTACATGACGGACGAGAACGGGAACCAGCTTCCCTACCTGGACGGCATCGACTTCTACATCACGCCGGACCAGTCCGGCATGGACACGGCGTTCCGCACGGGACGCCTGGACGCCACGGCCCGCGGCGGCGGGTTCCAGTTGACCCCCGAGCGTGAAGCGGCCATTCTCTCCACCCTCGGGCCCGAGAGGGTGACGATACTGGAGATGGGCCAGTCGAGCTTCATACCGCTCGCCTTCAACTCCATCCGTGAGGGCCCGATAAAGGACGTTCGGGTCAGGCGCGCGATACACCTCTGGCTCGACCGCGAGGAACTCATCCAGGTGACGTTCGGCGGCTTCGCCAAGCGAGTCGGCATGTTCGACCCGGACACCCTATGGGCGACCCCCGGCCTCATGGAATCGCCGGGCTGGAACCCTGCGACCAAGGCGGAGGACCGTGAGCAGGCGAAGGCGCTGCTGGCCGAAGCAGGCTACCCGGACGGCTTCGACCTCGAATACATGTGCCGCAGGCTGTGGGTGCACATGTGCGAGCCGATAGCAGGCCAGCTGGAGGACTTCGGCATCAGCGTCGATCTCCAACTCGTGGACGACGCCACGCGGGCTTCCAGGACGTTGGATGGTTCGTACGACATGCAGCACGGCGGAGCGACGGTGGCGCTGCCAAGCCAGTACTACTCGACCATCGCGAGCGTCAGCACGAACGCCGCGGCTGAGCCGAAGCACGACGACCCGAAGGTGGACGAGTTCTTCGTTCGCCTGGCTGCTGCGGCCGAACTGGAGGAGCGGGTCGCGATCGCGCGGGAGATGGAGCAGTACTTCGCCGTGGAGATGGTCTACTCCGCGCCGCTGTACACGGAGAACACGCACACGGTCGTCCGCGAGTACGTGATGGGCATCCAGGTGCCCGTGGACAACTACCGCCGTAACCTTGACTTCGCGACGGTGTGGCTGGACCAGTAAAGGACAACGGGTGAAGAACCGCACGCCGCAGAGGGCCTGAGGGAGCCGGGATGCAAAAGTACATAGCGCGCCGGGTGCTTCTGTTCATCCCGACCCTCGTGCTCGCGAGCATCCTGATATTCGGGATACTCAGGGTCCTTCCCGGGGACGTGGCGCTCGCCATCCTCGGGCAGGAGGCTGTCGAGGGCGGCAGCGGCTACACCGAAACGCAGGTGCGGGAGCTCCGCGAGGAACTGGGGCTGAACGACCCGCTGCCCGTGCAGTACGGCAAGTGGGTCTGGTCGATGGTGAACGGGGAGTTCGGCGGCGAGTCCATTCGCTCGACCGAGCCCCTGTCGGAGATCATCGCCCGGCGCCTGCCGGTCACGCTGCAGCTGACCGTGTACACGGTGCTGCTGTCGTTGATCGTCGCCATCCCGCTAGGGGTATTCTCGGCGCTCTACCAGGACAAGTGGCCGGACTATGTCCTGCGCATGAGCGCCATCCTGGGGCAGTCGATGCCCAACTTCTGGATAGCCCTTCTGCTGCTGCTCTTCATGGTGACGCAGCTAGGGTGGTCGCCGCCACTGGGGTACTCGAACATATGGGTGGAGCCGTGGCATCACCTCCAGATCATGATCTGGCCGGCGCTGATCCTCGCCTGGCGATTCAGCGCCTATATGACGCGCATCACGCGCTCCGGGATGCTGGAAGTGCTCGCCCAAGACTACGTGCGCACCGCGAAGGCGAAAGGGCTCACCCAGCAGCTCGTCGTGCGGAGGCATAGCCTGCCCAACGTGCTCATACCCGTCATCACGCTCGGTGGACTGGAGGTGAGCACGCTGCTGGGCGGCACCGTGATCCTGGAGAACCTGTTCGGCATTCCGGGCCTCGGCCAGGCGATTGTCGAGGCCTCCGTCGGCAGGGACTTCCCCGTGGTGCAGAGCCTTGCGATGATGCTGGTGTTCTTCATGCTCGCCCTCAACCTCGTGGTCGATATCGCTTATTCTTACGTCGACCCGCGAGTGCGGTACTCGTAGGAGGTTCGGTCGTCATGGCGGTTGAAGCGGCAGCAGGGGGCCAGCCGACGCTGGAGCAACTGGCGCACGAGGCGAGACCGAAGCGCACCCTTTCGCAGAACCTGAAGCGGTTCGCCCGGCGGAAGCCGGCGGGCGCGATCAGCGCGGTGGTGCTCATCCTGCTCGCGGTCGTCGCGCTCTTTGCGCCGGTGATATCCACGCACGACCCCATCCGCGACCAGGTGGCCGCCGAACGGCTGGAGGGCCCATCGGCCTCCCACCTGATGGGCACCGACAACCTCGGGCGCGACGTGTTCAGCAGGGTCGTCTACGGCGCTCGCATCTCGCTGCAGGTGGGGTTCCTCGCGATCGGGCTGGGTACGACGGTCGGCATGGTGGTGGGAGTGCTCTCCGGCTACCTTGGCGGGAAGCTGGACCTAATCGTGCAGCGAGTGGTCGACGTGATGATGGGGTTTCCTTTCATCATTCTGGCGATGCTGCTCGTGGTCGCGCTGGGCGCGTCGCTGCTGAACGTGGGACTCGCGTTATCGGTCGCCATCGTGCCCAGGGTAGTGCGGCTGTCGCGTTCGAGCACGTTGAGCGTGAAGGAAGAGGTGTACGTGCTCGCCGCCGTGACGATCGGCGTCAGCCTGCCGCGCATGGTGCTGCGGCACATCCTGCCGAACACGCTCGGGCCGGTGTTCGTGCTGGCGACGGGAGCGCTCGGCGGCGTCATCGTGGCGGAGGCGGGGCTGGCGTTCCTCGGCCTGGGCATACCGCCTCCATCGCCGAGCTGGGGAGGCATGCTGAACGTGGGCGCGCGCGGCTACATGGAAGCCGCGCCTTGGATGGTGATATTCCCAGGCATGGCGTTGTCGATCGTCGTCTTCACGTTCGCCTTGCTGGGCGATGCTCTGCGCGACGTGCTCGACCCGCGCCTGCGGCGAGGCGACTCGTAGGGAGAGATAGGCGCCGGTCGCCGCGGAGCGTCCGGTTCGCTACGGCGGCGCGTCCGCCGGAAAGGGGCTCTGTTGGCCACTTTGCTTGAGGTGCGAGACCTGCGCACCGAGTTCAACTCCGAGAGCGGCATCGTCAAGGCCGTGGACGGCGTGAGCTACGACCTGCAGGAAGGCGAGACGCTCGGGCTCGTCGGCGAGAGCGGGTGCGGCAAGAGCGTCAGCGCACTGTCTCTGCTGCAGCTCATCCCGAACCCGCCCGGCAGAATCGTGGGCGGCGAGGTCATCTTCGAGGGCCAGGACTTGCTGCAACTGAGCGAGCGAGAGATGCGGAGGATTCGCGGCAACAAGATCGCCATGATCTTCCAGGAGCCGATGACCTCCCTCAATCCCGTGCTGACCATCGGACGCCAACTGACAGAAACGGTCGAGATCCACATGGGGTACTCGCCGGAGGCGGCTGTCCGCCGGAGCGTGGAGCTCCTCGAGATGGTGGGGATCCCCGACGCGAAGACCCGCCTGAGCAACTACCCACACCAGTTCAGCGGCGGGATGCGCCAGCGCGTGATGATCGCGATCGCACTGAGCTGCAATCCCCGGCTGCTCCTCGCCGACGAGGCGACCACGGCGCTGGATGTGACCATCCAGGCCCAGATACTCGAACTCATCAAGGAGCTGAGCTCCGAACTCGGCACGGCGGTCATCATCATCACCCACAACCTCGGCGTCGTCGCCCGATACGCCGACCGGGTCAACGTGATGTACGCCGGCAAGATCATCGAACGCGGCACCGCCGACGAGATTTACGAGACGCCGAGACACCCCTACACCCGGGGGCTGCTCGGGTCCGTGCCCCGACTCGACGTCGACCGCGAGGCCCGGCTCGCCTCGATCGAGGGGATGCCTCCCGACCTCGACCGGTTGCCGCCCGGCTGCTCGTTCGTGCCCCGCTGTCCACACGCCGACGACCATTGCCGCGCCAGCGCGCCGCCCCTCGAGTCGAGCGACGGCAGCCCGCACGTCTACGCCTGTTGGAAGGGCCACCTGTTAGATTCCCTGGAGACGACGGAGGTCACGGCATGACGCAATCCTCCCCGGCTCCAACGACTGCGGCGCCGACCACTGACGACATCGTGGAAGTGCGCGACGTCAAGATGCACTTCCCCGTCACCGCCGGCGTCATCCTGCAACGCCAGGTGGGCGAGGTGAAAGCGGTCGACGGCGTGAGCTTCACGGTGCGGCGCGGCGAGACGCTGGGGCTCGTTGGCGAGAGCGGTTCGGGCAAGACCACCATCGGTCGGGTCATCCTGCAGGTCTACCGCCCCACGAGCGGCCAGGTGCTGTTCGACGGCGTCGACCTTGCGACGCTGAAGGGCGGGGCGATGCGGGCGATGCGGCGGCGTATGCAGGTCGTCTTCCAGGACCCGTACAGCTCGCTCAACCCCCGCATCAAGACCGGCGACATCGTGGGGGAACCGCTCAAGGTGCACAACCTTGTGGAGAGCAAGGAAGAGTATTCGGCGCGAGTGGCGGAACTGTTCCGCACGGTGGGGCTCAACCCCGCCATGGCCGACCGGTACCCGCACGAGTTCAGCGGGGGCCAGCGGCAGCGCATCGGCGTCGCGCGGGCGCTCGCCGTGCAGCCGGACTTCATCGTGGCGGACGAGCCTGTCTCCGCGCTCGACGTGTCCATCCAGGCGCAGTTGATCAACCTGCTCGAAGACTTGCAGCACGAGTTCGGCCTCACATACCTGTTCATCGCGCATGACCTGTCGGTCGTGCGGCACATCTCGGACAGGGTCGCCGTGATGTATCTCGGCAAGGTGATGGAGATAGCGGACAGGGTGCGCATCTTCCAAGAGCCGCTGCACCCGTACTCCAAGGCGCTGATGTCCGCCGTGCCGATACCGAACCCTCGCGCGGAGCGCAGCCGGGAGCGCATCATTCTCGAAGGAACGATTCCCAGCCCGCTCAATCCGCCGTCCGGGTGCGTCTTTCATACGCGCTGCCCGATGGCCATCGACGAGTGCCGCGTTACGACGCCGACGCTTCAGGAGAAGGCGCCGGGCCACTCGGTGGCCTGCATTCGCGTGTAGACGTCGCCTTGCGTTCTCTTACGCGGGCGTCGGGATGCCGATGCCGGGGATTTCGAGCGTTCGCGCCTCCATCCAGTCGCCGAGCGCTTCGGTCCAGACGGCGTCGACTGGGATGGTCGCGGCGACGGAGCGGATGCGGAACCAGTCCGGCGTGTCGACGCCGGGAGGCTCGACGCCGTGGTCGCGCAACTCCTTCACCGCGGCCAGAAGCAGGCGGCGCATCCGGATGATCATCGCGTCGGCGGTCCCGAGATGCTCCTGCGTGCGGTCGGCGACGCGTCCCATCGGCTCGGTGACCGCCTGGTCCTGCAACGGCACAGTGGCGATGCCGGAGAACGTTTCCGTCCGCTGAATGGCGCGGTCCTGCAGATAATCGTTCGACCAGTTGGCCTTCGGACGCCACCGTCCGAGGCCGTCGGATGTTTGGGGCAGGAACTCGCCGACGAGCGCGCCCGTGCGGGCGCGCCACGTCCCGCTCTGGCCCAGGGGGCGAACGGGGTTCCAGCCGAGCGCCCACACCATGGTGTTGTGATTGTCGAGGGGCACCCAGATGTGGCCGGGCACCATGCCGTCGGGGCGCATCGGGAAGAAGGTGTAGAAGGGGAAGAGGAAGTTGCTGACGCGCCAGTACGTCTGCGGAGCGCCGTCGGCGGACTGGTCCGCCGGTATGTCGCCGTAGCAGGCGCCGAACATCGCGCCGTAGCGGGTGGCGACGGTCTCGATGCGCGGAGGGTGCTCGCGCCGCCAGGTGTTGGTGGGGTCGGCGGCGCGCTGCAGCTTGCTGTGCAGGAAGCCGGAGTGCGAGGTGTCGATGTCGCCCTCGAGGGCCTGCACCCAGTTGCACTCACGTAGGAACGGGGAAATCTGGCGCTGTTCCTCCGGCATTTCCATCCACTCGAAGCCGGGGAGCGGGGGCGGCTCGGAGCGCGGCCCCATGTACGCCCAAATCATGCCAGCGGCCTCGCGGCACGGATAGCCGGACGGCTTGAGCTTGTCCTTGAACGTGCTCGTGGGGGGTTCGTTCGGCATGTCGATGCAGCGGCCCGTGACGTCGAACTTCCAGCCGTGGTAGATGCACCGCAGACCGCCCTCTTCGTTGCGCCCGAAGTAGAGGGACGCGCGCCGGTGCGGGCAGCGCTCCGGCAGCAGCCCCACCCGTCCCTGAGAGTCGCGGAAGATGACGAGGTCTTCGCACAGCACGCGAAGGCGCACGGGGTCGCCGTCCGGCTCGGGGAGCTCGTCCGACATCATCACGGGGACCCAGTAGCGCCGCACGAGGTCGCCCATGGGCGTCCCGGGCGAGATGTCCGTCATGAGCTCGTTCTCTTGCATACTGAGCATGGGAAATCTCCTTTTCGTGTGCGCCTCGGCCCGCGGCCCGCTCTACGCCGGAACGTATGGGACTGCTCTACTCCGCCGCGTCCTTCGCGGAGAGCGCCCGCAGCACGCGCTCCGCGGTGAGCGGCAACTCGACCACGGGCGCGCCGATGGCGTTTGCAACGGCGTTGGCGATGGCTCCCGCCGTCGGGATGGTGGGAATCTCGCCAATCGACTTGGCGTGGAACGGCCCCAGGGCCTCGCCGTAGTCGGGAACGTTCACGGTTACGAGTTCCGGAATGTCCTGGGTAGTAGGGATCTTGTAATCGGCGAAGTTGGGCGTCGTTACGCGCCCGTCTTCAACGGTGAGCTCCTCCATCAGCGCGTAGCCGAGGCCCTGAACGACGGCTCCGTTGATCTGCCCCTGGTGCCCCAGGTCGTTGATGATCGTGCCGACGTCCTGCGCCGTCACGAGCCGGCGCAGGCTCACCTGGCCGGTCTCGGCGTCGACCTCCACCTCGGCCATCTGCACGCATACGCCGGGGTCGGGCGTGCGGGGCGCCTGGAGGGTGACGGTAGCCGCCGCGAGCGGTTCGTCCTCCCGGATCAGTTCGGCGGCCAGACTCTCCAGCGAGATGAACCGTCCGTCCGTGGACTGCCAGCCTCCCGGACTGAGCTCTCCGCTCTCGTTCCACGACGCCACGCGCCACTCGGCCTGCTCGCTTCCGAGCGCCCGGGCGGCCAGCGGGCCGAGCTGCTCCTTCACCTGATCGCACGCCGTGAGAGCCGCGGTGCCGGAACTGTTCGTCGTCTTGCTTCCGCCCGCCTCCACGTCGATGGGGAACGCGTCGGTCGTCGACCGCACGACGCGCACGCGATCGAGGGGCACGCCGAGGCTTTCGGCGACGACCGCGGCGACGACGGTGAGTCCGCCGGTCCCGTTCTCCGGCAGCGATGTCGTCGCCGTTACCGTGCCGTCCGGGTTAACGCGGATGGACGAGGAAGCCCGCCCCGCGCCGTGTCCCCGGTCGGCCATGCCCACGCCGCGGCCCAGGAGCGTGTTGCGTCCGGCGGCTGCGCGGGTCCGCTCGCTCCATCCGAAGGCTTGGGCGGCCTCGTCGAGCACGCGTCCGGCCAGGTGCGGCGCTCCGCTGGGGGCGTTTTCCGGCACGTTGCGCTTTCGCAGTTCGATGGGGTCGATCCCCAGTTCGGCGGCGATGACGTCCATGTGCGCCTCGATGGCGAACAGCGCCTGGGGCGAGCCGGGCGCCCTCATGTAGCCGCACGGCACGCGGTTGGTGTAGACGGCGAACGCCTCGATGCGCATGTTGGGGATGGCGTAGAAGTTGCCCACGCGCTGCGCTCCGCCCAGCAGGCCGTTGGCCGACGAGTTCTGGCCCGTGTACGCTCCCCGGTTCATGATGACGGTCGCATCATGCGCGACGATCCGGCCGTCGCGCTTCAAGCCCGTGCGGAGCCTGACAATGAACGCGTGCTTCGGCGAAACGGTGGTGAGGTCTTCGACGGCGGTGTTTACGAATTTCACCGGCCTGCTGAGCATCTGCGAGAGGCAGTACGCGGCGGGGCCGTCGCCGGTGGCGCTCTTGCTGCCGAAATCCGCTCCGATGACCACCGGGTGCAGGCGGATGTCTTCTTCCTCGCGGCCAAGCAGCCTGCCGAGTTCGGCCCGCGTCGTGTAGGGCACCTTGTTCGACGCCCACACCTCCACGCGCTCCGGCTCGCCGTCTGCCGGAGGGGAGATGTCGACGAGCCACGCGCTCGGTTCGAGGTAGGCCTGGTGCGAGAGCTGCGTCGCGTACTCGCGCTCCACGACCACGTCGGCCTCCGCGAACCCGCTCTCGACGTCGCCGGTCTCCCACAGCGCGTATCCGCACAGGTTCGGCGTGTCCGGCGGCGTCGGCGGGAACCCGAGGTAGCCGGACGTGTCCTCGTGGAGCGTGGGCGCGCCCGGCTGCATCGCCTCCACCGGGTCGAACACGGCGGGCAACTCCTCGTACTGAACGTCGACCAGTTCGGCTGCTGCTGAGGCGGCCTCCCTAGTCTCCGCGGCGACCACGGCCACCTTGTCGCCGATGAAGCGCACCTTGTCGTCGCACAGCAGCGGCACGTCCTTGATGTTGCGGCCCGTGCGGTCGCTGGGGATATCGGCGGCGGTGAGGACGGCGAGTACGCCGGGCGCCGCCCGCGCGCGGGAAGCGTCGATGGAGACGATGCGCGCGTGGGGAAGCGGGCTGCGCACGTTCTTCGCCCACACCGTTCCGGGCGGCGCGACGTCGGCGGTGTACGCCGCCGCGCCGTTGACCTTGTCGACGCCCTCCACGCGCGGGATCGGGCGTCCGATGATCGTGAACGCGGGGGCCGGAGAAGTGGTCATGTCGCTCCTCGCCGCACTCGGGATGCTGACGCCGCCAAGTGTACCGGCGGAAGGCGTTCGGCGCTACGGGAGAGGCGCCGCGCGCAAGCCGGGGAATCGCGCTAGAATCCGCGCAGAAGTCGGGCAAGGAGGCGCAAGTTATGAGCACGTACGGGTTCGAGGACCATTGCTGGCAAGACGTTGTGAGCGAGGAAGACCTGGAGCTGTACAAGCACTACCAGCGCGAGCTGTACATCGGGCGGCGGCCCGCGCTGCTCGCGATTGACCTGTACAACTCGGCGTACCAGGGCGGGTCGCGTCCGGTGCACGAGGTGGCGAAGGAGTTTCCGAGCGCGTGCGGAGAATACGCCTGGAACGCGATCGAGCCGACGAAGCAGCTGTTCGCGATGGCCCGGGCGCGCGGATTTCCCGTGTACTACACGACGGGAGAGGACCGCCCGGAGGCGAGGCCCAACCGCGTTCGTTCGACGAACCGCCGCTCCGCACAGAGGGGCGAAGACCCGTTCGGCATCTTCGAGGCGTTCCGCCCTGAGCCGGAGGACACCATCATCTACAAGCAGCGCGCGAGCGGGTTCTACGGCACGCCGCTCACGGCGCACCTGACGCAGATGGGCGTCGACTCGCTCATCGTGTGCGGCGAGAGCACGAGCGGGTGCGTTCGCGCGTCGGTCGTCGACGGATACTCGAACGGCTTCCATGTCGTGATTGCCGAGGAGTGCGTGTTCGACCGCGGGCTGCTGTCGCACAAGGTGAACCTGTTCGACCTGCACCACAAGTACGCGGACGTGATGCGCCTGGAGGAGATCGCCGAACGGCTCGAAGCGTTCCCCGAGGCGTAAGGGAGCGGACGTGGACGAGGCGGCCTCAATGGCCGGCGCCGGCCGCGTCATGGTCAACATTCGGCGCGCTACGGTGGAGGACGCTTCTGCAATGGCGCGTGTCCATGCCGAAAGCTGGCGCACCACCTACAGAGGCATCGTGCCGGATCACTACTTGGACGCCATCGACGTGCGGAAGTGGGCTGAACGGCGACGGCGAAGCCTGACGAGTGTGGGCGACGGGGTGGTGTCCCACGTAGCCGAAGTTGAACGCGAGATCGTCGGGTGGGCCGTTGGCGGGCCGAACCGCGATGCGGACTCCACCTACGCCGCGGAGTTGTACGCGATCTACCTGCTGTTCGATTTCCAGCGTCGAGGCGTCGGCCGCAGGCTCACAGCAGCGACCGCCGAGAGCTTGCTCGAGTCCGGTTTCGGGTCGATGCTCGTGTGGGTGCTGGTCGAGAACCGGTCTGCCCGCCGGTTCTACGAGGCTCTGGGCGCCGAGTACGTCCAGGAACGGCAGATTGCAATCGGCGGCGCTTCACTACGCGAAGCGGCCTATGGTTGGGAAGACTTGGACCGCCTTGTGACGGTGCGCGGTTGAGTGAGAGGACGGCGGGGGCAAGCTCCTCGCGCGGGCGCGGAGCAAGATCGAGGGACGGATGTCCTTAGTCTTCTCCCTGGTGGGGCGGGGTTACGCGTCGGCGGTGAGGCGGGCAAAGAAGCGGTTGGCGAGGGGCGAGACGCGGTCGGCGGCGTCGATTAAGGCGCGCCGCCACTCCTCCTCCAGGGGGGCGCCGTCCTGCTCCGAGATACGTATTTCGTCGAGCTGGCCGCTGCCGTCGCGCAGGAGGACGACGTCGATGGGATAGTCGACGTTGGAGGCGGAGGACTTGGTCTCGGCGAAGGCGAGGAGCGCGGCGCGCAGGCCGTCTTCGAGGGAGCGTCCGAAGCTCCAGAGGTGGGAGAGCACCGGTTTGCCGTAGCGGGAGTCCCCGATGATGACGTACGGGGTGGCCGCGTTGACCTCCACCCAGTTCCCCTCGGGGTAGAGCTGGAACATCTGCGAGCGGGCGTCGTTGCGGAGCCGTCCGCCGACGATGCAGTGGAGGTCGAAAACGAGGCCGGACTCGCGGAGCCACTCGCTGTCTTCGGTGCGGACTCGCCGCATCTGGCGCGCGAGGGAGTTGACGGCCTCGTAGGCGTGGAGGGGGTGATTGTCGGCTTCGGCGGCCTCGGCGGCGAAGTAGGTGATGACCTTGTCGCGGAGGGAGCGCAGGCCGCTGGTGAGGACGAATAGCGGACATCCGTCGAAGTCGTGCATGGCGATCTTCGGGGCGCTGGATATCTCCATCGCGGCGTTGGTGATGCGGGTGTCGGCGAGGGCGAGGAGCCCGTCGGCGCTCTTGAGGCCGAGGCAGAACGTCATTGTGCGGATCCGTTGGCGCGGGCCGCGTCCGCCGCCGTCGGCGCGGGCGCAGCCGCATAGGGGCGGAAGATGTCCCGGGCGAGTTTGTCGTTGATATCGGCGAGGCGGGCTTGGGCGAGGTCGATGAACTCGTGCATGCCGCTGAGGACGACGTCGGCGGCGTTCACGGCCTGGAGTTCGAGGTTGAGGAGCGTGATCTCCTTGGCGGCGGCGATCTTCCGGTTCGGGGGCGTGCGCGCGGCGGCCTCGTTGAACTCTTCCATGAGGCGGTCGAGGCAGAAGACGATGCTTCGGGGGAAGTTGGGCTCGAACACGAGAATGTCGACGATGTCGTCGACGCGGACGAGCCCGCGGTGCTTCTTGCGGTAGGCCTCGAGAGCGCTGGCCGAGCGCAGCACCTGCCGCCACTGCGAGCGGTCGAGGGCGCTGCCGACGCCGCGCTCGGCGGGGAGATGGACGAAGTACTTGACGTCGACGATGCGGCTGGTCATGTCGGCGCGTTCGACGAAAACGCCCACGCGGAACCAACGCGCGCCCTCAGTCCACAGAACCGTGTTCTCGAAGAGCCCGAAGATGGCGGGAATAGACTCCCGGACGAGTTCGACCTCGTCGGCGACGCGGCGTCCCTTGTCGCGGCCAAGGGCGAGGTGGAGCGCGTTGATCTGCTCGAAGACTTCACGCGAGATCTGGTCACGCAGTTCGCGCGCGAGGCTTCGGGCGGAGGAGACGACGGCGGGTATGGAGACGGGGGCGTCGGGAGAGAAGACGAGGTAGTCCTCGGGGGTGAGGCCCGGGTCGCCGGCGCGGGCTTCTTCGAAGGCGTGGTCCGCGTCGAGGGCGTAGAGGACGGTTTCGACTCCATGGCCTCCGGGGGCTTCGCTGGCCATGGCGTAGTGGACGTCCACCATCCGGGCGGTGTTGTCGGCCCGTTCGAGGTAGCGTCCGAGCCAGTAGAGATTTTCGGCGACGCGGGCGAGCATCAGGCGGCCTCGCGGGGGGCGGGGAGCACCCAGGTGTCTTTGCTGCCGCCGCCCTGTGAGGAGTTGACGATATAGGAACCGGCAGTCGGGGCGACGCGGGTGAGTCCTCCGGGGAGGGTCCATGAGCGCTCGCCGGTGACGACGAACACGCGGAGGTCGCAGCGCCTTGGCTGGAACCCGCCTTCCTCGAACACGGGGATGGTGCTGAAGTGCTGGAGCGGCTGGGCGATCCACCGGTTGGGGTCGGCGCGGAGCTCGCGCCGCTGGCGGTCGAGGAGCGCGGAGTCGGCCTGCGGCCCGATGAACACGCCGTACCCGCCGGAGCCGTCCTTGGGCTTGACGACGAGTTCGTGGAGGTTGTCGAGGATGAACTCAAGGTCGTCGGCGCGGTTGCCGAGGTAGGTGGACACGCTGTCGAGGAGAGGCTCCTCGCCGAGGTAGAAGCGGATGAGGTCGGGCACGTACCGGAACACCATCTTGTCATCGGCGACGCCCGCGCCGAGAGCGTTGGCGATGGCGACGTTGCCGGCGCGGTAGGCGTCGACGAGGCCCGGCACGCCGAGCATGGAGTCGGAGCGGAAGAGCTCGGGGTCGAGGAAGGCGTCGTCGACGCGCCGGTACACGACGTGGACGCGTTCGAGTCCGGCGGTCGAGCGGACGAAGAGCTGCCGGTCGGCGACGACGAGGTCTCGTCCCTCGACGAGTTCGACGCCCATCTCGCGGGCGAGGAAGATGTGCTCGAAGTAGGCGGAGTTGTAGGGGCCGGGTGTGAGGATGACGACGCGGCAGTCGGCGGCGTGGACGTTCGGGGGCCGGCACGCGACGAGGCTTTCGAGGAGGTGGTCGCCGTACTCGTCGACGGATGCGACGCCGTCGTCGGGAAAGAGCTCGGGGACGGCGCTGCGCATAGTGCGCCGGTTCTCGACGACGTAGGAGACGCCGGAGGGGGTGCGGAGGTTGTCTTCGAGGAGTCGGAACTGGCCGTCGTCGCAGCGTATGAGGTCGCAGCCGGCGACGTGGACGTAGCATCCGAGGGGAGGCACGACGTCGACGAGTTCGCGGATGAATGCGGCGTGGCCGAGGACGAGGTCGGGAGGGATGACGCCGTCCTTGACGCACCGGTGACCGGTGTAGACGTCCTGCAGGAAGAGATTGAGCGCGTGGATGCGTTGCCGCAAGCCCGCTTCGACGCGCTCCCACTCGGCGGCCTCGACGACACGGGGGATGAGCGAGAAGGGGAAGATGCGCTCGCCGCCCGCATCGTCGGCGTAGACGGTGAAGGTGATGCCGTTGTTGAGCGTTTCGAGGTCGGCGGCTTCCTGGAGCGCGACGTACTGCTGGGCGTCGATGCGCGAGAGGGCGCGGTAGAGCGTGTCGTAGCCGGAGCGCGCCCCGCGCTCGCCGAACATCTCGTCGTAGCCCTGGATGCTCCGATAGTCGGCGAACAGGTCGGTCATGGCGGCCAGAGGATACCGCCTTGGCCGGTCCGGTGCGAAGAGGTCTCTTGTCAACCCTCCCGGGGAGGCGGGGACGCGGCTACGCAAAGGCCTCCCGCGGACGGGGAACGGCGGCGCGCTCGGTCCTGCCGGAGACCACGGCCTCCCGGAGGTCCAGCAGCCGTCTGGCCTGGGCGCGGCACTCCGGCTCCGAACCGGCTGCCCGCCCGCGCTCGATCCAAAGGGCAAGGGTAACGTTGCGTATCTCGGACTCGGTGACCATGGTTCCGCCTCCCCGTTTGGAGTCGCGCCGCTCTGCTGCGCGTCCTCCAGCATGACGCGGAGTTGTTGCGGCGGGGTTGCGGAGGTGTAAAGAAACGGTTACATCCGCACGGAGGATTGGCCGGTTGACCGGCGGGCTCGCCGCTTGGCACACTCGCCGCCGCAGACGCGCAAGCAAAGGGAGCAGCATGATCCGCATCGGTGTGCCCGACCTCGTTTCGAACTCGTACTTTCCGGCGATCGCCGCCGTAGACCTCGGCGCGTTGCATGCGGAGGGGCTCGACGCGGAGGTCGAACTCGTGTTCCCGGTTACGCGCGCGATGGAGCTGCTGCGCGATGGCGAGCTCGACTACGTGGCCGGCTCGGCCCACGCGACGCTGTCGGCGTTTCCCGGGTGGCGGGGCGCCAGGCTGCTGGCGGCGCTCGCGCAGCACATGTACTGGTTCCTCGTGCTGCGGTCGGACCTCGGCGCGGCGCGCGGCGACGTCGCCGCCGTGAAGGGACTCCGCATCGGGGCGGCGCCGGGCCCGCGCGACGGTCTGGAGGAGTTGCTCCGCGAGGCCGGCGTCGACCCGGAGCGCGACAACGTGCGCATCGGCCCCGTGCCGGGCGCGCTGGAGCCCGGCGTGTCGTTCGGGGTGCACGCCGCGCGGGCGCTGGCCGAGGGCGCGATAGACGGGTTCTGGGCGAACGGGATGGGCACGGAGGTCGCGGTGCGCTCGGGCGCGGGCAGCGTGGTGCTCGACGTTCGGCGGGGCGACGGCCCTCCGGCGGCGCGCGGCTACACGTTTCCGGCGCTGGTCGCGGCGGAACGCAAGATTACCGAGTCGCCGGACGAGGCGGCGTCGGTCGTGCGCGCCGTCGTGGCGGCGCAGAGCCTCCTGCGGGCCGACCCGTCCCGGGCGACTGCGGTGGGAGAGCGCCGGTTCCCGCCGCAGGAGGCGGGGCTGATCGCCGCGCTCATCGAGCGCGACCTGCCGTACTACGACGCCTCGATTTCGGAGGAGGCCGTGGCCTCGATGGGGAAGTTCGCGCGGCGTATCGGGCTGCTCGAGGCGCCGGCGGCGTACGAGAACGTGGTGGCTACGCAGTTCGCGCATCTGTGGACGGTGAGCAACGACGACAGGAGGACGCATGGCGAAGCCTGAGATGGAGTTCTTCGACCCTCGGGACATCCCGCACGAGCCGATTCCGCCCGTGGCGGGGCTGAGCCAGCAGATACTCTCACGCGACGACGAGACGGGCGACTATACCCGTCTCCTGCGGTTCGAGCCGGGAACGGACACCTCGCCGATGGGCCCCCAGGTCCACGACTTCTGGGAAGAGGTGTGGATCATCGAGGGGAGCATCCACGACATACCGCTGAACAAGACGTTCACCGCGGGGATGTACGCCTGCCGTCCGCCGGGGATGTCTCACGGCCCGTGGACCTCGCCGGACGGCTGCCGGACGTTCGAAGTGCGACGCTATGAGCGCTGACGCAGGCCCCGAACGCGCGCTGCTGTTCGACCACGCGGGCGCGCCCCTCGCGTTCACGGCGCGCCGTCTGCTCATCGCCGGCTACACCGGACGCGACCCGGCGGCGGTGGAGGCGCACATCGCCGAACTGGAGCGCGAAGGCGTGCCGCGCCCGGAGCGCGTTCCGTGGGTGTTCGTCGCCAACCCGCAACTGCTGCAGACCAGCGGCGCCGTGTGGGCCTACGACGACCGGTCGTCGGGGGAGGCGGAGTATGTGCTGCTGATCGACCGCGACGGGGTGTTCGTGGCGATCGGCAGCGACCACACCGACCGGGGGCTCGAACGTGCGTCGATTGAGCGCTCGAAGCAGCTCTACCCCCGGACGCTGAGCGCGCAGGCGTGGCGTCTGGACGAGCTGCTGCCGCGATGGGACGGATTGCGGCTGCGGAGCTGGACAGTGGACGGCGGGGAGCGCGCGCCGTACCAGGACGGGGCGCTCGCGCAGCTCATCCGCCCGGAGGCGCTGCTCGACCTCGCCGGGGCGTCGGGCGAGCCGGGGACGGTGGTGTTCTCGGGCACGCTGCCGGTGCTCGGGGGGAGCGTGCGTGCGGCGTCGCGATTCGAGACGGAATTGTCCGACGCGGACGGGCGGGCGCTGGCGAGCCTGGGCTACGACGTGCGGCTGCTGCCGCCTCACTCGCAGCTGGGGTAGTGTGGTAGCATAGGGAGCCGCCGTGGGCCTGTGGCGCAGTTGGGAGCGCGCCTCAATGGCATTGAGGAGGTCGGGGGTTCGAATCCCCCCAGGTCCACCACAGTGCACTGAAACAAGTACCATCTTCGAGCTTTGGCTGGGAGGCCTTGGACGGCCCGAGTGATGAATTCGAGCCTTCTTGAGCCCACCAGACTTGATGAGATCAA
>DAOUKL010000072.1:0-2033 GCA_034421335.1 Dehalococcoidia bacterium | reverse complement strand
GACCCGGCGCATTCGCGCCGGGTCCCCTTTCCAGTTGCCCCCTAGAGCTTCAGAGCGTCAGGCTCGCCTAGCCCTGGCGCCGCCGATACAGCCGCGCGCCGCCGAGCGCCAGGAAGAGCGCCAGCACCAACTGGCCGATGAGCGGAAGTGCAGGTACTGCCATATCCCAGATGGTGAACATCAGCGAGTTGGTCTCCTCGCCGTTGACCTCCGCATACAGCACCAGCGCTTCGCCCATGGCGTGACCCGAGTCATCCATCATGTCCTCGGTAACCATCAGCGTGGCCATGGCCATGTCCTCGCCCGCCATGATCGTGACGTTCTCGATGCTGTAGTCGTCCTCGTCGGCATCGCTCGCCGCGCGGTCGCGCATGAACATCACCATGGTGTCCTCGGATACCGGCCGATTGGCCATCACCTGGATGTCGTACGAGCTGCCCTCGACGATGTTCCCGTCCATGACGCTGTCAGGCGCATGGAGCATCACCACCAGCTCCTTGTCGGTCACCATCACGGGGAACGTGATGCTGGCGGCGTTGGACATGGTCTGCTCGGCCTGGAACGAGGAACCCGCCATTCTCGCTGTCGCGGTGACGGTCACCTTCGACTCACCGGCCTCATTCGCCGTGACCGTGATGCTGTCGGTAGATGCCGAAACACTGACCGCATCGCCCTCCACGGAGACTCCGTAGCTGGCCGTGTAGCCTTCCATTACCCCGAACAAGTCGTCGGTCATTACCGTGAACGACTCGCCGGGGTTCAGGCCCTCCTCCCCGCCGCCATCCTCCATAGCCGACTGGATGGCGGGATATGCTTCGTCCTCCGGCAGCGGCCAGACCTTCTTTGCCGTGTCGTCCACGATGTCGATCGAGAACATCCCGGTCGACGTTTCCCTGCCCTTCTGCGCGCTCCCAGACACCTCAAGGTTCAACGTGAGTTCTTCGTCGCCGACATCCTCGTCAGTACGCGCCGACAGCATGATCTCCACGTCGACATCCTGGGACTGCTTGCCAGACGAGTGCTCCTCCAACACGACGCGCATCTCGGACAAGTCGTAGTCGCCCACCTGTGAAGCGTCCTTCGCCCCGATGTTCACCGTGAGCTCTTCATCGGTGATCCGGTCCACGGAGCCTCTGCCGCGATCCACGGTGATCGTCAGATAAACCGGGTCTCCGCCTTCCGTAATCTCGGTGACCTCGTTGCCGTCTTTGTCCTTCGCCACTGCCGTGATAGCGCTCGCGGCCGGAAGCATGTGAATATCCAGCACGTCGATGTCCAAGGAGTGCTCCAGCTCGTCTCGTCCCGCATCGCCGGAATGGGCCTCCAAGGTGATCGTGTCGGTTACCCGGTTGCCATCACCGTTGGCGCCAGAAGGCGTCGTGATGGTTATCGTGCGCGTATTCTCAGCCGGTCCCGCCGTGTCGGTGGTGGCGTCTGCTGTGTTGCCAATGAGAGCACTGCCGACACTTTCACCCGAGGCAGAGTAACCTGTGGCTCGTCCGCCGTCCTTACTGAGTTGCAGGATCAACGTCTTGCCGTCGTCATAGTGCGCCGGCTTCGCCGTGACGTCGACCATAATGTCCGCTCCCTCCTTGGGCGGACCCGTGCTCGCTGTGGAATGAGCCCGATTCAAGGTCAGAACGTAGGTCTGTTCCTCGGCGTCAGCGATCTGGAATGCAATCTGGTCGTCAGTGTTGGTGATCTCAGGAGTACCGTCGATGACCGCTGGAGTCACCGCGGCGGGAGCCGTCGCACTCACGATCACCACTTCATCCTCGGCATCGGGGTCAGAGTTCGTTCGCACGGTGACGGTTGCCGTGGCGGTACGCTGTCTGGCTTCACCACCCGAATTCGCTGCGAAAGTAAGGGTCGCAGTGGGGTTAGAAACAATGTCGGCGTCATCGACTTGACTCGTCTGATTGAATTCTGCGGTGACGCCGGTGGTATCCGAATTTGCCAAGCTAAGCGTAACAGTGACCCGCTGCGGCGTTGACGTACTCGCTGCGACCATTGCCTTGCCGCGCAAAGTAATT
>DAOUKL010000071.1:0-1931 GCA_034421335.1 Dehalococcoidia bacterium | reverse complement strand
CGGTGAGCGCACGAGGGCTCGATGAGGCCGAGCGTGCCGCTGGCGTCGCGGTAGAGCACGAGGTCTTCGCCGAGCAGGCGAATCTCCTTGGTGGGGTTGTCGGCGTTCAGTTCGACGCTTGCGGCGATGGGGTGCCAGTAGCGCCGCATGAGTTCGCCCATCGGCGTACCGGGGCCTACGCGGGTCAGTCGTTCGTTCTGTTCGATGGAAAGCATCTCGGCGGCCTCCTCATCGCCCCTCTCGAGGGGGGCATATACAAGAGTTATGGACTACGGGCTGGCTATTTGGCGGGATTGTAGCACCAAGCTCACGCGATGTCGTAGCCTGCAAGGCCGTTCGTTGTCGCGCGCCGCCGGCGCGGGCGGGCGATCACAAGGGGGCAGCGGAACCTATGCGCGTCGAGTCCGACAACCTGCGGCTATCCGCGAGCGATCTGGGCAACCACCTCGCCTGCCGCCATCTCACGCGCCTCAATCACCGTCTCGCGCTGAAGCGCATCCCGCCCCCGCGCACGTACCGTTCCGAGGAGGAGGAGCTGGAGGCGCTGCAACTGCGCGGACAGGAGCACGAGGCGGCTTACATCGAGCACCTCCGCGCGGAGGCGCCCGGCCTGATCGTCGCCGACCTGCGCGATGAACGGTCGATGACCTCGACGGTCGAGGCGATGCGCTCCGGCGCGGACGTCGTCGTGCAGGCGACGCTCGCAGGCGGGCGCTGGATGGGCGTCGCCGACATTCTGCGGCGCATCCCCGTCCGGAGCGGACTGGGCGATTGGTCGTATGAGGTGATCGACACAAAGCTGGCGCAGGAGACCCGCGCGGCGTCGGTGCTGCAGATCAGCCTCTACTCCCACTTGCTCGCCGAGGCGCAGGGCAAGCCGCCCGAGTGGATGTACATCGTCGCCCCCAACCGGCTGGAGGGAGAGCAGTTCCGCGAGGAGCGCTACCGCGTCGACGACTACGCCGCCTACTACCGCCTCGTCCGCCGCCTGTTCGAAGAAGCCGTCGACGCCGGGCCTGATAGCGTCGAGACCTATCCGGAGCCGGTCGAGCACTGCGACATCTGCAGGTGGCGGCTCGAATGCAGCGTGCAGCGCCACCGGGACGACCACCTATCGCTCGTCGCCGACCTCAGCGGACGCAGGATGCGCGAGGTGCAGCAGTGGGGCGTGGAAACGCTCACGCAACTCGCCGCCGAGCCGCTGCCGCTGGAGCGCCCCATCAGCTTCGGAAGCAGGGCGCCGTACGAGCGCGCCCGCGAACAGGCCCGCGTGCAGATGACGGGGCGCGAGCAGGCCGCGCCGTACTACGAACCGCTGCCGCAGGAGCCGCCCATCGAGCAGCCCGACGGCGAGCCCCCGCGTCCCCCGGAGCCGCTCGCCGGTCTCTGGCGGCTTCCGGAGCCCTCGCCGGGCGACGTGTTCTTCGACATCGAGGGCGATGCGTTCGTCTGGCCGCACGGGTTCGAGTACCTGTTCGGATGGGTTGTGCTCGACGAGCAGGGCGCGCCGGAGTACCGCTCAGGCTGGGCATTCGGCCCGGACACGGCGCCCGCGGCCTTCGCAGCAGGCGAGAAGGCGCTGTTCGAGCGCTTCATCGACGAGGCAATGGAGCGGTGGAGGGCCCACCCGGGCATGCACGTCTATCACTTCGCGCCGTACGAACCAAGCGCCCTGAAGCGCCTGATGTCGCGCTACGCCTCGCGCGAGGCCGAGGTCGACGACCTGCTCCGCGAGGAGCGTTTCGTCGACCTGCACGCCGTGCTGCGGAAGTCCGTCGTCGCAAGCGTCGAGCGCTACTCCATCAAGGACATGGAGCCGTTCTTCGGCTACGAGCGCCGCGTCGAACTGCACGACGCGAACGACGCGCGCCATGCCCTGGAGCGCCTCCTCGAGGCCGGCCGTCCGCAGGACGTCGCCAACGACATGCGCG
>DAOUKL010000070.1:0-27110 GCA_034421335.1 Dehalococcoidia bacterium | reverse complement strand
CTGCTCAACTCCATCACCGCGGTCGACTACGTCGAGCACTTCGACGTGGTCTATCACCTCACGTCGCTAAGCCGGAACGCGATGGCGGTCCTCAAGGCGCGGGTGTACGGACGCGGCGAGCCGTCCCTTCCCACCGTCAGCGGCGTGTGGCGCGGCGCGACGCTCCAGGAGCGCGAGGTGTGGGACCTGCTCGGCGTGGGGTTCGACGGCCACCCGAACCTGAAACGCATACTCACGTGGGAGGGGTTCCAGGGCCACCCGCTGCGCCGGGACTACCTCGAACCTCCCCTGCCCTACTCCTGGCCGCACGGGGGATAGCCCATGACGCTCCGCACCGAACCGGTCGTCGTCAACGTCGGGCCGCACCACCCCAGCACCCACGGCGTCTTCCGCATGAAACTCACGTTCGACGGCGAGAACATCCTCGACGCCGAACCCGTCATCGGCTACCTCCACCGGGGAACCGAGAAACTCGCCGAGGAGCGGCAGTATACACAGGTCGTCACGCTCACCGACCGGCTCGACTACGTGGCGTCGATGACGAACAACCAGGCCTACGTGCTGTCGTGCGAGCGGCTGGTGGGCATCGAGCCGCCCGACCGCGGCAAGTACCTGCGCGTCATCGCGGCGGAGTTGCAGCGCATCGCCAGCCATCTCATCGGCGTGGGCTTCTTCCTGCAGGAGTTGGGCGTGTTCGGCGGCACGGCGCTCATGTACGCGTTCCGGGAGCGCGAGCGCATCCTCGATATGTTCGAGATGCTGTGCGGCGCGCGCATCACGCTCTCCTACATGCGCATCGGCGGCGTGTTCCAGGACGCGCCGGACGAGTTCTGGCCCGCGCTCCGCCGCTTCCTCGACGAGATGCCGGCCTACGGCGACGAACTGCAGGCGCTCGTGTTCGACAGCGAGGTCGTCCTCGCCCGCACCAAGGGCGTGGCCGCCGTCTCCGCGCAGGACGCCCTCGACGCGTCGTTCACCGGCCCCATCCTCCGCGCCTCCGGCGTCGAGTGGGACTGGCGCAAGCAGGCGCCCTACGACGTCTACGACCGGGTGCAGTTCGACGTTCCCACGACGCAGACCGGCGACAACTACGACCGCTTCTGGGTGCGGATGCTCGAGGTGCGGCAGTCGCTCCGCATCATCGAGCAGTGCTGCGAGCAGATCGAGCCCGGCCCCGTTCGGGCGACGCCGGCGATGCTCTTTCGTCCGCCCCCGGGCGAGGCGTACGTCCCCATCGAGGCGCCCAAAGGCGAACTCGGCTTCTACATGGTCAGCGACGGCTCCATCGCGCCGTACCGCTGCCACGTCCGCTCGCCATCCTTCATGAGCCTCACGCTCTTCCGCGAGATGCTGGTGGGCTGGAAGCTGGCCGACGCTATCGTCACCCTCGGAAGCCTCGACTTCAACATGGGCGAGGTGGACCGCTGATGGGGGAGTCGCTCGCCGGCAACGTGCTCTACCGCAACATCTACTCGCTCGTCGTCGACCAGCTCGGCGCCGGGTGGGCGTGGCTCGCGTACTTCGCCGCGGGGTTCGCCATCGTCATGCTCGTCGCCAACGCCGTGCTCGCGATGGGCACGGGCTACACCTGGTTCGAGCGGCGGCTGCTCGGACGCTTTCAGGGACGCCTCGGACCGAACCGCGCGGGGCCTTTCGGCGTCTTTCAGCCCCTCGCCGACGCCGTGAAACTGCTGACGAAAGAGGACATCATCGTAACCGGCGCCGACCGCGTGGTGTTCACGCTCGCGCCGGTGGCGATGCTCGCCCCCACGCTCGCAGTGCTGGCCGTCATCCCGTTCGGGGCGAACTCGTGGCTGGTCGACATCAACGTGGCCGTCCTCTACATCGCCGCGGTCAGCGGCATCGCAACGATTGCGGTGATGATGGCCGGGTACGCGTCCCCCAACAGTTTCGCCCTGTTCGGCAGCATGAGAGCGGTCGCTATGCTCGTGAGCTACGAGGTCCCGCTCATCATGGCGCTGCTCGGCGTAACGCTGCTCGCGCAGTCGATGTCGATGGTCGACATCGTGGAGGCGCAGGCGCTCCCCTTCCTGCTCGTCTCCCCCCTCGGCGCGCTGATATTCCTCGCCGCCGTCTCCGCTGAGCTCAACCGCGCCCCCTTCGACGTCACCGAGGCGGAGTCGGAGCTGGTGTCCGGCTATATGACCGAGTACAGCGGCATGAAGTACGGCGTGTTCATGCTCGCCGAGTTCACGAACACCGTCGTGGCCGGCGCCGTGTTCACCGTGCTCTTCCTCCAGGGATGGAAGTGGCCCGTGCTCCCCTCCCACTTGTGGTTCCTCGCGAAAGTCGGCATGTTCGTGTTCGTGGCGGTCTGGGTGCGGGCGACCCTGCCCCGCTTCCGGCTCGACCAGATCCTCGCCGTCGCGTGGAAGTTCCTCTTCCCCCTCAGCCTGCTCAACGTGCTGCTGCTGGCTGTCGAGGTGCTCGTGTGGCCGGAGCGCGGCGCCGCCGAGCTCGGCTTGATGGCCGCCATCAACTGGGCTGTGACCATACCCGCCGCGCTGCTGTGGTCGAGGGTGGTGTCGCTGCGCACGGCGCCTCCGAGCGCGTCGCGGATTATGGAGGCGAGCTGATGTACGGCGCCGGCATGCTCCGCGGGTTGGGGGTTACGCTGAAGAACCTGCTGCGCCGTCCGTTCACGGTGCAGTACCCCGAGCAGAAGAACGAGCAGCACCCGCGCTTCCGGGGACAGGAGTTCACCTGGTACGAGCAGCGGTGCACCGGCTGCGCGAGCTGCGCCAAGTACTGCCCCCTCGGCATCATCCGCATCGTCACCGACCCGAACGGCGGCAACGAGCAGGACGGCGGCAGCTACAAGGTGGACGTGTTCGACATCGACCAGGCCCGCTGCATGTACTGCGGCCTCTGCGTCGAGGCGTGCCCCTATGACGCCCTCCACATGGGCTCCGGGTTCGAGGCGGCGACCTACCGGCGCGAAGACCTCGTCATCACCGTCGACGACCTCAAGGCCCGTGAGAAGCGCCCCAGCACGTGGTTCCGGCCCCAGCTCGAGCGCGACTCGTTCGACCCGCGCGGCGCCGCCTCCCGCGAGTGGGAGGCCGTCGGCCGCGAGCCCTTCTTCTGGCATCCCAACCGTCCGGCCCAACTGCCCGAGGAACTCGACCACCGGGCGAGCGCCGACGGCGACTACGAGAGCGAGCGTTAGCCCGTGGCGCTGGACAACCTCTTCACGGAGATCGTGTTCTGGACGCTCGCGGGGACGAGCATCGGCGGCGCCGTGCTGGTCGTGCATCTGCGGAGCATGTTCCGGGCCGCGCTCATGCTCGTCGTCAGCTTCTTCGGCGTGGCCGGACTCTTCGCGATGGCGAACGCGGAGTTCCTCGCGGTCGTGCAGGTCCTGGTCTACGGAGGCGGCATCGCCGTGCTCGTCATCTTCGCGGTGATGATGACCCGCGACGTGGACCGCGGGAACCAGAGCAGCCACGTGCAGCCGGTGGCGCTGATGATGGGCGCGGTGCTGCTCGGCGCGCTCCTCTACAGCATCGTGCAGGCGGAATGGGGGCTGCTGCCCGACGCCCTGCCGGGGCCGCTGGAAGCGGTGTTCGTGGACTCGCCCGCGCGGCTGGGGCGCCTGTTGCTGCATGACTTCGTGCTGGCCTTCGAGATCGCCGGCGTGCTGCTGCTCGCCGCGGTCGTCGGCGCGCTGGCCCTCGTGAGGGAGGAGCGGTAGGCGTGCTCGAACGGCTCCTCATCGTCTCGGCCATCCTGTTCTGCATCGGGCTGTACGGCGTGCTGTCGCGCCGCCACATCATCGCGGTGCTCATGTCCGTCGAGATCATGTTCAACGCGGTCAACGTGGCGCTCGTGGCGTTCTCGCGCTACACCGCGCCCGCGGCCTTCCGGTTCGCGAACGTGCCGGAGGACGCCGAGCGGTTCCTGTTGACGGGCCAGACGCTCGCGCTGTTCGTCATCGTCGTCGCCGCGGCGGAGGTCGCCCTGGGACTGGCGCTCATCATCGCCCTCGCCCGCAGACGCGACACGGTCGATATCTCCGATTTGAGTCAGATGAGGCGGTAGCGGGCATGTGGGTCGACTACAAAAAGGCGCCGAACCTGATGATCGCCGAGATGTGGAAGGAGATCCTCGAAGGCGAGGGACTCCCCGTGCGGCTGCTGCCGGAGGGCGACATCCTCGACTACGGCGAGACCGTCCCCTTCCGTGTGATGGTCCCCCGGGGCCGCGAGCACGTCGCCGACGAAATACTGAGGAAGCTCTAGGAGATGATGACCGAAGCGGCGGCGTGGCTCATCATCGGCCTGCCCCTGCTGGCGGGACTGCTCAACGCGGGCGTCGTCCGCCTGCTGAGCCGTTCGCTCTGGCCCCTCGCCGGCGTTGTCGGCGTCGCCGGGGTCGGCGGCGCGTTCGCGCTGAGTTTGCTGGCGGTCGAGGCGGCGATGGACGGGACAGTCGGCTTCGCGCCGCACGCGTGGTTCGTCGTCGGCGAGGCGGGAACGGCCTCCGCGTTCGAGATGACCGTCGGGCTGCTCCTCGACCCGCTGTCGGCCATCATGGCCGCGGTGGTGTCGGGCGTCAGTATGCTCGTGCAGCTCTACTCGCTCGGCTACATGCGGAAGCAGGCGGAGGACGAGGGCGGAGCGTGGGTCGACTACCCGCGCTACTTCGCCTACATGTCGCTGTTCACGGCGTCGATGCTCGGGCTCGTGCTCGCCTACAACCTCGTGCAGCTGTTCGTGTTCTGGGAGTTGGTGGGGCTGTTCTCCTACCTGCTCATCGGATTCTGGAGCCACCGCCCGGCGGCGGCCGCAGCGGCCAAGAAGGCGTTCATCGTCACCCGCGTCGGCGACTTCGGTTTCCTCCTCGGCATCATGTACCTGTACTTCAACCGCGCCGCGTTCCTCGAACTCGGCCTGAACCCGTTCGAGATACCCGCGATCCTCGAGGCCGCCCCCGCCCTCTCCGCCGGCGTCGCGACGTGGGTCGCCCTCGGACTCTTCGCCGGCGCCGTCGGCAAGTCCGCGCAGTTCCCTCTTCACACGTGGCTGCCCGACGCGATGGAGGGCCCGACGCCGGTGAGTTCGCTCATCCACGCCGCCACGATGGTCGCCGCCGGAGTCTTCCTCGTAGCCCGGCTGTTCGGGTTGTTCGAGGAGAGCGCGACCGCCATGAACACGGTCGCCCTCATCGGCGGGTTCACAGCCGTCTTCGCCGCCGCGATGGGCCTCGTCGCTAACGACATCAAGCGCGTGCTGGCGTTCTCGACCGTGAGCCAGCTCGGCTACATGTTCCTCGCGCTCGGAGTGGGCGCGCCCGGCGTGGCGATGTTCCACCTCTTCAATCACGCCTTCTTCAAGTGCCTCTTGTTCCTCGGCGCCGGCTCCGTCCATCACTCCGCCCACACGTTCGACATGCGCTACATGGGCGGAGTCCGCAAATGGATGCCCATCACCTACGCAACCACGCTCATCGGCGCCCTCAGCCTCGCCGGAGTCTTCCCGCTCGCCGGGTTCTGGAGCAAGGACGAGGTGCTCGGCGCCGCGTTCGCAGCCGACCACGCCGCGAGCGGCGCCGTCGCGCAGGCCGTGTTCTGGCTCGCGCTCGCAGCCGCGTTCCTCACGGCGTTCTACGTGTTCCGGCTCGTCATTCTCACGTTCCACGGAGAGTTCCGGGGCGGCATCGACGCCGTCCCGCACGACGAGCGCATCCCCGACGAGGCGCACCACCACGTCCACCGCGACGAGTCCCCGTGGACGATGACGGCGCCGATGCTCGCGCTCGCCGTGTTCGCCGTCGGCTCCGGGTTCGTGGCGAACTCGCTGTGGGACCTCGGGCCGGTCCCGGCGCACTGGTTCTCTCACTTCCTGCACGAGGACGCCGCGAAACTCAACCTCGTCATCGCCGCAGCCTCCACCGTCGTGGCGGTTTCGGGCATCGCGCTCGCCGTGCTGGTCTACGGGACTCGCACGGTCTCGTTCGACGGCCTGGGCCGCGCGGGGCGGTTCGCGCAGCGCACGCTCGCGGAGCGCTTCTACTTCGACCGCCTGTACGAGGACGTCATCGTGCGCCGGGCCCTCTACCGAGGCCTCTTCCTCGCGTCCGACTGGGTGGACCGGAATATCGTCGACGGCGTCGTTGACCTGATCGGGTGGCTGGGCCGCAACAGCGGGCGCGCCGTCGCGCAGCTCCAGACCGGTCAGGCGCAGGCGTACGGCGTGGCCGTGTCGATGGGGGTCGTGGTCATTCTCATGTTCTACCTGTTGGGCCGGTGACCGATGCTCGTCGCGATCACATTCCTGCCCATAGCCGCCGGCGCTCTCATCATGGCTGCGAGGGCCGACGCCCGCGCCGCGCGGCGGATCGCCCTCGCAGCCGTGCTCGTCGAACTCGCCCTCACCGCCGTCATGTACGCCCTCTACAGCGCGTCCGACGGCGGCTACCAGTTCGTGCAGCGCGCCGACTGGGCCCCGCAGTTCGACGTCCAGTTCCTCGTGGGCGTCGACGGCCTCAGCGCGCCGCTCGTGCTCCTCAACGGCATCCTCGGCGTCGCCGCGGTGCTCGTGTCGTGGAAGATCGAGGAGCGAGCGCGCCTGTACTTCATGTGGCTCCTCGTGCTCCAGGGCGCCGTGATGGGCGTGTTCGTCTCGCTCGACCTCATCCTCTTCTTCGTCTTCTGGGAGCTCGAACTCGTGCCGATGTTCTTCCTCATCTCGGTCTGGGGAACAGGGCGCCGCGAGTATTCGGCCATGAAGTTCCTCATCTTCACGTTCCTCGGCTCCGCGTTCATGTTCACCGCCATCCTCGCGCTCTACTTCTCGCTTCCCGGCCCCGAGCGCACGTTCGACATGACGGCGCTCATCCACAAGGACCTCGCCGACCTCATCGTGCCGTCGTCGATGGTGTTCGCCGGATTCCTCATCGCGTTCGCCGTCAAACTGCCCATCTTCCCGCTGCACACGTGGCTGCCCGACGCCCACACCGACGCGCCGACGGCGGTGAGCGTGATGCTCGCCGGCGTGCTGCTGAAGATGGGCGGCTACGGCCTGCTCCGCATCAACGCCGGCATGTTCCCGGACGAACTTGCCGCCGCCGCGCCGCTCCTGGCCTTCCTCGCCGTCGTCAACGTCCTCTACGGAGCCTTCGTCGTCATGCGGCAGACCGACCTCAAGCGGCTCGTCGCCTACAGCAGCGTCAGCCACATGGGGTTCGTCGTCCTCGGCCTCGCATCCGCGGGAGCGGCGGCGGGACAACTCAACGCCGCCGGGCTCAACGGCGCCGCCCTCCAGCTCTTCACGCACGGCACGATCACCGGCCTGCTGTTCGTCGTCGTCGGCCTCGTGTACGACCGCGCCCACACGCGCCATATCCCCGATATGGGAGGCATGGCCCGCCAGATGCCGCTCATCGCCGTCGGCTTCATGATCGCCGGCCTCGCCTCCCTCGGCCTGCCCACCACGAGCGGGTTCGTCGCCGAGATAATGGTCTTCCTCGGAACATTCCCCGTGTTCGGCCTCGCGACCGCCCTCTCCGCATTCGGCGTCGTCCTCGCCGCGGGCTACATCCTGTGGACCGCGCAGCGGACGATGTTCGGCCCCCGCATCGAGCGCTGGGACGGCCTCGCCGACGCCACGCCCGTGGACGTCGGCGCGATGGCCGTGCTGATCGTCCCCATCTTCGCCGTCGGCCTCTACCCGAGAATCGTGACGGACATTTTCGACGCCGGCCTTGCGCCGATCATGGCGAGGCTCGGAGGCTAGGCGTGGGCATCGCCGCCAGGGACATCTACCTCGTCGCCCCGGAGCTCGTTATGGCCGCGCTCGCGACTGTGGTGATTCTGGCCGACCTCCTGTTCCGGGGCAGGCGGGGAGTCCTCATCCTCGCAGTCGCCGGGCTCGCCGCGCCCTTCGTCCTCGCGCTGCTCCTGTGGGGCGAAGTCCACGCCGACGGGCCGCAGACCGCGCTCGGCGGGTCGCTCATCGTCGACAAGTACGCGCTCTACTTCAAGTTCCTCATCCTCGGCGTCGTGGCGCTCGCGCTCATCGCGAGCCTCGACTACGTCCGCCGGTTCCACCCCTACCAGGCCGAGTTCGCGGGCCTCGCGCTCTACTCCGCGACCGGGCTGATGCTCCTCGCAGCAGCAGCCGATCTCATCACCGTCTACCTGGCGCTCGAGCTCGCCACGCTGCCGGTCGTCGCGCTCGCCGCGTTCACCAAGCTCCGAATGAAATCCATCGAGGCCGCGATCAAGTACCTCGTGCTCTCCGCGGTGTCGTCCGCCATCCTCATCTACGGGTTCGCCTTCCTCTACGGCGCGACGGGCACGGTGCAACTCGTCGGCGAGCCGAACATCGGCCAGATTGTCGCGATGGGCGACCACGCGCTCGCCTTCGGCGGGAGCGCGGTGCTGGTCGGCGCCGTGCTCGCCGCGGCGGGGTTCGGGTTCAAGCTCTCGCTTGTCCCCTTCCACATGTGGACGCCCGACGTGTACGAGGGCGCCCCCACGCCTGTCGGCGCATTCCTCGCCACCGCGAGCAAGGCCGCCGGTTTCGCCATCGTGCTGCGGCTCTTCTACTCCGCCCTCGGTGACTTCGCCGCCGACTGGTCCGCGATGTTCGCGGCGCTCGCCGCCATCACCATGACGGTCGGCAACCTCGTCGCCATCGCGCAGTCGAACGTCAAGCGCCTGCTCGGCTACAGCGCCATCGCCCACGCCGGCTATATGCTCATCGGCGCGGCGGCCATCGCCGCCCGCAGCCAGGAGCAGGCCGACGCCTCCCTCGGCGTCGCCAGCACGCTCTTCTACCTCGGCGGCTACGCCGCGATGACGCTCACCGCCTTCTTCGCGGTCATGGCCCTCTCCGACCGCATGGACGACGAGCGCATCGAGGCCCTTTCCGGCGCCGGACGGCGCTCGCCGCTGGTCGCCGGCGCTTTTGCGTTCGCGCTGCTCGGACTCACCGGCATCCCCCCCACGGTCGGCTTCATGGGCAAGCTCTTCCTGTTCAATGCCGCGGTCAACGCCGACCTCGTATGGCTCGCGCTCGTCGGCGTCGTCAACTCCGTCGTCTCCGCCTACTACTACGTCGGGATCATCCGAACGATGTACCTGCGCGAGCCTGCCGATGCCGCGCCCTTGCCAGTAGCCGCCTCGAACCGCTTCGCGATCGGCGCGACGGCGCTCGCTGTCCTCGTGCTCGGACTATGGCCCGGGGGCCTGCTCGACGTGGCGCAGACCGCCGCGCTCGGTCTGCTGCCCTGATGCGCTGACGCTAGCCGGCCGCCATCTCCGGCGTAACCTCGTTGCCGCAGGACTCGCCCTGCTCGAACGCGCTGACGTTCGCCAGCGTCGTTCGCGCGATATTGCGCAGCGCGTCTTCCGTGAAGAACCCCTGGTGTCCCGTGATGAGCACGTTCGGGAACGTCAGCAGCCGCGCGAACACGTCGTCCTGCAGCACCTGGCCGGACAGGTCGCGGAAGAACAGGTCCGCCTCCTCCTCGTACACGTCGAGCCCCAGCGCCCCGAGCCGCCCCGTCTTCAGCGAGCCGATGACCGCTCGCGTGTCCACCAGCGCTCCCCGGCTCGTGTTGATGAGCATCGCCCCCGGACGCATCAACCCCAGCGTCTCCTCGTTGATGAGATGCCGCGTCTCCGGCGTGAGCGGGCAATGCAGCGACACGATGTCCGACTCCGCCAGCAACCGCTCCAGCGTCGTGTACTCCGCGCCCAGCGCCTCGACCTCCGACGACGTCTGGATGTCCCGCACGAGCACGCGGCAGCCGAACCCCGCGCAGATGCGCGCGAACGCCGAGCCTATCTTGCCCGCGCCGACGATGCCCACCGTCCTGCCGTGCATGTCGAACCCCAGTAGCCCTTCGAGCTCGAAATTGCCCTCCCGCACCCGCGCGAACGACCGGTGCAACTGCCGGTTCAGCGACAGCACAAGCGCCATCGTGTGCTCGGCCACCGCGTACGGCGAGTAGGCCGGAACGCGAACGATGCTGACTCCGGACTCCGCGGCCGCCGCAATGTCCACGTTGTTGAACCCCGCGCACCGCAGCGCGATGAGCCGCGTTCCGCCGCGCGCGAGCCGGGCCACCGCTTCCGCGTCCGCTCCATCATTCACGAACAGGCAGACCGCCCCCGCGCCTTCGGCCATCGCAACCGATTCTTTGGTGAGCCGTGCTTCGAAGAAGACGAGGTCGTGGCCGAATTCCTCGTTCGCCCCCTCGAAGAAGCGGCGGTCGTACGGCTTGGTCGAAAAGAACGCAACGCGCATGATGCGGCCCCCTCAAACCGGAATCACGCCCTCAGAACGCCGCCAGCAGCCGGGCGGCGGCCTCCGACGGCTCCGGCGACTGTGTCACAGCCGCGATGACGCACAGGCAGTCCGCGCCCGCGCGCACGACCTCCGAGGCGTTCTCAGGCGTGATGCCGCCGATGGCCAAGATGGGCGGCCCGTCCGCGGGTATCGCCTCCCGCACCGCACGCAGCGTCTCCGGCCCCGCCGGGCGCGTATCGGACTTCGACCCCGTGGGGAACATGCGCCCCACCGCGACGTAGTCCGCGCCGCCCTCGTACGACGCCACGGCCTCCGCGAGCAGCGCGTTCGACGTCCCCGCGATCTGCCACGGACGCAGCACCTCGCGCGCCTTCGCCAGCGGCAGGTCCCGCTGCCCAAGGTGCGCTCCCGTCGCCCCCACCGCAACCGCGACGTCCGGGTGGTCGTTCACGACGAACGCGGCGCCGCTGGCGGCGCACACGTCGCGGATGTCGCCGGCGAGCGGCAGCCACTCGCCCTTGTCCGCGCCCTTCACCCGCAGCTGAATGGCGGTCGCGCCGCCCCGGATCGCTTCCCCGGCCACCCATCGCGGGTCGCGCCCGTTCGTCAGTTCCGGATCGACGATGACGTACACCCCCCGGAACCGCTCGGCCTCTCGTCGGCGGATCGCCGAACCGGCGGCGAGCTCCGCCTTCGCCATTGCCTCCGCCAGGTACGTCAGGTGCGGACGGTCGTCGGCGTGCTCGTTCAGGGCGCTGCTTGTCGTCGCCAGCGTCCGCAGCGCCCCGAGGAGCGCCAGGTAGCGAATCTCGAGGCCGCCGGGCCATTCGAGTTTCGTCGCGTCCTCCGCGCCGCGGTCGAGCGCGTCGATGACCTCCTCGGCTATGGCGTCGAGCCCCATGCGCCGCGCCATCTCCATCCGCGAGCGGGCGCGCCCGTCCTCCGCCTCGCCCAACAGCGCCGCCTCGAAGTCCCCGCGCACGTACCGCAGCGCGCCGATCAGCCACTCGCGCGTAAAATGCGGCGCTTCCTGCGGGGTAGTCATGTGCGGTTTCTCCTGTGGGAGGGCTGTCCCCTCACGAGAAACGGTACCACAGCCATCCCCGCCCCCCACAACAGCGGGAGGCAGCCCCGAAGGGGCGGAGGCCCCGTCGCCCGCGCCTTACCAGTCATTCCCGCGAAGGCGGGATTCCATCCGGCCCCCTCCCCCGAAGACGGGGGAGGGCTGGGGTGAGGGTTTGCGCCCGAAGGGCGCGCATCCCCCCTCCCCCCGTGGGGAGGGGCAGGGGGAGAGGGCAGACGCGCATAACCTCTTCCGTCGCCCGCGAAGGCGGAAATCCATCCCTTCTGGTTCGTGGTGAGCTTGTCGAACCACGGACCATCCCGGGCATTGGGCGAGTGATGCAAAGATCCCCTTCCGGGGGGAGATGCCCGGAAGGGCAGAGATGGCATCTTCCCGCCGCCTGCCCTGCGCCCGACGCTGAACCTAGCAGGGACTCAAGTTTGCGTCATAGTCGGCGCTGAAGAGTGGTATGAAGAACGTCACCCACTCCCCACCGCTGAAAATGGTGAAGATGTCTAGTCGTCTTGGCCCGATGCAATTCTCGACACTGCTTGTTGACCGTGCACTGACGATCCGGCCTGCATACCGGGAGGCCTCCCCTGCCTCGATGCCAACTGCCTCAAAGAACCGCCTGACGATCTCCTCGTGGTCAGTAGTGGTTCGTGGGATAACCCACCAGTACTGGCTGTCGGAGGAGTAGGTTATGTCTCCTATGTCTGTCCCCAAGGTAGCGAAGAAGAGGTGGTCTCCATCGGAGTCTTCGGAGATCCGCCAAGTGCCCCCAAACTCCTCCGTGAGCACCCTGCCCATCAGGTTCAGGTCGCTCAACGAATAGATCGTGTCGGTCGGCAACCCCACGACTCCCGCAGGGCCGCGCTCTCCCTGTGGCCCCTGCGCGCCGGTGTCGCCCTTCGGCCCTTGCGGGCCTGCGGGACCCGTGAGACCCACAGGCCCGGCTGGGCCTGCGGGACCGGTGAGACCTGTAGGCCCAACTGGGCCTGCCGGGCCTACGGCCGGGCCACCCGGTTCACCTTGAGGACCTGCCGGACCCGCGGGACCCCGTTCTCCTTGCGGCCCTGCCGGACCCTCCGGGCCTTGCTCGCCTTGCGAACCAACCGGTCCCTGTTCGCCGCGGTCGCCCTTGGGGCCTTGCTCGCCCGCCTGACCGGGCAGCCCCGGAGCGCCCTGCTCGCCGATGACGCCGCGCTCCCCCTGCGGGCCAGGCTCTCCCTGCGAGCCCTCAGGTCCCGGCTCTCCCATGCAGGAGACCACCACAAGCCCAACAACCGACGCCGCCACAAACAACTTGCCGAATCTCACGCCGCGCCTCCGCAAGGCCCGCGCGCAGCATGAGGAACCCCCTGCAGCACACGGGGCCGAAAGTTGCTTGCGACGGCGCTTCCGTCCGCTCGACTGGCTTGCAGGGGGCGTAGTGCCTCCGTGCACCAAGTCGAGCGGAATTCTGAACGCACGCACCCCGCTAAAGGAGGTGCGTAACGGATATGGACGCCGAAGCGCCGTCGCAAGGGCTACTCTAGCCGATGCGACAAACGGCGGCAAGGCCGAACAGAAAGAGTCGAGACCTCGACCCCTTCTCCCTCTCCGGGGGAGATGCCCCAAAGCAGCGGAGAAGGCGCGCGCTCAAGGGCGCGAATCCCCCGCGCGCCCTAGTACAATATTCCTATGACCACGGGCGTCGCCGCGCAATCGAGGTTCGGAGAGGTCGTCGAGGCGTCAGTCGTGCGGCTCGTTGGTCAGTGCCACCGCCTCTACGATGCTCCCCCGCTCGGCGCCCTCGTACGCGCCGGCGACGCCGTCTTCGCCGTCGTCGACGGCATCGCAACCGCGGCCCTCGACCCCGGACGCCAGGTCATCGCGCGCGGCGCCGACGCCGACTCCGAGGAGGACGTCTACGCCCGCCACCCCCAGCTCGAACGCCTGCTGCGGACCCAGGTGACCCTCACCGTCGTCGGGTGCCGCGAGGGCGAGCGGTTCCGGCAGCACCTGCCGCCGCTGCCGCCGCGCATCCACACCTTCCTCCACCGCTGCTCCGGCGACGAAACCCGCGCGTTCATGCATCGCGCCGACTTCCTCGCGCTGCTCCTGCAGAGCGGCCTGCCCGAGGCCGACGAGATCGTCGCGGCGGCCCTCCGCCAGGCCGCCCCCGCGTTCGACCATCCCCGCGAGTTCCTCATCGACGCTTCCCGCGCCATCGCCGCGCAACTGCCCGCCGACGCCGCAAGGCTGTCGGCCATCATGCGGCGGCTCCCGCTGGACGGCTCATGACCAACGGATTCGCCCCCTCCGGCCCGCCGTCGCGGTTGGGCGTCGTCGTCGGAGGTTCGCTCTCCCGAGGCCTCGACGTCCGGCTCGACAGCGTCGGCGCAGTCGAAGAGGCCAAGGTCGGCACGTTCGTTGCCGCGCACGGCGCCGCCGCGCGCTTCTTCGGCATCGTCACCGACCTGCGGCTCGAAAGCTCCGATGCGCGCCTCGCCGCGACCGTCGCCGACGGCGCGCCCGGACTCGCCGAGGCCCTATCCGGCACGACGGCCTACTCCGCCGCCACCGTAACGCCGATGCTGACCACCAACGCCGCCGGCGATGCTCCGCAGCCCGCGCGCTCCCTGCCTCCCCACTTCGCAAGCGTCTACCGCGCCTCCAACGAGGACGTCGCCGCCGTATTCGGCAGCGAGGACGACGCGCGCAACATCTGGATCGGCAGCCCGCTCGACATGGAGGACACACGCGTCTGCCTCAACCTCGAAGAGTTCGTCAAGCGCTCCAACGGCGTGTTCGGCAAGAGCGGCACGGGCAAGAGCTTCCTCACCCGCATCCTGCTCGCAGGAATCCTCCAGCGCTCCGCAGCCGTCAACCTCGTCTTCGACATGCACAGCGAGTACGGCTGGCAGGCTATCTCGGAGTCCGGCTACGCCGCCAAGGGCCTCAAGCAGCTCTTCCCCGGCAGGGTGTCGGTGTTCACCCTCGACCCTGTCTCGTCGCGGCAGCGCGGCGTTACCACCGACTACGAGGCCAGGATCGGTTTCGACGAGATCGAGCCGGAGGACGTCGCGACCCTCGCGCCCACGCTCAACATCACCGACCTCGGCGTGCAGTCGTGCTACGCGCTGCAGCGCCGGTTCGGGCCCGGCTGGGTGCTGGAGTTCCTCGACGCCGACGTGGACGCCCTCGCGGAGGAGCTGCGCGAGAGCCGCGCCACGCTCGACGCGCTCCGCCGCCGCCTCAACGCCCTCCGCCGCCTCGACTTCATGTCCGAGCAGCCCGTCGCAGGCGGCGGGACCGTGAAGCGCGTCCTCGACCACCTGACCGACAACCGCCACGTCGTGCTCGAGTTCGGACGCCACGGCAACGACCTTGCCGCCTACCTGCTCGTCGCCAATCTCATCACGCGGCGCATCCACGCCGAGTACCGCTCCCGCAGCGAGACGGCGGAGGCCCGCGGCGAGCGGCAGCCCAATCCGCTCGTTATAACCATCGAGGAGGCCCACCGCTTCCTCAACCCCGGCGTCGGAGGAGGCGCCATCTTCGGGACCATCGCCCGCGAAGACCGCAAGTACCGCGTTACGCTCTTGGTCGTCGATCAGAGGCCGTCCGGCATCGACTCCGAGGTGCTCAGCCAGATAGGCACGCGCATCTCCTGCCAGCTCGACAACGACCGCGACATCGACGCGGTGCTTGCCGGAGCGCCCGGCGCCCGTGAACTCCGCGCCGTGCTCGCACGGCTCGAATCGCAGCAGCAGTCGCTCATGTTCGGCCACGCGCTCCCCATGCCCGTCGTCGTCCGCGCCCGCTCCTACGATGAGAGCTTCTACGCCGATATGCGCTTGCCCGGGCATGGCGCGCCCGCGGGCGCACGTCTCGACAAGAAGGACCTGTTCGGTTAACTTTCCCCGCCATGCCGCGCCGCTCTGCACTCCCCGGACTTCTCGCGCTCCTGCGGAACCCACGTATCTACATGGCGTTGGGCCTGGTGCTCGGCAGCCTGTTCGTCTACCTCACTGTGCGCGGCATCGACTGGGCCGAGGTGCGCGCGCAGCTCGCCTCGACGTCGCCCGTCATGCTCCTGGCGGCGTTCGCGCTGACGCTCGTCTCCGCGTTCGTGCGCGCGGTCCGCTGGCGCGCGCTGTTCGTCAAAACGCGCGTCTCCGTGCTCCGGCTCTTCTCCGTCGAAATGGCGGCCCTGGGCCTCAACAACATCTCCCCTGTACGCCTGCTCGACGAGCCCGCCATCCTCACCATGCTCACCCTGCGCGACAGGATGCCGGCGCCGACGGTGATCGCCACGCTCCTGATGTCCCGCGTCCAGGACATCGCGTTCTCCCTCTGCTTCATCGCGGCGACCCTCGTGCTGGAGCCCGCCGTGGCCGAGCGCGCCGGCATGGCGGCGCCCGTGAGCCTCATCCTCGTGGGCGCCCTCATCATCCTCCTCAACCTCGGCAGGATCGCCCGGCGGGTCGGCCCGATCGGACGCATACCCGGCATCTTCGCCTACAGCGCCGCCGTGGACGATGTGACGCGCAACAAGCGGCGCCTCTTCGCCACGTCGAGCCTCACGTTCTACCCCTTGCTCCTCGGGCCGGCGGCGTGGGCGCTGGCCCACGGAATGGGCGTCGAGATCAACCTGTTCCAGGCCACCATCGTCGCCATCGCCGCCGTCCTCTTCTCCACCTCTGTCCCCGGCCTGCCGGGGGCGTTCGGCGCCTTCGAGCTCGCCGTGCAGGAAGTCCTGTCGCTTTGGGGCGTCCCCCGCGAATTGGGGTTCGGCTTCGGGTTCGTCCTCCACCTTACGTTCTTCCTCCCGCCCATAGCGTTCGGGGTGATCGTGTTGCCCCGCGAGGGCATCGGCATCATGCAGAACTGGCGGCGGCTCGCCGGCGCCGACGCGGGCAAACCGCCGAGAGTCCGTAACACCGAACAGGGGTGACCATGGAGTTCATCGAGTACATGCAGGCGAACGGCCACGAGGAGTTCGCCGTCTGGACCGACCCGAAGGCCGGCCTCAAGGCGTTCATCGCCATCCACAACCGCGCGCTCGGCCCCTCGCTCGGCGGAACGCGCATCTGGCCTCACCCCACCGACGAGCTCGCGATGATGGACGTCCTCCGGCTCTCCCGCGCCATGACCTACAAGTCCGCAGCCGCCGGACTCTCCCTCGGCGGCGGCAAGGGCCTCATCGTCGCCGACCCCCGCACCGACAAGACCGAGGCGATGTTCCGCTCCTATGGCCGGTTCGTTGAGTCGCTCGGCGGGCGCTACATCACCACGGAGGACGTCGGCGCGAACGCCGAGAACATGGCGTGGGTCGCGCAAGAGACTCGCCACGTCGTCGGGCTGCCCCGGGAGGCCGGCGGCAGCGGCAACCCCGCGATTATGACCGGGTTCGGCGTGTTTCAGGCCATGCGCGCCTGCGCCCAGGCCGCCTGGGGCGGCGATTCCCTCGAAGGACGCCGCGTCGCCATTCAGGGCTACGGCAACGCCGCGTCGTCGCTCGCCGCCCACCTCGTCGACGCCGGCGCCGAACTCGTCGTAACCGACATCCACGACGAGGCAAAGCGGCGCGCCGCCGAGCTCCCCCGAACGACCGTCGTCGACGCCGACGCCATCTACGACGCCGAGTGCGACGTGTTCGCCCCCTGCGCCCTCGGCGGCGTCCTCAACGAAAGCACCATCCCCCGCATCCGCGCCCGCATCGTCTGCGGCGCCGCCAATAACCAGCTCGCAACGCCGGAGGACGCCGGGCGCGTCCAGGAGCGCGGCCTCGTCTACGCCCCAGACTTCATCGCCAACGCCGGAGGCGTCATCAACGTCTCGTTCGAGGTCGGCGCCGTCTACGACGAGGACGCCGCGCGCGCCAAGACCGCGACCATCTACGACACCATCCAGCGCGTGCTCCAGCTCGCCGACGCCGAAGGCGTAACCACCGCCGAAGCCGCCAACCGCCTCGCCGAACAGCGCCTCGCCGCCGCGCGGCAAGAATAGGCGTCGGCCGGCGCGCCTCTAGCGATGGGAGATTTGCCCGAAGAGGTCGAAGTACTCCGGGAACGTCTTGGAGATGCAGCCCGGGTTGTTGATGGTGATCGCCGCATCGCCTAGTGCGGCGAGCGAAAAGCACATCGCCATGCGGTGATCGTCGTACGTGTCGATGGCCGCGCTCCGTATCTGCGCCGGCGGGTCAATCTCGAGGAAGTCCTCGCCCTCGACGACCTCGGCCCCCACCTTGCGCAGTTCGGTCGCCATCGCGGCGAGGCGGTCGGTCTCCTTGAAGCGCCAGTTGTGCACGTTCCGGATCACGGTCTTGCCCTTCGCGAACAGGGCGGTCGCCGCCACGGTCATGGCCGCGTCGGGGATGTGTCCGAGATCGACGTCGATTCCCCTGAGTTCGCCGCGGGAGACCTCGACCCAGTCGGGCCCGCGCCTCACCAGGGCGCCCATCTTTTCGAGCACCTCCGCGTGCAGGACGTCCCCCTGAACGCTGTCGGAGCCCACGCCCAGCACTCGCACGGTCCCCCCTCGGATCGCCGACGCCGACAGGAAGTACGTCCCGGACGAGGCGTCGCCCTCCACGAGCACGTCTCCCGGCGACCGGTAGCGCTGGCCGCCCGGGATGCGGAATGATCGGTACTCGTTGGGCTCCACGCTCACCCCGAACCGCTTCATCACGTCCAGCGTCAGGTCGATGTACGGCTTCGAGACCAGTTCGCCCGGGATCTCAATGAGCAGCTCTTGACCGATGAGCGGCGCCACGATCAGCAGCGCCGTAAGGAACTGGCTGGAGGTGCCGCCGTCGACCGAGACGCGATCGCCTCGCAGGCCCGACGCCGTGATTCGAAGCGGCGGGCATCCTGAGGCGCCCAGGTACTCGATCCCGGCGCCGAGATCCCGCAGCGCGTCGACCAGGTCGTCGATAGGGCGTTTATGCATGCTGGCGTCGCCCGACACGGTGAAGGTTCCTTGGCCGAGGCAGAGCGCGGCGCAGAGCGGCCGGACCGCGGTGCCTGCGTTGCCGAGAAACAGCTCGGCGTTCTCGGAGGGAAAGGGCCCGCCCGAACTGCTGACCACGCAATCGGTGCGGTCCTCCGAGACGTCGAGCGCGATCCCCAACTCCTGGAGCGCCCCTATCATGTGCCTCGTGTCGTCGCTGTCCAGCAGGTTATGGACTCGCGTCACGCCCTCCGTCAGCGCGGAGAGCAGGAGGACTCGGTTGGAGAGACTCTTGGAGCCGGGCAGCGTGACGACGCCTTCAACGTGGCGGATGGGCTCCAGGACGAGTTGGTCCACGGGAATATCCTTCGCGTAACGGCGGCGGTCGCCGGATGGACAGTCGGCTCATTATAGACCGGCAGTTGCGCGCAACCCGAGCCTACGCCACTCCCCACGACTCCAACTCGACGTCCGTGATCCCGAAGTAGTGCGCGACCTCGTGGATGACCGTGTCGCGGACCTCCTGCATGATCTCCTCCGGCGTCGAGCAGAGCGCCTCGATGGGCCCCTGGAATATCGTCACCACGTCCGGGAGCGCCATGTTGTAGTCCCCCCGGTCGGTGAGCGGGACCCCCTCGTACAGGCCCAGCAGCGTTTCCCCGCGCGGGACGTCCCGCAGTTGCCGCTTCGTCGGGTTCCGGCGCACCTGGACGTCCACGTTCTGCATGATGGCGAGAAACTCGTCGGGGATCTCCTCCACCGCGCGGCGCACCAACTCTTCGAAAGCGCTCTTACGCATCGTCGGACTAGCCGGCGCCCACGCGCTCGCGCACGGCCTTCAGCGTGCTCACGTTCGCGGCGTCCGGCCCCTTCCCCTCGTAACCGGGCACTTCCAGGTAGAACGGGACCTCCGCGAACGCGGGATGCGCCAGCACCGACTCGAAAGCCGCGAGCCCCATATGCCCCTCGCCGATGTTCTCGTGCCGGTCGAGCGCGCCCCCAAGTTCCGGCTTCGAGTCGTTGCAGTGCACGGCCACGAGGCGCTCCAGCCCGATTTCGCGGTCGAACTCGTCCATCACCGCCTCGACCGACTCCTTCGTCCGCAGGTCGTAGCCGGCGGCGAAGCTGTGCTGCGTGTCGAGGCACACCTGCACGCGAGGGTCGGCCAGTTCGCGCACGAACGCGCCTATCTCCGAGAACTTCGAGCCGATGTGGTTCCCCATGCCCGCGCTGTTCTCCAGCATCAACTGCACGTCGGAGGGCGACTGGTCGAGCACCTCGCGGATGCTCTCGACTACCTGCCCGAACACCCCGTCGAAGCCGCGTCCCTTGTGGCTGTTCAGGTGGAAGATGACCCCCCGCACCCCGAGGTCGCCCGCCACGTTCATGTACTTCGCGAGCGACATCTTGCCGCGCTGCACCAGTTGCGGGTCGTCGGCGCCGAGGCTCACCAGGTAGATGGCGTGAAAGACGTTCGGGCCGATGTCGTGCTCGAACGCCTTCCGGCGAAACTCGGCGACGACCAGCTCATCCGGCTCCTTGAAGCCCCACCCCTGCGGCGCCGAGGGGAATATCTGCACGCACTCGGCGCCGATATCGAGCGCGCGGTCGATGGCCTTGTCGATGCCTCCCGAACCGGAAACGTGAGCGCCTATCCGCAATGGGTCCCTCCTCCGCGACGATAGCCCATTATCCCGAACCCCGGCCCCCACGCCAAGAGCCCCTCCGTCATTCCCGCGAAGGCGGGAATCCATCCGGCCCCCTCCCCCGAAGTCGGGGGAGGGCTGGGGTGAGGGTTTGCGCGCGTCAGCCCGCATCCGTTCTCCCCACGAGGGGGAGATGCCCCGAAGGGGCAGAGAGGGCGCTCAGTCGTTCCTGCGGAAGCAGGAACCTCGCAGCTGGCCCCCTCCCCCCGTAGGGAAGGGCTGGGCAGAGGGCGACTTGACGCCCCCAACAACTGCCCCTATACTCCCCTCTCGATGCCTTCCCACGGAATGATCTGCTGTTGTTGTACGCCTGAGGGGTTCGCGCCCGTCAGGCAGTTCCGTGTGGGCATCATCAGTCGCTGATACCGACCGCCAACCAGAACGCCGAGTTGCGAACCCCCGGAAGACGCCGGGGGTTTCTTCGTTTAAGCAGGAGGCAAGCCGTGACAACACTCACCGCGATGGAAGAAGAGGCGGCGCAGGCCGCAGTCCGGTTCGAGCGCGCGTCCGCTCAGGAGGTGCTCGAATGGGGGCTGCGGCGCTACACCCCCGACATCGCGCTCGCTTGTTCGTTCGGCGGCGCCTCCGGCATGGCGCTGCTCGACATGGCCGCGCGCACCGGCGCGCCTTTTGAGGTGTTCTATCTCGACACCGACCTGCTCTTCCCAGAGACCTACGCGCTCATCGAGCAGGTGCGGGCGCGCTACGGCGTCGAGCCGGTGGCCTACCGCTCCCGCTGGACGCTCGAAGCGCAGGCACGGGAGTTCGCTCCCAACCTCTGGAAGAGCGACCCCGACATGTGCTGCTCACTGCGGAAGGTCGAGCCGAACGCTCGCGCCCTCGAGGGCAAGCAGGCCTGGATCGCCGGCCTGCGGCGCGACCAGGCGGCCACCCGCGCCAACATCAATAAGGTCGAGTGGGACAGGAAGTTCGAACTCGTGAAGCTCAACCCCCTCGCCGACTGGACCGAGGACGACGTCTGGCGATACGTGCGCGCCGAGGGAGTCCCCTACAACGCGCTGCACGACAGGGGCTACGCCAGCATCGGCTGTGTGCATTGCACGCGCCCCGCGTCCGCCACGGACGGCGACCTGCGCGCCGGACGCTGGGCGGGCTTCGACAAGACGGAATGCGGCCTCCACACGGACGGGCCGCTGCAACTACCCATCAGCAAGTAAGAACGGTATGCCGAAAGGAGGCATGGAATGATGGAACGGCTATCGGAGGACCAGGGCGTAACGATATGGCTGACCGGCCTGTCGGGCGCAGGCAAGAGCACGATCGCGAATGCGCTCGTCGAGGAGCTGCAGGAGCGCGGCCGGAAGGTTGAACTGCTCGACGGCGACGTCGTGCGGACGAACCTCAGCAAGGGGCTGGGGTTCAGCAAGGAGGACCGCGACACGAACATCCGGCGCATCGGCTTCGTGAGCAACCTGCTCACCCGCAACGGCGTCGCCAGCATCGTCGCGGCCATCTCCCCCTACAGGGAGGTCCGCGAGGAAGTCCGCGCGAACATCGGCAGCTTCGTGGAGGTCTACGTCCAGTGCCCGCTCGATGAACTGGTGCGCCGGGACGTCAAGGGCCTGTACGAGAAGGCGCTTCGCGGCGAGATCGAGAACTTCACCGGCGTTTCCGACCCGTACGAGGAGCCGGAGAACGCCGAGGTCGTGGTGGACACGGAGCGCGAAAGCGTGGAGGAGAGCGTGGAGAAGGTCCTGTCGGCGCTGGAGCGCCTGGGCTATCTCGACTCGGCGAAGGAGCGTGTGGCCTGATGACTACCGCCCTCGAAACCGCAATCCAGCTCATCGAACCGCACGGCGGAACGCTGATCGACCGCGTCGCCGAAGACCCCGCCGCGCTCATCGACGACGCCGCGTCGCTACCCGTCATCAGGCTGAACGCGCGGCAGGAGTCGGACGCTCGGCTCATCGCGCAGGGCGCATTCAGCCCCCTCGAAGGCTTCCTCTCATCCGCCGACTACCACAGCGTGCGCGACGGTATGCGCCTCGCATCGGGCGTGGCGTGGTCGCTGCCGGTCACGCTCGCCGTCGACGAGGAGACCGCCGCCGGACTGCGCGAGGGAAGCCGCGCCGCGCTCGCCGAGCCTGACGGCAGCCTTGCCGGAACGATCGACGTGGCCGAGCTGTACGGCTACGACAAGCGCATCGAAGCGGAACGCGTGTTCCGCACGACCGACGAGGCGCACCCCGGCGTGGCCGGCCTCTACGCGCAGGGATCGGTGCTCGTCGGCGGAACCGTCACGATGCTCCCCGGCGCGCCCAAACTCGAGCCGGCGGCCGCTCCCTACCACCAGACGCCCGCCGAAACGCGCGCCGCCTTCGCCGCTCGCAACTGGCGCACGGTCGTCGGGTTCCAGACCCGCAACCCGGTGCACCGCGCCCACGAGTACATCCAGAAGTGCGCGATGGAGATAACCGACGGCCTCCTGCTCCATCCGCTGGTGGGCGAGACCAAACCGGACGACATCCCCGCGGGGATACGGATGCGCTGCTACGAAGCCCTGCTCGAAAACTACTACCCGGCCGACCGGGTGCATCTGTCCGTCTTCCCCGCGTTTATGCGCTACGCGGGGCCGCGCGAGGCCGTGTTCCACGCGCTCGCCCGCAAGAACTACGGCTGCAGCCACTTCATCGTGGGCCGCGACCACGCCGGCGTCGGTTCCTACTACGGCACCTACGACGCCCAGCACATCTTCCGCGAGTTCGAGCCGCGCGAACTGGGCATCACGCCCCTCTACTTCGAGAACTCCTTCTTCTGCTCCGCCTGCGGCGCTATGGCCTCGGAGAAGACCTGCCCGCACGGCGCCGACAGCCGCGTCTCTCTCAGCGGGACCCAGGTGCGCGACATGCTCGCCCGGCGCGAGACCCCTCCCCCGGAGTTCAGCCGTCCCGAGGTTGCTCGCGTGCTCATGGAAGAGTACGCGAACCCGTAACCCTCGCCTGAGGAGGCAGGGCGCCTTCCCCCCTCCCCCGTTCTTCGGGGGAGGCCGGGGAGGGTCGCGCCTCTCCGTCATTCCCGCGAAGGCGGGAATCCATCCGTCTTCCTCCCCCGAAGACGGGGGAAGGTTGGGGTGAGGGCGCGCGCGAAGCGCGCATCCATCTCCCCCCGAGGGGGAGATGCCCCAAAGGGGCATAGAGGGCGGGCGCAAGGGGCGGAGAGCGCCGCGCATAGCGGTCGCCCCTGAAGCCCGGTATGCTCCTGCCGCCATGCCCGCCGATCCCCCTGCCATCGAAGTCGCCCAAACGGGAACGCCCGCGCGCCGAGGCGGCGGACAATGGGACGTGGCATTCGAGGTGCGGAACGCCGGCGGCGCGTCCGTCGAACTGATCGAGCGGTGGCTGCCGCACGGCCAGTTCCGCGCCGAGCCCGCGCCGCTGACCGGCGCGGCGCCGCTGCCGCCCGGAGGCGCCACGCGACTCGACGTAACGGTGGCGTTCGACGAGGCGCCCGGCAGCCGCGTCGAGAACGGGTTCGTCATCCTGCGCGTTCGATGGCGCGGCGAGGAATGGCGCGTCCTTGCGCGAATGTCGGTTACGGCGGACTCGGACGGCGCGCCGCAGGCGTCGAGCGACCTGACGACGGCGCACCCGGTGGGGTTCTCAGGGTAGCCCGCCGGCGGCGAGGGAGTAGAATAGGCCCATGCGAGAAGACGACCGCTACGTGATGGAGCGCATGCGCGGCTGATACCGGAACTGAAGGGGAAACTTCGAGGAGACCACGGGTATGGTCTCAAGCGTCCTTCAGGGCCCGGTTGAGGAGCTCGTCGAGCGCCTCGAACGCATGGCTGCGGAATACGCCGGCGACGCCGAGTACGCCGAGCTGCGCTCCGCCCTGCCCGCCGACTTCCCCTTCTAGGGCAGTCGCGTTCCGTCGTTCCTGCGAAAGCAGGAACCTCGCAGCCTGTTCTCCCCCCGAGGGGGAGATGCCCCGAAGGGGCAGAGAGGGCGGCTCCCTCCGGTTCGTGGTTCGACAGGCTCACCACGCGATACCGTTCTCATAACACGACGGCCCAAGGCAAGCTCCGCGATGTCCGCGCCCCCCAGCGGGCTATCCTCAGGCGTCGGGATAGTGTAGTGGATCGTCGCCCTCCCCGGCCTCACGACGATCTGCTTCACAAACGACCTGATGAACGCCTTCGTCTCCGAAAGCCCGCTCTCCAGCAGCCACTCCCCCATCTCTCGCGCATACGCAGCCGCCACCTCGGCATCCTGCACGCTCGCAAGACGCGCGTCCAGCAGCATCCGGGCCTCGTCAGCCGCCCGCTCCAGCCGCTCCCGGTTCTCCTGGTGGTGACGGATCCGCGGCAGGATGTCCTCAACCGTCATCTCCGTCTTCTCCACCAGCTCCCACAGACGGTCCATCCGACGGCGCACCTCCCTCAACTCCAGCTCCGCAGCCTCCAACCGCTCACGCTCCCCCGCGATAACCCCGTCCATCTCCTCGTTCACCAGCCGCACCAGGCCGCGCATGTTCGACTCCGTCAGGATGTGCTCCCTGATCTGGTCGATGATGAGCCCCTCGAACCGCTTCGCGCTCAATCGCGGCGCCGCGCACGTCCTCTTCCCCCGGTTCAGCAGCGAGTGGCACACGTAGTACGTGTACCTGCCGCTCTTTGCCTCCGATGCGCTCAGAGCTCTCCCGCACGTCTCGCACGTCAGCAGGCCGCTCAGCAGGTACGGGCTGGCGATGCGCCTCGGGTGCACGCTCCTCGGAGCGCGGGAGCCCAGCAGCCTGCCCACACGCCGGAACTCCTCCTTCCCAACGATGGCGGGGAAGGCGTCCTCGACGCGGACCGGCGGAGCGTTGTCCTTGGCGCCTGTCCCCCACACGAGCGTTCCCGTGTAGGCCTCGTTGGAGAGCATCCGGTGGACGGTGGCCTTCAGCCACTTGGCTCCGAACGGGCTCGGGATCCCCTCGGCGTTGAGGGTCTTGGCGATGTCCAGCGTCGTGCCGCCGCGCAGCGCCATGTCGAACATGCGACGGACCACCGCGTCGTGGGGCGGGTCGAGCTCGAGCTTGGGACGTTTCTTCGCGCCGTCCTGCACGTACGCCTTCCTGTAGCCGTAGGGGGCGAGGGTCGCGACCCAGAAGCCGCGTGAGGCCGCCTCGCGCATGCCCCGCATGACCTCCTGCGCGAGGTTCTCGCTGTAGAACTCGTCCACGCTCTCGATGATCGCCTCCATCAGCTTGCCCGTGGGGGTGTCGTCGGCGTGCTCGGTGATCGAGACGACCCTGATGCCCTTCTTCCGCAGCATCGACTTGAAGGCGATGGCGTGCTCGCGCTTGCGGGTGAACCTGGAGAACTTCCAGACGAGGATCTCCTTGAACGGGGCGCCGGGCTTGGCGGCCTCGTTGAGCATCCTGGAGAACTGGGGCCGGTCGGCGACGCGCCCGCTCTCGGCCTCGTCGATGTACTCGCGGACGATGGCGTAGCTGTTCTTCTGCGCGTAGTCGCGGAGCGCGCGAAGCTGGGCTGCGACGGAGAGGTCGACGTCCTGCCTATCGGAGGAGACGCGGGCGTAGAGGGCGGCGGCAGTGGGGGTCGGTCGGTCGGTCATGGCTGAAGTGCTCTTTCTGTGTCCTTGTCTTGTTGTCTTAGCTATAGCGATGGTCTGACCTGTTCTCTACACGAGTCAAGAGGCTTATGTCAGAAGCCCCGGTTAGACTCTGGAGCCTTTCTCGTAGAAGGACCAAGGTGGCAACGACTGGGGCGTTGGGGGCAACTACCAGCCCTGACGGTCTGCATGCTATCGTATTGAGCAAACGGCAGGCTTAGGAGAATCGAATGACTACATCCCCCCTAGGGCGTGACTCTCGTAACCGGAGCTGGTACGCAACCGAGTATGGCGATAATACCTGGATCACCATCCATGCGAGGTGTGCTCAGAGGGTTTCTGGCAAATTCATGATTGCAGTATTCCGTGATATGCAGGCACCAAGCCCGCCGATTGCGGCAAAAATAAATGACATCGTAGTTGAGGAAGAGAATCTTGGGATAGGAAGCTTATTGCTGAATCGCGCCATAGCATGGTGCAAGATGAACGGCATAGAACGCATCTTCGGTGAATTAAGCTCTGTGGATGCAGACCATTTTGACAAGCTACAGTATTTCTATGAGAAGCACGGCTTCACTGTGCGCTGGTTTAATCACGAGAAGGCAGGCTCTCACACCGCTGGCTATGTTGAGAAGTACTTATAGCGGTCTGGCGGAACCTGTCCCCTAGAACCATGGCCAACCTGCGCACCACTGAGAAATCAATACGGCGAGGCCGGACGGCAGCGGCAGCAGTGGACGATCACCTCGTTGTGCGGCCGGACGTAGACCCAATACCTGTAGGGGAATGGAACGGTTCTAGCCCCTGCGTTCCGGGAACGTAGAGCGGGTGCTTCGGACTACAGTCAGGGTTCAGGCCGAAGCAGCACAAGGGCGTACCATCTAGCACTCTCAGGGCGCGTGCCGTCATGCCACGGGATGCTTTCGAACCCCACGAAACCACCACAAGGGCGGACGCATCGGCGGCCTTGCGGACGTAGTGGTCGTTCATGGCCCACTCCTTGGCCGAGAGGACCGCGCTCTGTAGGGCCGACGGCCACCGCGAGCGGAACGGGTTGACGTTGGTAACGATGAGCCTTTGATATCTACTAGGTGGCCCGCCGCGTCGCGAGTGACACTCACACGATTCAAGCCCTGGTTCAGGGGATGAAGGGCGGCTTATGGTATATTCCCCCGAATGGCGGCGTTCAGGCTGCGCCCCCAGCCTTGGGTGCAGCCAAGGATCAAGGAGCACAGGAAGGTGCAGTAGGCGCGGCGCGGGCGCTCGTTCTCAGCGTTCACCGACACGGCGGTGTCCCGCACCTGGCCAAATGCTACAAGCGCCAGGGGGCTGGACTTCGACGCGACGGGACCCAAGAGGTGAGGTGTGCCTAGATGAAGAGAGTGCTCTGCTTGCTGGTTCTCCCGGTAGCCGTCCTCACCGCGTGCTCCGAGGCTACTCCCACGCCTGTACCACCCACAGCCACGCCGGATCCGGCGCCAACACTAACGCCAACGCCGAACCCGACACCACTCCCGACGCCAACCCCAACCCCGACCCCCAACCC
>DAOUKL010000069.1:0-49042 GCA_034421335.1 Dehalococcoidia bacterium | reverse complement strand
CGCCAACGCCCACTCCAACTCCCGCGCCCGCGCCCGCGCCCACGCCTACTCCAACTCCGGCGCCCACGCCCACCCTTGTCCCCACTCCCACTCCGACTTCTCCCCCATGCGAGAACGGTGTGGCCGTGCAGGAGCCCCAGGCCAATCCGAACCTGGTGAGCGATTGCGAAGCGCTGCTGGCGATTCGGGACGCCCTCGCCGGTGGCGGCAGATTGAACTGGTCGGCGGATATCCCCCTCCTGGCTTGGGACGGGGTGAGCACCGACGACGGCGACCCGATCAGAGCCCGGGTCAACGGGTTGTCGCTGGGTCTGAAAGGACTGATCGGCGGAGAAGCGCCGGCAAGGCTGGGCGAGCTCACGGACCTTCGGTCGCTCGATCTATCGGGCAACGTGATGACGGGAGGCGTACCTTCGGAGTTGGGCAGCCTTATCCACCTGGAAAGCCTGAATCTATCGGGCAACTCATTGACAGGGGAGATACCGCCCGAGCTCGGCGACTTAGCCAACCTGCAGCACCTGAACCTCGGCAATAACGCCCTGACCGGAGAGATTCCGCCGGCGTTGGGCAGGCTGGCCAACCTGCGGAGTCTATTGCTCGCCCATAACCGCCTGACCGGGGGCATCCCTCCGGAGTTGGGCAGCCTCGCTAACCTGGAAGCGCTGTTGCTGTTCGGCAATAGCCTGACCGGTGGGATTCCCCCGGAATTGGGAAATCTCGCCGGGCTGAGAGCTATGCACCTTAGCGAGAACGGCCTTACCGGTGAGGTCCCGTCAACCCTGGGCAATCTTCCAGTGTTGCGGGAACTGGCGCTTTACAGCAACGGGCTGACCGGGCCGATACCGGCTGAACTGGCCAACCTTGAAAATTTGTGGACTCTGAACCTGTCCGACAACAGTCTGACAGGAGAGTTGCCGCCGGAAATGGGTCAACTCGCCGGTCTGAGGAACCTGTTGCTCCACGATAACGCGCTGACTGGAGAGATACCGCCCTCATGGGGCGGCCTCGACAACCTGAGTGTCCTTGTCCTTCGGGGCAATCTCTTGACAGGGTGCGCGCCGGGCGGCCTGCGCGACGTCGGAGCCAGCCTGGGCCTGCCGTACTGCGAGGGATGAACTCCGCCAGTTGGCGCCGCTCCGACGGGCGCTCAGCGCCGATCAAGTTTGTCGGGGAAAGCCCGATTGCCGCTCACCCCGCCGGCGAAACCTCCGCCTCGTACGCCTCGATGACCGGGTTCGCCAGGAGCTTGTCGCACATCGCGTCGACCTGGCTGCGCGCGGACGCCTCGTCCGCCGCGTCGATCTCCAGCGTCAGGAACTTGCCGACTCGCACGTTCCGCACGCCCTCGAACCCCAGCGACTTGAGGCTGCCGAGTACCGCGTTGCCCTGCGGGTCGTTCACGGTCGGCTTGAGCGTAACCTGCACGCGCGCGGCGAACCTCACGGCGTGGCCTCGGGCGTGGGAAAGGCGCCTGTCGGCGCCGGGGCGGCTGCGCAGTCGGGGCCGAGGTACGCCTCCCCCTGGTTGCGGTGGGACTCGACGAACGCCTCCATCTCGGCCGTGTCTGTCAGCGGCACGGTGTGCGTCCAGCCCCACGCGGTGAGCGTCGCCTCGCCGTCGGGGACGCCGGCGTAGGGGTGGATGACGTAGCAGCCAGGGTAGCCCGGCTGCGTCTCGACGAACGAGAGGAGGCCGGCGAGCGCGGCTTCGTCCGCGGCGCCGTAGTTGAACGCGATTCCCCCAACATGGAGGTTGCGTACGATGGCCTCGTTGGCGACCTGCTCGTCGTGGACGCCCCACGCCGCGGGCGTCTCCAGGCGCGGGCCGGAGGTCGGCGGCGAGGTGCTGTACGTGATCGTGGTCCCCGGTTCGACGATCCCGCCGGGCTGGATCGCCACTTCCTGGCCGACCGCCGGCGCGATGTCGTCCTGCGGCTGCTCCGCCGTCGTCGGGGCAGTCAGCCCTCCGAGCGACGGCAGGACGAGGCCTGCGATGAGGGCCAGTGCGACGAGGCTGCCGCCGAGCAGGTAGATTCTGCGCCGCCGGCTGCGGCGCCCTTCCGAGCGGCGGCGGCGCTGCTCGCGGGCGACCGTGCGCCGCGAAGGCCCGCGCTGCGCCCGCGCTCCTCTCGGCGATGCTGCATGCCCGCCGTCGTCGGGGGCGCCTTCCGGCGCGGCGGGACTCCGGGAATCTTGCTCGTCGGCCAATCCGCTGGCTCCTGGATAGAGTGACGACCGGGCCGCGCTACGAGAGCGGCTGCCCGGTCAGGCGTTCGTAGGCTTCGAGGTAGCGCTCGCGCGTCTTCTCGACGATATCGTCGGGCAGGGAGGGCGCGGGCGGAGTGCGGTCCCAGTCCTTCTGCGTGAGCAGCCAGTCGCGGACGAACTGCTTGTCGAAGTTGGGCTGCGATTTGCCGGGGTCGTGGCCCGACGCGTCCCAGAAACGGCTCGAATCGGGAGTCAGCACCTCGTCGATGAGGATCACCTCGCCGTCGCGGATGCCGAACTCGAACTTCGTGTCGGCGATGATGATGCCCCGCTCTGCGGCGACGTCGTGGGCGTGCTGGAACACCGCGAACGACAGCTCCTGCAGTTGGGCGGCGAGTTCGACGCCCACCATGCCGCCGAGTTCTTCGATGGTCACGGGCTCGTCGTGCCCGACTTCCGCCTTGGTCGTGGGGGTGAACATCAACTCCGGCAGCTTGCTGCCGTCGAGCAGGCCGGAAGGCATCGCCACGCCGAAGATCGTCCCCGTCGCGTTGTAATCGACGAGCGCAGAGCCGGTGAGGTAGGCGCGGACGACGCACTCCGCGTCGATGCGCTCGGCGCGCTTGACGACCATCGCCTGCCCCGCAACGTCGGCTGGGAGGGCGCGCAGCGTCGGGTGGTCGGCGAGGCCGCCGAGCGCCTCTTTGTCGTCCGCGAGGGCGATGAAGTGGTTGGGCACGATGTGGCCGGTCTGCTCGAACCAGAACCTCGACATGCGCGAGAGGACGCGGCCCTTGTCGGGGATGCCGTTCGGCAGCACCACGTCGAACGCGGAGATGCGGTCGGTGGCGACCATCAGCAGCAGGCCGTCGCCGAGATCGAACGTGTCGCGCACCTTGCCGCGGTAGAGGATGTCGGGCAGCGGCGTTTCAAACAGTGGCATGGGCGCCCTCCTTGGTCTTGAACCCCAGGCGTTTGAAAGTGTGGCCTACGTGACGCAGGTAGTAGCCGTAGTCGAACAGCTTGTCGATGGCCGCCGGGCCTCCGAGCCGCTCCGCCGCCTCCGGGTCGGAGCGGATGGCCTCGCGGAAGTCCTCGCCGCGGTCCCAGGCGCCGAGCGCGTGGCGCTGCACCAGTTCGTACGCGCTCGTGCGGTCAAGGCCGCTCTCCACGAGCGCAAGCAGCACGCGCTCGGAAAAGACGATGCCCTTGGTGAGCTCGAGGTTCCGCATCATGTTGGCGGGGAAGACGCGCATCCCCTCGACGATGCGGGTGAACGTGTCGAGCATGTAGTCGACCGCCAGCGCGGAGTCCGGCAGGATCATGCGCTCCGCCGACGAGTGCGAGATGTCGCGCTCGTGCCACAGCGTCACGTTGTCGAGCGCGGCGACCGAGTGACCGCGCACCAGGCGGGCGAGCCCGCAGATGCGCTCCGACAGCTCCGGGTTGCGCTTGTGCGGCATCGACGAAGACCCCGCGCTCACGAATCCCGGCGTCCCGAACGGCTCCTCGACCTCCCGCACCTCGGTGCGCTGCAGGCCGCGTATCTCCGTCGCGAACTTTTCGAGCGACGCCGCGATCAGCGCGAGCGTCTGCACGAACTGCGCGTGGCGGTCCCGCTGGAGGATCTGGTTCGACACCGGCGCCGGCGAGAGTCCCAGCTGGCGGCAGACCGACTCCTCTATCTGCGGCGGAATGCTCGCGTAACTGCCGACAGGGCCGGATATCTTGCCTACCGCGGCCATCTCGCGCGCCAGCGCAAGGCGCTCGCGGTGGCGCCGCATCTCGTCCCACCAGAGCGCGAGCTTGAGGCCGAAGCTCATCGGCTCCGCGTGCACCCCGTGGGAGCGGCCCATGCACGGCGTGTCGGAGAACTCCTCCGCCCGCGCGCGCAGAACCTCCATGCAGCGAACGATGTCCGCGTCGATCTCGTCGACCGACTGGACGAGTTGCAGGCTGAGCGCGGTGTCCTTCACGTCGTTCGACGTGAGCCCGTGGTGGATCCAGCGGCCCTCGGGGCCGAGGCTGGGCGTAACCGACCGGGTGAACGACACCAGATCGTGCTTCGTCTGCTCGAACCAGCGGTCGTACAGCTCGCGGTCGAACCGGGCGCCGCGTATCTTCTCGGCGTCCTCCTGCGGAACGACGCCAAGCTCCGCCCAGGCGACGCAGGCGGCGACCTCGACCCGTAGCCACAGGTCGAAGCCGTTGTCCTCCGACCAGATGGCCTTCATGCGCTCGCGTTCGTAGCGGTAGTACATCAGCGGCCCTCTTCCGTTGCTCCCAGGCAGGCGTCGACGTAGTCGATCACGGCGTGGAAGTCCGGCAGTTCGGCGTAGCGCAGGCCCTGCTCCTCGCAGAAGTCCGCGAGCCACGCTCGGGCGAACACGAAGTCGGCGCGCTGCGCGGGGCAGGCGTCCGACGCGCTGTCCCCCGCGTACACGAGCCGCCCGCCGTACTGCCGCCGGTACTCATCGAGCGCCTTGCACTTGCAGTTGCCCGGCCACCACTGGCACTGGTCGTCGGCGAATTCGTAGCTGAAGGCGGGGACGCCGTCGGCATGGCTGGTCGTAACCGCGTGGAAGGGAATGTCGATATTGTTTGCCGTAAGGATGGCCTCCACGTAGTAGTCCAGCCCGTGGCTCACGATGCCGAGCGCCACCCCGCGCCTCGCGCAGTGCTCCGCAAGCTCGGCGAACCCGTCGCGCAGACCCGCCGACTCCCGCAGGAAGCGCCGCTGCTCCTCGACCGGCGCGGTCAGCCGCCGGAACGAGATCTCCTGGTACTCGGCCAGCGATATCTCCTTGTTCGTGTAGCGCCGCCGCACGTCCTGCCACGGCGCCGCGCCGTCCGGCTGGAAGCGTTCGAGCAGCAGCTGCCCGACGTTCTGAGCGGCGGCGGTGTCGTCAAAATCGCAAAGGATAATCATGCGGGGCAGGAGCGGTGGGCCGTCGCTAACGCTGGCGGAGACGCTCGCGGTACTGCTCGACGGCGTCCCTTATTTTAGCATACTTGACGCCCAGCACCTCGGCGGCGAGTAAGGCCGCGTTGCGCGCTCCCCACGCCCCAACGGCGACGGTGGCGACGGGTATGCCCGGCGGCATCTGCACGATGGAGTAGAGCGCGTCGACGCCCCCCAGTTCGCTCGATGCGATGGGCACGCCGATGACCGGCAGCGTCGTGTGCGAGGCGATGACGCCGGGCAGCGCCGCCGCGCCCCCCGCCGCCGCAATGAACACCTCAACCCCGGTATCGGGAGCGCTCTTCACATACTCCTCGACCTTCTTGGGGTTGCGGTGCGCGGAGGCCACGATGAGCTCGCACTCGACGCCGAGCTCATCCAGCGTCTTCTTCGTATCTTCCATCACCGGCTGATCGGTGGCGCTGCCAACAATGATGCCGACTTGAGGCACGGGTGAACTCCTCCGGGTAGGGTGGGGTCGCGGACTACGGAGAGGGAAGGGTATTGCCGCGCTGGCGGACAGTCAACGGCTAGGCGCCGCCTGGCTCACGCCTCCGCGAACGCCGCGATGTCGGAGCGCGTCTGCTTGCCCTCGAACCCGATGGCGCCCGCCCCTTCGTAGGCGCGGCGCCGGGCCTCCGCCATCCCATCGGCGCGGCCCACAACCGCGAACACCCGCCCGCCGCTCGCGATTACTTCTCCGTCGCGCATGGCGGTCCCCGCGTGGAACACGATAGCGCGCTCAGCGGCAGCGGCGAGCCCCCGCGCCGGTATGAACGTTCCCGTCTCGTACGCGCCCGGATACCCCGCCGACGCCAACACCACGCATACGGTCTGCTCCTCCGACCACCGCATGACGAGCCGGTCGAGTCCGCCGTCGAGCGCCGCGTCTATCACGTCGAGCAGGTCGTTCTGCAGCCGGGGGAGGATGAGTTGCGCTTCGGGGTCGCCGAGGCGCGCGTTGAACTCGATGACCGACGGACCAGTCTCGGTGAGCATCAGCCCGCCGTACAGCACGCCGGTGAAGGGCGCCCCCTGCGCCGCAAGCTCGCGGATCACGGGTTCGATACACGTCTCGCGGATGTGCTCCTCCAGCGCCGCGTCCCACCACGGCGGCGGACTGTAGCCGCCCACTCCGCCGGTATTCGGCCCCCGGTCGCCGTCGAACGCCCGCTTGTAGTCGCACGCCGCGGCCAGGGGCGTTGCCCGCTCCCCGTCGGAGAAGCAGAACACGCTCACCTCCTGGCCGGTGAGACAGTCCTCTATCACCACGCTCGTCCCCGCGTCGCCGAACGCCCGCTCGACCATCGCTGCGTCCACGGCGGCGAGCGCTTCGTCGACCGTCTGCGCCACCACCACGCCCTTGCCGGCGGCGAGGCCGTCGGCCTTGACGACGACGGGCGCGCCGTGGGCTCGGACGTAGGCGCGGGCCGCGGTGGGGTCGTCGAACGTCTCGAACGCGGCGGTCGGGACGCCCGCGTCGCGCATGATCTGCTTGGCGAACGACTTGCTCCCCTCGATGCGGGCGGCGGCCTGCGTGGGGCCGAACACCCGCAGCTCCTCCGCTCGGAAACGGTCGACCAGACCGGCCGCGAGGGGCCCCTCCGGCCCTACGACGGTGAGGTCGATGCCCAGCCTGTGCGCCGCCGACGCGAGACCATCGATGTCGTCGACGCCGACCGGCAGGTTCTCCGCGATGGCGCCCGTTCCGGCATTGCCGGGGGCGGCGAACAACTCCGGCTCGCGCGGGCTCTGCGCCAGCTTCCACAGAATGGCGTGCTCCCGCCCCCCGGAACCGATGACGAGCACTCTCATCGCCTACCCGTCGTTCCTGCGCAAGCAGGAACCTCGCCCGTGATTCTCCCGCTCTGGGGGAAACGCCTCAAGGTCAGAGAGGGCAGTCCCACCCTCCCCACAAGAGGGGGGAGGGTCGAGCGCGGAGCGCTCGGGGAGAGGCCTGCGGGCGGCCCCACGCCCCTCATTCCCATTCGATGGTGCCCGGCGGCTTGCTCGTGATGTCGTACACCACGCGGTTGACACTCGGGACCTCGTTGACGATCCGGTTGGAGATGCGGCCGAGCGTCTCGTAGGGCAGACGCGCCCAGTCCGCGGTCATCGCGTCTTCGCTGGTGACGGCCCGTAGCGCGACAACGTGCTGGTACGTGCGTTGATCGCCCATCACGCCGACCGTGCGCGTGTCCGTCAGCACGGCGAAGCTCTGCCACAGCTTGTCGTACAAACCGTCGCCCTTTATCTCGTCCATCACGATCCAGTCGCAGGCGCGGAGCGTCTCGAGTTTCTCGTAGGTCACCTCGCCGATGACACGGATGGCGAGCCCCGGGCCGGGGAACGGCTGGCGGTTCAGGATCTCGGGAGGCAGGCCGAGTTCGGCGCCCGCTTCGCGAACCTCATCCTTGAACAGGTAGCGCAGCGGCTCCACCAGTTGCAGTTTCATGCGCTCCGGAAGGCCGCCGACGTTGTGGTGCGTCTTGATCTTGTGCGCGGCGGACGATTCCGCGGTCTGGCTCTCGATGACGTCCGGGTAGAGCGTCCCCTGCGCCAGGAAGTCGACCGTGCCGAGAACGCCGGCCTGCTCCTCGAACACGTTGATGAACTCCGCGCCGATCGCCTTCCGCTTCTGCTCAGGGTCGACGACTCCCGCGAGCGCGGTGAGGAAGCGCTCGGCGGCGTCGACGTACACGAGGTTGAGCCCAATGTTGCGCTCGAACACGGCGCGCACCCGCTCCGGCTCCTCCCTGCGCAGCAGCCCGTTGTTCACGAAGATGCACGTCAGCTGGTCGCCTATCGCCTCGTGCACGAGTTTCGCCGTTACGGCGGAGTCCACCCCGCCGGAGAGCGCGCATATGACGCGGCCGTCGCTCACCTGCTCGCGGATGCGCTGGATGCTGTCGGCGACGAAGTTGCCCGGCGTCCACGATCCGGACGCCCCGCACGCGCGGTAGACGAAGTTGCGGAGCACGCGCGCGCCCTGCGGCGTGTGCGCCACTTCCGGGTGAAACTGGATGCCGTACACGCCCGCGTCGTTCGCCATCGCCGCTATCGGCGAGTTCTCGCTGTAGGCGACGGCGCGGAAGCCCGGCGGCAGCGCGTCTATCCGGTCGCCGTGGCTCATCCACACTGGGCTCTCATCGTCCAGTCCCTCGAACAGCACGCTCGGGTCGTTGCGGTGGATCACGGCGAAGCCGTACTCGCGTTGCGCCGCCCGGGCGACGGTTCCGCCGAGTTGGTGCGCGACGAGCTGCATGCCGTAGCAGATGCCTAGCACCGGCACGCCGGCGTCGAATATCCACGGCTGCGCGAGCGGCGCCCCTTCCTCGTACACCGACGCCGGCCCGCCGGAGAGGATGATGCCCTTCAGGTCGAGCCCCGCGACCGCCTCGCGCGAAGCGTCGGGCGGGACGAGCACGCAGTAGACGTTCTGCTCGCGGACGCGCCGGGCGATGAGCCGGCTGTACTGCGAGCCGAAATCGACGACCGCGATGGCCTCCGCGCCGGGCCGCTCCGGGCTTCGGTCGGCGACGCCTGGGCCGTGCGCGCCCTCCCGCTCTTGCGCAATCTCCAGGTACGTCGAGACTTCGACGTCCCCGCTCGTCGCAACCCGGTGCGACTCGGCGGGAGGGACGGGTGAATTGTCGTCGGTCATTCCTGTCTCGCTCGCGGTTGGGGGGCTGCGGACAACGTAGCATCCGCCGCGGGGCCGGGTCAACGCGGGCGGGCTGCTTGGGACGGGATGGCGCCGGTGCTGGCGGCGCCTTCTTGACTACTCATGCATGAGTCAAATAGACTTCACACGATGACTAAACGCCTGCAAGTCCTCTTGGATGAAGAGGAGTACGAGGAGATCCAGGGCGTTGCCCGCAGGCAGCGAATGACCTTGGCCGAATGGGTCAGACAGGCGCTTCGCAAGGCCAAGAGCGACGGCGATGACAACGTTGAGGCGAAGCTGCGCGCCATAGCAGAGGCGGCCCGGCACTCGTTTCCGACAGCCGACATCGACGTGATGCTCAAAGAGATAGAAGCGGGTCAGCAGTTCCCGTGATATTTCTCGACTCCAACGTCCCTATGTACCTGGTGGGGGCCGATCATCCGAACAAGGACCGCGCCGTGGCCGTGTTGGGGCAGTTAGCACGAGACGGCGAGCGGTTCATCACGGACGTCGAGGTCTACCAGGAAATTCTCCACCGGTACACGGCTATACGACGGCAGGACGCCATCGACTACGCATTTCAGAGTCTGGACAGACTGGTCACAGAAGTGCTGCCCTTCGGAATGGCCGAAGTGCGCTCGGCCAGGGAGTTGATCCGCGCAGTGGACGGCATTTCTGCCCGAGATGCGCTGCACGTGGCGGTAATGCGGAAGGCTGGAGCCAACCGCATACTGAGCTTCGACAGCGGCTTCGACGCCTGCCCCGGTATCGAGCGCATCAGGTAGCCCCGGCTCGCGTATACTTGAGCCGCCGCCGGGAGCGGCTCGCCATGCCTCGAGTGATCGACAACCCCAACAATCGCTCCGTCGCCTCCATTCTGCTGCGCGAGAGCGGCGTCGTCGCCTATCCCACCGACACCGTCTACGGGCTTGGCGCCGCGGTGTTCAACTACGCCGCCGTCTCCTCCCTGTTCGTCATCAAGGGACGCAGTCGCGACCAGGGCGTGCCCGTCCTCATCGCCTCCGAGTCCCAGCTCCATGAGGTCGCTTCCGAGGTGAGCGACGAGGCGTTCGCGCTCGCCAAGGCGTTCTGGCCCGGCGCCCTCACCCTTGTAACGGCGCGGCGGCGCGATATGCCGGCGCTCGTCGCGGGTGGCGGCGACACCATCGCCGTCCGCTTGCCCGACCATCCGTGCCCCCAGGCGCTCATCCAGGCCCTTGGCGCACCCATCACCGGAACCAGCGCCAACCGTCACAACGGCCCGGAGCCCACCTCCGCCGACGAGGTGCAGCGTCAACTCGGCAACCGGCTCAGCCTCATCCTCGACGGCGGCCCAAGCCCCCGCTCCGTACCCTCCACCATCGTCGACGCCACCGTGAACCCGCCCAGAGTGCTCCGCCTCGGCGCGCTCACTCTCGAGCAGCTGCGGAGCGTCTGCCCCGTGGCCGGGCCGGACCCCGCGCCTGCCGGAGCCTAGCCCCTATGTCCCAGCCGCTCCTCGCCGACATCCTCGCCGCCCGCGCGCCGGTCATCGAGCAGGCCCTTCGGGCGAGCCTCGAGTTGCCCGCCGACCCCAACCTGCCGCTCTACGGCATGATGCGTCATCAACTCGGATGGGTCGACGAGATGGGCGAGGCTCGCGCCGCCGAGCGCCCGCGCCTGCTCGGCAGTCTCTGCATCGAGGCGTGCGACGCGCTCTCCGGCGGCGCCGCCGCCGCGCCCGCCGCGGCCGCCATCGAACTCTTCCGCGAGTCCACCCGCGTCCACGAGGACATGCAGACGGCGACGCAGCGGCGGGACGGGCGGGACGCCGTGTGGTGGACGTGGGGGCCGGCGCAGGCCATCAACGTCGGCGACGGATTGCACGCGCTTGCGCTCCTGACGCTGATGCGCGCGCAGGACTCGCTCGGCGCGGACGCGGCCCTCGCTGCCACCGCGGTCCTCGACGCCGCCGCACTGAGCTACTACGAGGGCCAGCACCTCGACCTGCAACTGCAGGAGCGCGTCGATGTCGTCGAGTCCCAGCACCAACGTCTCGCCCGCGGCAAGCACGGCGCCCTGTTCGGCGGCGCGCTCGCTCTCGGCGCCCTCTGCGCCGGCGCTAACGACTCGGCGGTCGCAGCGTGGCGCGACGCCGGAGTCGCCCTCGGCGCGGGCGCCCTCGTCGCCGCCGAGGCCCGCGTCTTCTGGGGCGGCGAACCCGGCGGTGGGGACGACGCCGGACGCGCGCTCAGCAAGAGCAAGCTCTACCCCGTCGTCGCCGCGCTTGCGGGAGGCAGCCTCGCCCAGAAGCGGGAGCTCGGCGCCTACTACTTCAAGCGCGTCATCGAGCCCGGCGACCTCGACGCCATCCGCGCCGTGCTCGACGCCGCCGGCGCGCGCGAGAAGACCGCGCAAGCCGTGGAAGCCGCGCGCGCCGAAACGCTGGACGCGCTGAAAACCGCCGGCCCCGACTCCGGCGCGCTCAGTCGCTGGGAGACGATCATCGACTCGCTGGTGACCATGCCATGACCAAGATGACCGTTCGCGACGTGGACTGGAGCGGCAAGCGCGCCCTCGTCCGCGTCGACTTCAACGTCCCCTTCGAGCGCGGGACAACCCGCATTTCCGACGATATCCGCATCCGCGAGGCGCTCCCCACCATTGCCCATCTGCGCGAGTCCGGCGCCTCCGTCGTGCTCTGCACCCACCTCGGACGTCCCGGCGGCAAGCCGGCCGCCGAGTTCGAGCTTGGTCCCGTCGCCGAACGCCTCTCTGAACTGCTCGGCGCTCCCGCCGCCCACGTCCACGACGCGCCGGGCGATGCAGCGCGGAACGCCGCCGCCGCGCTTGCTCCCGGCGGCGTGCTGCTCCTCGAAAACGTGCGCTTCTGGCCCGGCGAGGAGGCGAACGATCCGGAGTTCGCAGCCGCGCTGGCCGCCCTTGCCGACGTCTACGTGAACGACGCGTTCGGCACGGCCCACCGGGCTCACGCCTCGACCGAGGGCGTCGCGCACGTCCTGCCCGCCGTAGCCGGGCTGCTCATGGAGAAGGAGGTTACGTTCCTCGGCGGCGTCCTCCACGACCCCAAGAGGCCCCTCGCCGCGCTGCTGGGCGGCGCCAAGGTGAGCGACAAGCTCAAGGTGCTCGACCGGCTTATCGGCCACGCCGACGAGCTGTTCGTCGGCGGCGGCATGGCCGCCACGTTCCTCAAGGCCCAGGGCTGCGAGACAGGCGCCTCGCTGCTCGAACAAGACCTCGTCGGCTTCTGCGCCGAGACGCTCGCGAGGGCCAAAGAGGCAGGCACGACCGTCAACCTGCCGTCCGACGTCGTTGTCGCGGAGAAGATTGAGCCGGGCGTCGAGACCGCGGTCGTTCCGGCGGACCAGTCGCCTCCCGGCATGATGATGCTGGACGTCGGCCCCGCGACCGCCGCCGACTACGCGCGTCGGCTCTCGGCTATGGGATCCGTCGTCTGGAACGGCCCAATGGGCGTGTTCGAAGTCCCCCCGTTCGACCGGGGAACGCGCGAGATCGCCGCCGCGCTCGCCGAAAGCGCCGCCGTAACCGTCATAGGCGGCGGCTCGACTGCTGAGGCCGTTGGCGCGCTCGGCCTCGCGGACAGGATGTCCCACGTATCGACTGGCGGCGGAGCCTCGCTCGAATTCCTCGAAGGAACAGAACTCCCCGGCGTCGCCGCCCTCAACGACAAGTAACCCTCACGGAGCACACGCCCTTATGCGGACGCCCCTCGTAGCCGGCAACTGGAAGATGAACCCCGCCACCGTCGCCGACGCGGCGCAACTGGCGTTCGACGTCGCCGCCGCCGTCAAGGGCGTCGCTGGCGCGGAGATCGTGGTCTGCCCGCCGTTCGTCGCGCTCGCGGAGGTTGACCGCGCCCTGTGGGGAACGGGAGTCGGCGTCGCGGCCCAGAATATGCACCCGGAGCCGAAGGGCGCCTTCACCGGCGAGGTCGCGGCCTCGATGCTCGGCGGACTCTGCGCCCGCGTGGTCATCGGCCACTCGGAACGCCGCAAGCTGTTCGGGGAGGACGACGCATTCATCAACGCCAAGGTGAAGGCCGCGCTCGGCGCCGGTCTAACGCCCATCCTCTGCGTCGGCGAGACGCTCGACGAGCGCGAGGCGGGCAAGGCGGAGGCCGTAGTCGAGGCCCAGCTTCGCGGCGGACTGGAGGGCGTGGAGGCGGGCGACGTCGCCGGGCTCGTCGTCGCCTACGAGCCGGTGTGGGCGATAGGGACGGGACGAGCGGCGACCGCCGACACTGCGCAGGAGATGATCGCCGCCGTGCGCGGCGTCGTCGAGCGCGTCGCGGGCGCCGAGTCCGCCGAAGCCGTGCGGGTCCTCTACGGCGGCAGCGTTACCCCCGCCAACGCCGATGAACTCGCCGCGCAACCGAACGTCGACGGCGCGCTCGTGGGCGGCGCCAGCCTCGTCGCCGCCGACTTCGCGGCCATCGTCCGGGCGTTCGCCGCCCGGAGCGCGAACGGGTAGGGCGCGCACAGCGCGGGCGGCGCGGTCAGTGGAAACTCCCCGCCAAGTCCTCTTCCTGGTCGGCCCGACCGCGAGCGGCAAGACCGCCGCGGCCCTCGAACTTGCGCGGCGCGCGCCCGTCGAGGTCGTCAACGCCGACAGCCGCCAGGTGTACCGGGGACTCTCCATAGGCGCCGCCAAGCCCACTGCCGCCGAACAGGCCGCGGTTCCCCACCACGTTATCGACGTCGCCGGGCCCGACGAGCCGTTCAGCTTGGCCGCGTTCCTCGAACTTGCCCGCGCCGCCATCGAAGACATCGGGTCGCGCGGGAAGACGCCGGTGGTCGTGGGGGGATCGGGACAGTACGTGTGGGCCCTCGCCGAGGGCTGGCGTCCGCCCACGGCGCCGCCCAACGACGCCCTCCGGCGGGAGCTGGAGGCGCTTGCCGAGCGCGAGGGGCCGGACGCGCTCCACGCGCGCCTCCGCGCCATCGACCCCGGCGCGGCGGACGCCATCGACCCCCGCAACGTGCGGCGCGTCGCCCGCGCCATCGAGGTCTACGAGGCCACCGGCAAGCCGTTCTCACGGCAGCGTCGCAAGACGCCGCCGGACTTCGCGCCCGTCGTGCTCGGGCTGCGTCCGCCCTCGCGGGTGGAACTCCACCGGCGCATCGACGCCCGCGTCGGCGACATGCTCGCGCAGGGGTGGCTCGACGAAGTGCGCGCGCTACTCGACGCCGGGTACTCCCCCGCGCTGCCGTCGTTCTCCGCCGCCGGCTACCGCGAACTGGCGGCGCATCTCGCCGGGGAACTCTCGCTCGACGAGGCCGTCGAACGCGCGAAATACGCGACCCACCGGCTCGCCCGCGCCCAGGGCGCCTGGTTCAGGCCGAGCGACCAACGCATCGCGTGGCATACCGACGCCCCTGCTCTCATCCAAACCGCCCTCTCCTCCGTCTTTCCCGCGTAGGCAGGAATCCAGTCTCCCCCTGAGGGGGAGATGCCCCGAAGGGGCAGGGAGGGCCGGGCAGAGGGCCGCGCTTGACGCGGCGCCGCGCCGTCGTGCACCCTAGCACGCGGCCCTCGAAGGCCGAATACGCACCCAAGAGCAGGAGACTTATGGCAGGCTATCTCGACCCCAACGACCCCGTTGTGCAGGCGTTCGCCAAGCTCGGCACGACCCCCGTGAGCGACGCAATGGACCGCCTCGGACTCATCGGCCAGTGCCTCGGCATCAAGCCCGTCGACCGCGAATTCACCCTCTGCGGACGCGCCCACACCGTCCGCAACGAACCCATGACCGCCGGACACAAGGGCGAGAGCGTCGGCGACTACATCGACGAGGTCGCGTCCGGCCACGTCGTCGTCATCGACAACGGCGGCAGGCTCGACGCCACCGTCTGGGGCGACATCCTCACCATCATGGCCGACCGCAACAACCTCGGCGGCACCGTCATTCACGGCGTCTGCCGCGACTCCAACCGCGCCCTCAAGCTCAACTACCCCATCTTCTCGCGCGGAACCTACATGCGAACCGGCAAGGACCGCGTCCGCGCCGACGCCTACCAGGAGCCCGTCTCCCTCGGCGAGGTGCGCGTCCTTCCCGGCGACCTCCTCCTCGGCGACGGCGACGGCGTGCTCGTCATAGCCCAGGAGCACGAGGAAGCCGTGCTCAAGGCCGCCCAGGAGATCGACGCCGCCGAAGAGCGCATCCGCAACGAGATCATGCAGGGCAGCCGCCTCGACGCCGCTCGCCAGAAGTTCCAGTACCACTCCCTCCAAAGCCGCGTCTAGGCTCGATAGCTGTGGACGGGCTGCTGCTGCCATACGCCCTCAATGCCCATGGGCGCATGGTTCAAGTCGACAGTGTGCCTCGTGGCAAAGAATGTGGTTGTCGCTGTCCGTCATGCAATAAACCCTTGCTTGCTAAGCAGGGGAACATCAGGGAGCATCACTTTGCGCACATAGGAGAGCGGTGCGACCCTGATAGACAACTTCACGAGACAGCCAAGCTGATGCTGCGCCAGCGCATCGCCGACGCTATCGAGAGTGGACAACCCCTACCTGTCCAATGGAACTGTCAGGAGTGCTATAGACCTCACAGACGAGACCTGCTAGCCAAGAAGAAGTTCATCAAGGCCGTCTGCGAATACTGGTGGTCAGAGAAGAAAATTCGTGCGGACATAGCGCTTCTGGGAGTACCAGACCCCCTTACGCTGGTGGAGATTGTCGTAACCCACAGGCCCAGCGAGGCCTACATGCAGATCGGGGTCCCGGTTCTAGTGATTAGGCCTTCCGCAAGTAAATTGGATGCACTGATCAAGGGTGAACTGGCGGTTGCGGAGGTGCATAACTACCCGTGCCCCGATCCTCTGCCCCTAGTACAAGCAACAGCCGATAGAGAGCCAAGCGGTGTGGAGGCGTATGGGGTGGGGATGTCTTCGCATGGCCGAGGCAGCCAGACCATATGCATGTGCGGACAACCCAAGTCAACTTGTGGCCACTGGTAGGGCCAGACTCATCATGTACGCGTTCCCGCGCGGACGAGATAATGTAGTACGGCAGCAGGAGGCTCCCCAATGCAAACGTCCATACCATGCGTGTTCATGCGAGGCGGGACCTCGCGCGGGCCCTACTTCCTCGCGTCTGACCTCCCCGCCGACCCTGACACGCGCGATAAGGTGCTGCTCGCCGTCATGGGCTCGCCCGACGACCGCCAGATAGACGGCCTCGGCGGCGCAGACCCCCTCACCAGCAAGGTCGCCATCGTCGGCCCGCCAACACGCGAAGACTGCGACGTCGACTACCTGTTCGCCCAGGTCGTCGTCAACGAGGCCGTCGTCGACGTCAGCCCCAACTGCGGCAATATGCTCGCAGGCATTGGCCCCTTCGCCATCGAGCACGGACTCCTCCCCGCCGGGGACGGCGAGACCGTCGTGCGCATCCACATGGTGAACTCCGGCGACAGGGCCATCGCCCGCATCATGACCCCCGGCGGCAAGGTCGAGTACCAGGGCGACGCCCGCATCGACGGCGTCCCCGGGACCTCCGCGCCAATCATGATCGACGTCGAGGACACCGCCGGATCGTTCTGCGGCGCTCTCTTCCCAACCGGAAACCGCATCGACGTCATCGACGGCGTCGAGTGCTCCCTGATGGACAACGGCATGCCGGTCGTCGCCATGCGCGCGGCAGACCTCGGACGCACCGGCTACGAGACGCGCGACGCCCTCAACGCCGACGACGAACTCAAGGCCCGCATCGAGAGCATCCGCCTGAAGGCCGGCCACCTGATGAACCTCGGCGACGTTACCGATAACGTCGTCCCCAAGATGTTCCTGCTCGCGCCCCCGGCCGCCGGAGGCGCGCTCTGCACCCGCTCGTACATTCCCAAGGTCGCCCACGCCTCCATCGGCGTCCTCGCCGCCCTCACCGTCGCCACCGCAGCCATCTTCCCCGGAACGACCGCCTACGATCTCGCCGTTCGCCCCGAGGGCAAGCGAAAGATGCTGATGCTCGAGCACCCCACGGGCGACTACGGCGTCGAACTGGAACTCGGCGGCACGGAGGCCGACCCCGTCATCGAGCGCGCCGCGATGCTCCGCACCGCCCGCAAGATAATGGAGGGCTCCGTGTTCGTTCCCGCCGGCGTTTGGGAAGGCGACCGCGCCCTCGCGGAGGCCAGGGCGTAATGACCGAGCGCGAGATCCGCACCATCCCCGGCCCCGACCCCAACCCCAAGAAGCCCGACCTCGAACTGCCCCCCAACGCCTGCGACGCCCATTGCCACATCTTTGGCCCCGGCGACGTCTTCCCCTATCACCCCGACCGCTCCTACACCCCGCCCGACGCTTCCAAGGAGACTCTCGCCGCGCTCCACGCGCACCTCGGCATTGAGAGAGCGGTCATCGTCCACGCCAGTTGCCACGGCGTCTACATGGACGCCACGCTCGACGCCATCGCAGCGTCCGGCGGACGCTACCGCGGCACGTCCATCGTGTCGCCCGACATCTCCGACGCCGAGCTCGCCCGTTACCACGACGGCGGCATCCGCGCCGTCCGCTTCAACTTCGTCCGCCACCTCGAAAGCGTCCCCGACCCTGACGACGTCCGGCGCATGGCCGACCGCATCGCGTCGATGGCCTGGCATCTCGTCGTTCACCTCGACGCCGAGGACATCGTGGAGCTGTCGCCGCTGCTGCTCGGCCTGCCCATCCCGTTCGTCATCGACCACATGGGCCGCGTCAAGGCGAGCGAGGGCCTGGAGCAACCGGCGTTCACGCAGCTCCTCGGCCTCATGGACAACGAGAAGGCGTGGGTGAAGGTCTGCGGCGGCGAACGCGTCTCCAGCGACGGCCCGCCCTTCACTGACGCCGTCCCGTTCGCGCAGGCGCTCATCGCCGCCGCGCCCGACCGGGTGCTCTGGGGCACCGACTTCCCGCACCCGAACGTCCGCCATATGCCGAACGACGGGCATCTCGTCGACCTCTTCGGCCTCTACGCCCCCGACCCGGACGTCCGCCGCCGGATCCTCGTCGACAACCCCGACACGCTCTACTTCAACGACTGATAGGCGGCGGTAGACCCCCGTGGGGAGAGGGCGGCGCGCGTAGCGCCCCCTCCGTCATTCCCGCGCAGGCGGGAATCCATCCCACCCTCCCCGCAGGAGTGGGGAGGGTCGAGCGCGAAGCGGCGGGGAGAGGCCCCCAGTGGGCGAGGACCAAGGAGAGGGTCGCCCCTCCGTCGTTCCTGCGGAAGCAGGAACCTCGCCCCTCATCTCCCCCCGTGGGGGAGATGCCCGAAGGGCAGAGAGGGCGGATTGGCCCCCTCCCCCGAAGTCGGGGGAGGGTTGGGGTGAGGGTTTACGCGCGCAAGCGCGTGTCCTTGTCCTCCCCCGTGGGGGAGATGCCCGAAGGGACGGATGTCCCGCATAAAGTATCCTAGTCCCATGTGGACTTCCGCCCGTCGCGCGCCCGCGCCCCGCGCGTGGGCCGCCTTTCACGCCGTGTGGCTCGCGGCAAGCGCGCTGCTCATCGCCGCCGGCATGGCCGGCGCCGCGTTGGCCCAGGTCCAGCAGCCGCGCGAGGCGCACGTCGTTGAAGTGAATGGGATTATCAGCCCCATCACGGAGCGCTACATCACGCGGGCGCTCGAAGAGGCCGATCGCAGCGGCGCCGAGGCCGTCGTCATCACGCTGGACACGCCGGGCGGATTGCTCAGCGCGACCCGGGACATCACGGAGGCCCTCCTCTCAGCTCCTGTCCCCGTTGTCGTCTACGTCTCGCCGCAGGGGGCGCACGCCGCCTCCGCGGGAACGTTCATCACGGCGGCCGCGCACGTCGCGGCGATGGCGCCCGGGACCAACATCGGCGCTGCGAGCCCCGTCGGCGGGCAGGGCGAGGACCTGGACGAGACGATCAAGGACAGGGTGTTCGAGGACACGGCTGCGCAGATACGGGCTATCGCCGAAACGCGCGGCAGACCGTCCGAGCCGCTGGAGGCGACGGTGCTGGAGGCGAAGTCCTACACCGCCGAAGAGGCGCTGGAGCTGGGAGTTGTGGACGTCATCGCGGTCAGCGTCAACGACCTGCTGAAGCAGGTGGACGGGCGCGCGGTCGTCATCATCACGGCGGACGGGGAGCGCAGCGTGACGCTGCACACGGCGGACGCGCCGGTGCGGAACATCCGCATGGGACTGTTCGACCGCATCCTCTCCTACATCGCCGACCCGAATGTTGCATTCCTGCTCATCTCGCTCGGCGGGCTGGGATTGTTCGTCGAGTTCTGGAACCCGGGGCTCATCTTCCCCGGCGTGGCGGGGCTTGTCGCTCTCGTGCTGGGACTGGCGGCGCTGGGCAGTCTGCCGGGGAACTGGGCGGGCGCCGCGCTGATCCTCCTCGCTTTCGTGCTCTTCAGCATCGAGTTCAACGTGGACGGGTTCGGCTTGTTCGGAGCGCTGGGCGTCGCGAGCATCGTGCTCGGCGGCGTCCTGCTCTTCTCGCACTTCGGCACGCCGTCGCCCGTGTTGCCGGACATCAGCGTGAGTCCGTGGGCCATCGCGCCGGTCGCAGGCGTGATGGGCGTCGGCGTACTGCTCCTCGCGCGGGAGGTGGGGCGCGCCCGCCGCGCACAGCGGGGACAACCTGTGCCGGATCCCATCCTGGTCGGCATGACTGGTATGGTGTCGGCGGCGCTTGCGCCGGAAGGGAAAGTGCGCGTCCGCGGCGAAACGTGGAATGCCCGCGCGGTGGACGGATCGCACATCGCGCGGGGAACGTCCGTTGTCGTGCGGACGGAGCGCGGCCCCCTGCTGGAAGTGGAACGAACGGAGACAACGCAGACAGAGGAGACGCGGGAGGAGTAAGCGCATGGCTAACTGGGGTTTGAACGTCATCAAACAGTATCAGAGGCTCGTGGTGTTCACGTTCGGTTCGTACACCGGCACGCGCGGGCCCGGCATCCGATGGCTGTGGCCGTTCATCAACAACGGCTCGAGCACCGCGGACCTGCGGGAGATACCCGTGCCGATCCCTCGGCAGACGAGCATCACGCGGGACAACGCGCCGATCGACATCGACTTCTTCGTCTACATGCGCGTCATCGAAGACAGGCCGCAGGACACGATCCTGAACGTGAGCGACTTCGGAGCGGCGGCGCAGGCGCTCTCGATGACGACGCTCCGTGCGGTCGTCGGCGAGATGGACCTAGACGACGTGCTCTCCAAGCGAGAGCGCATAAACTCCCAGCTCCAGGTGAAGCTGGATGAGGTCACCGTCAACTGGGGTGTGAAGGTGACCCGCGTCGAGATCAAAGAGGTCGAGCCTCCGCGCGACGTGCAGGACGCGATGAACCGCCAGCTGTCCGCCGAGCGCACCCGCAGGGCCGCCGTCACCGAAGCGGAAGGCGAGCGCGATGCGGAGATCAATCGCGCCGAAGGCGAGCGGCAGGCCGCTGTGCTGCGCGCCGAAGGCTCCAAGCAGGCGGCGATTCTCGAGGCCCAGGGCGACCGCGAGGCGGCCATCCTCCGCGCGGAGGGCTTCAGCGTGGGCATGCAGCGGATCAACGAGGTCGCGATGCAGGCCGACCCCCGCACGATGAGCCTCCAGTACTTCGACACGCTCAAGGACATCGGGGGCAGCCCATCCACCAAGTGGATTTTCCCGATGGAGTTCACCTCCATGCTCGAGCCGTTCTTGCGGCAGGGCAGGGGCGCCGCGCCCGACGGCGGCGACAGCCCGGCCTGACGAGGCCTTTGAGGAATCCTCCGGCCATCATCCCGCGCCCCCGCACAGACGGGAGTCCACCCCACTCTCCCCACAGGAGTCCGGCCATCATTCCTACGCTCGTTCCGTCGTTCCCGCGCAGGCGGGAATCCATCCCATCCTCCCCACAGGGGTGGGGAGGGTCGGGCGCGAAGCGCGAGGGGAGAGGTCCGGCGCGAGCGCGCGCCGCGATTCTCGCGCTCCTGGCCGGCCTTTCGGCGCTCCTGGCGGCTTGCGGCGCCGAACAGCCGACCCCCACGCCGGAACTCACTGCCGAGCAGGTCCGCGACCGAGCCGCCGCCGCGATGCGCGACCTCTCCTCAGCCCACTTCGTGGTGGGCCACGAGGAAGGGGGGACCGACCTCGGCTTCGGCGTGCTCACAAAGGCCGAGGGCGACGGGCTTTTCCCCGACCGTGCGGTGTTCCTCGCCACCGCCGTCGCGGAGCAGTTCGGCGGCATCACCCTCGAGTTCGACATCGTGCAGCACGGCGGCGACACCTACCTCAAGGACCGCATCAGCAACCGCTGGCAGACGCTCGCCCCTGGGACGCTGCTCATCAGCTTCGCCGGCGTCAACGACGCTATCGCCGACGCTATCGCCGCCATCGACCAACCGGCGCTCTCCGGGGGCGAGGAGGGAGGCGGCGAAACCTTGCTGCTTCTCGGCGCCGTCGACGCCTCCGCGCTCGCGGGGCTGGTCCCCTCCGCGCCCGCGGGCAATATCCTCGACCTGGAGGTACGGGTCGGGCGCGGGGACTTCCTCGTGCGCCGGGTCGATATGACCGGCGTCTTGTTCGACGCCGACCCGCCTTCCATGACGCGCTACCTGGAGCTGTCGGAGTTCGACAAGCCGCTTACGATTGAGCCGCCCGCTCTGGAATGACCCATGAGGACGGTCGTTCAGCCAACCCGGCGTCTCTCGCCCGGCGGCGTGCTGGCGGTGGTCTGCGCCGGGGTGTTCCTCGCGTCCCTCGACCAAACGTCGGTTGTGACCGCGCTTCCCGCGATCATGGTCGACCTCGGCGTCTCCATCGACCGCATCGACGATCTTGCGTGGGTGGTCACCGCATATCTTCTGGGCTTCACGGTGGCGATGCCGCTGCTCGCGCGGGCAGGGGACATCTACGGCTACCGCCGGCTGTACCTGGGCGCCATGCTGCTGTTCGGCGCCGGCTCGGTGCTGGTCGCGCTTTCCCCCGGTCTGGTCTGGCTGGTGGCCGCGCGCGTCGTGCAGGCGGTGGGGGGCGGGGCGCTCGTGCCGGCGGCCATCGCCCTCGCCGGCGAGGGCTTGCCCGTCGCGCGCAGGCCGATAGTGTTCGGCATCATCGGCGCCGCTGCGGAAGCGGGCGGCGTGATGGGCCCTTTGTACGGCGGCGCTATCGTGGAGTGGCTCGGCTGGCGCTGGGTCTTCTGGACGAACCTGCCCGTGGTCGCCGTCCTTGCGGTGGCCTTCTTCGCCGTCGCGGAGGCGGCGCGGGCTAGGGCGCGGCTTGACGTCGCGGGCGGACTGCTGCTCGCGGGCGGGCTCACGCTGGTCACGGTCGGACTGGCCCAGCGTTCGCTGTTCGACGCCGGCTCCGTTGCGCCGTACCTGCTCGTGGGCGCGGGCGTCGCTCTGCTGGTCGCCCTGTTCTATGTCGAGCGGAAGGCGGCGGCGCCGATCGTCAGCAAAGCGTTGTTCGCGGTGAAGAGCTTCGCCGCGGCGATGAGCTCGCAGCTGCTCGTGGGCGGAGCGCTGGTTCTGGTGCTCGTGACCGTTCCGCTGATGACCGACACCGTGCTGGGCGAACCCGCGCTGGAGGGAGGACTGCGGCTGATGCGCTTCACCGGCGCAATTCCGGTTGGCGCGGTGCTGGGCGGTTACGCGGCGCGCTGGGTCGGGGTGCGCGCCCCGACGCTGGCTGGGCTCGCTATGGCGACCGCAGGCTTCGCCCTGATGTCGACGTGGGACGAGACCATCGCCGACCCCCGGATGTCGCTGCACTTGGCGCTCGGGGGGCTCGGGTTCGGACTGGTCATCGCGCCGCTTGTCGTCGCCGCCGTCGATGCAGCGAGCGACGACTACCGCGCGACAGCCGCGGCGTGGATCACGGTAGCGCGTCTCTTCGGCATGACCCTCGGTCTCGCCGCCCTCTCGGCGTGGGGCATGGGCCACTTCCAGGGCCTCGCCGGCGAACTGGTGTTCCCCGTCGCCGCCCCGGGCGAGTCCGCCTCGGCGTTCGAGGCTCGGCTTGCCGCCTACGAGGCCGGCATCACGAACGCGTCGTTCGAGGTGTTCCGCGCGTTCTTCCGCGCCGGTCTGGTTCTGTGCGTTGCGGCTGCGCTGCCTGTGTTCTGGATGCGTTCACACCGCTCCTCGCCGCCGTCGAACGCCGACTCCGGTTAGGCGAGGCGCATGTTCTGCACCACCACGCCCAGCCCGCTGGCCCGCGCCAGCGGGCCGTCGGCGGTCAGCAACGGGAAGCTGTACGCGTCCGCCAGGGCGACGTAGAAGGCGTCGTAGCCGCTCACGTTGTGGCGGAACCGCCAGGCGAGGTTCAGCAGGATCCGGTGCGGGACCCGCCGCAGCGGCCAGTCCGCCAGGTCCTCCACGGCCATCCTGAACTGCCCCTCGTCAATATGACCGCGGAGCCATATCTTCCGCAGCACCGAGAAGGTCTCGGTGTCCACCAGTTCCGGCGCGACCAGTTCGGCGTCGGCCAGCAGTTCCGCGGCGGTCTGCCCCAATTCGGTGCGCAGCAGGTACTCTACCGCGACCGAGGCGTCCACGACGTAGCGGTTCACTCTACCCCGCCTTCGCGCGTGGCTCTTTCCTCCATCAACGTGTCGGCCGCGGACTTGGTCAAGACGGTGGCCGGCCTCATGGCCAACCTCCTGCTGAAGTTGGCCATGGCCGCCTTGGTGTTTTCGGTGTTGCTGTTCATTCGGTTTCTCTTTCGCGCTCAGCGCGCTCTTCGGCGAGGATGTCAGCCGCCGCGTACGGCAGGTAGGTCGCCGGGCGTTCCGCCAGGCGCCTGCTGAACCTGGCCATAGCCACTTTGGCCTCGACGGCCGACACGACGGCGGCGCTTATGGTGCAGTTGTTCTCGCGGGCGTAGGCGCGCAGGCTCTCGTACAATTCGTCCGGTATGTTCTTGACCTGCAAGTTCGCCATGGCGGCGCCTCCTTCATGACTACATCTTGCTGATTGGCTGCTAGCATCATGATAATAGCATGATTCCGGCATTACAACCTCCGGCGCCGCCTCCAGCCGGGTGGTTCGTGCGCACATTTCGGCTGCCGCTGCGGTAGAATCGCCCCGAACCCGATAGGAGGCGGCATGACCACTCAGGCTTCCGGCGCCGGCATCGACGAACTCGCCATCAATGCGGTCCGATTCCTGGCAATCGACGCGGTCCAGAAGGCCAACAGCGGCCACCCCGGCGCTCCGATGGGCGCCGCCCCGATGGCCTACACGCTGTGGGACAGGTTCCTCAAGCACAACCCTGCCGACTCCTCCTGGCCCGACCGCGACCGCTTCGTGCTGTCCGCCGGCCACGCCTCGATGCTCCTCTACTCGCTCCTCCACCTGACAGGCTATGAACTCTCCCTCGACGACATCAGGGAGTTCCGGCAGTGGGAGAGCAAGACCCCCGGTCACCCCGAGTTCGGCCTCACCCCCGGCGCCGAGGTGACCACCGGCCCGCTCGGCCAGGGGTTCGCCCACGGCGTCGGCATGGCCGTCGCGGAGAAACTCCTCGCCGAGCACTACAACCGGCCCGGACACAACATCATCGACCACCGCGTCTACGGCATCGTTTCCGACGGCGACCTCATGGAGGGCGTCGCCTCCGAGGCGGCCTCCTTGGCCGGCACGCTCGGGCTCGGCAAGATCATCTACCTCTACGACGACAACAACATCTCCATCGAGGGCGACACCGACATCACGTTCACCGAGGACGTCGCCGCCCGCTTCCGGGCCTACAACTGGCACGTCGTCGGCCCCATCGATGGCATGGACATATCCGCCGTCGACGCCGCGCTCCGCGAAGCCCGTGACGAACTCGAACGGCCCAGCCTCATCGTCGCCGTCACCACCATCGGCTACGGAAGCCCGAACAAGGCCAACACCGGCGGAGTTCACGGCGAACCCCTCGGCGCCGATGAGGTGGTCCTCACCCGCAAGCAACTCGGCTGGGTGCACGAGCCCTTCGTCGTTCCGCAGGAAGTGATTGGCCACATGAGGCTTGCGCTCGACCGCGGCGCCGCAGCCCAGGCCGACTGGACCCGGCGCTACGAAAACTACCGCGCCGCGTACCCCGCGGAGGCCGCGCAACTCGAAATCGACCTCGCAGGCGGCCTGTCCGACGGCTGGGCCGATGACCTGCCCGCCCTCTTCGACGCCGACGACAAGCCCGTCGCCACGCGCGACGCAGGGAACCGCGTGATGAACGCCATCGCCAGGCGCGTGCACGCGCTCATTGGGGGCTCCGCCGACCTTGCTCCCTCCACCAGAACGCTTCTGAAGGAGCACCTGGACGTGGGCGGCTCCGGGCGCGCCCCGCACAATATGCACTTCGGCGTCCGCGAGCACGCCATGGGCGCTATAGCCGGCGGAATGGCGCTCCACGGCGGCCTCATCCCGTACACCGCGACGTTCCTCATCTTCTCAGACTACATGCGCCCCCCCATGCGGCTCGCCGCGCTCATGGGACAGCGCGTCATCTACGTCTTCACGCACGACTCCATCGCGCTCGGCGAGGACGGCCCGACGCACCAGCCCGTCGAGCAGTTGCTCGGCCTCCGCAGCATCCCCAATATGGTCGTTCTCCGGCCCGCCGACGCGACCGAGACCGCAATGGCCTGGCGCGCCGCCCTCGAGCGCGTCGACGGCCCCACCTCGCTGCTGCTCACCCGGCAGGGCCTGCCCATCCTCGACCGCGCGGAGTGCGCGCCCGCCGAGGGCGTCCTCAGGGGCGCCTACGTGCTCTGGGAGGGAGGCCCCGGGCTGGCCAGCGTCGTGCTAATCGGGACCGGTTCCGAGACGCACGTCGCGCTCGACGCCGCCAAGGCCCTGGCTGAGAAGGGCCTCTCCGCGCGCGTCGTCTCGATGCCATCGTGGGAGTTGTTCGACGCCCAACCGCAGGCGTACCGCGACGCCGTCCTGCCGCCCTCCGTAGCCGCGCGAGTCTCCGTCGAGGCGGCGCGCACCATGGGCTGGGAGCGCTACGTCGGCCCCGGCGGCGTCTCCATTGGGGTCGATACGTTCGGCGCATCGGCACCCTACCAGCGCATCTACCGGGAGTACGGCGTCACCGCCGAGCGCGTCGCGGAGGCCGCCGAATCGCTCTTGAAGGGAACGTCCCAATGACGCAGCAGACCCAGCCTCCCGGCGCCGCCCTCGGCTCGTTCGCCAAGCCGGTCAATGACGCCCTCAAGCGCCTCGCCGCCGCCAACGTCATGGCCCGCATCTGGGACCGCGACCACACCGTGTGGAAGGAAGACCCCGCCGAGATAACCGACCGCCTCGGATGGCTCACCGTCCCGCGCGACATGATGGGCAACGCCGGCGACCTTCGCGAGTTCGCCGAGCAGGTCCGCGGCAACGGCGTTCGTGACGTCGTTCTCCTCGGCATGGGCGGCAGCAGCCTCGGCCCCGAGGTCATCCGCCAGTGCATCGGCGCCGCGCCGGGCTTTCCCAGGCTCACGGTGCTCGACTCCACCGTGCCAGCCCGCGTCGCGACGGTCTCCGGCGCGATAGACCCCGCCCGTACACTATTCGTCGTCTCCTCCAAGTCCGGCGGCACCATCGAGCCGAACTCGCTCTACAAGCACTTCCGCCCGATGGTCGAGCAAGCCGTCGGCCCCGAGAACGCCGGCGCATGCTTCGTCGCCGTAACCGACCCCGAGACTTCTCTCGCCGCGCTCGCCGCGCGCGACGGCTTCCGCCGCACGTTCGAGAACCCGCCCGACATCGGGGGCCGTTACTCCGTCGGCTCGTACTTCGGGCTCGTTCCCGCCGCGCTGATCGGCGTGGACTGCCGTGAGCTCCTCCAGCGCGTCACGCAGATGGCCTCCCGCTGCGAGGCCGGAGTCGGCGCCCGCAACAACGCGGGCGGATGGCTCGGCGCCGCTATCGGCGCCATGGCCCTCGAAGGCCGCGACAAGCTCACGCTCATCACGTCTCCCGCCATCGCGAGTTTCGGCCTCTGGGTCGAGCAGCTCATCGCCGAGAGCACCGGCAAGGAGGGCAAGGGAATCGTCCCCGTTGCGAACGAACCGCTCCTCGGCCCCGACGACTATGGCGACGACCGCACCTTCGTCTATATGCGCCTCGCCGGCGGCGAGAACGCCGAGACCGACGTCGCAGCCGAACGCCTCGCCGGTTTCGGCCATCCGGTCATCACGCTCGACCTCGACGACCCCTACGATATAGGCGCCGAGTTCTTCCGATGGGAGTTCGCCACCGCCGTCGCCGGACACCTGCTCGGAATCCACCCCTTCGACCAGCCCGACGTCCAGGCCGCCAAGGACGCCACCGACCGCGTGCTCGCGGACTACGTGCGCGACGGCGCCTTCCCCGCGTCCGACGCCGGAAGCGCCGCCGACCTCATCGACCAGGCCGTCGCCGGAGACTACCTCGCCGTCATGGTCTACGCCGAGGAGACGGAGGGCGTCAGCCGCGCCGTCAACGCGCTCAGGCAGCGTGTGATGCGCCGGCGCAAGATAGCGACCACCCTCGGCTACGGGCCACGGTTCCTCCACTCCACCGGCCAGATCCACAAGGGAGGGCCGGACGCCGGACTCTTCCTCCAGCTCACCGTCGATCACGACCCCGACGTCGAGATCCCCGGCCAGCCCTACGGCTTCGGCGCGCTCGCTTCCGCCCAGGCCCTCGGCGACTACCAGGCGCTCCTCGACGCCGGACGCCGCGTCGCAACCGTGGACCTCGGCCGCGATGCCGAGTCCGGCGTCCTGCGCCTGCTCGGGACTATCTGAACGCCATGTCCCGAGCGTCCACCATCGTCATCCTCGGCGGCGCCGGCGACCTCGCCCGGCGCAAGCTCGCGCCCGCCCTCTGCAACCTCCTCCGCAAGGGACGACTTCCCCCCGACGTTCAGATCGTCGGCTTCGGTCGCGCCGACCTCGACGCCGGCGCCTACCGCGAACTCCTCTGGCGCGGCGTTACGGAACTCAGCGACATCGCCATCAACCGCGACGAGTGGGAGACCCTCGCGCCGCGTCTTCACTACGCGCGCGGCGACATCACCGACGGCGACTCCTTCCGCGCGCTTGGCGCGACCCTCGCCGAGGTCGAGGCCTCCGACGACGCCGACAGGCTCTACTACCTGTCGATTGCGCCCAACCTGCACGCCGCCGCTGCGGCGGGGCTCTGCGCCGCCGGGCTCACCACCGAAGAGCGCGGATGGCGGCGCGTCGTCTTCGAAAAGCCCTTTGGCGAGGACGAGCAGTCGGCCCGCAGGCTCAACGAAATGGTCCACGAGGTCTTCCGCGAAGACCAGGTCTACCGCATCGACCATTACTTGGGAAAAGAGACCGTCCAGAACTTGCTCGTGCTCCGGTTCGCGAACACCATCTTCGAGCCGATTTGGAACCGCAACTACATCGACAACGTCCAGATTACCGTCGCCGAGTCCGTCTCCGTCGGGACTCGGGCGGGCTACTACGACGCCTCCGGCGTGGTGCGCGACATGGTGCAGAACCACCTGCTGCAGTTGATGTGCCTGGTGGCCCTCGAACCCCCAAGCTCCATGGACGCCGACGCCCTCCGCGACCGCCGCGCCGACGTACTGCGGGCCGTCCGGCGCTGGACGCCGCACGAGTTTCGCGAGCACGCCGTCGCCGCGCAGTACGAGGGCTACCTCGACGAACCCGGCGTGGCGAGCGGCTCCCGCACCCCCACCTACGCCGCCATGCGCCTCTATATCGACAACTGGCGGTGGCAGGGCGTCCCCTTCTACCTCCGCTCCGGCAAGAACCTCGCCCGCAAGGTCTCCGACATCGTCATCCAGTTCAAGTCCCCGCCGCTCTCCATGTTCCGGCGCGCGAGCCAGTGGTTCGCCCCCAACCTGCTCGCCATCTGCATACAACCCGACGAGGGCATCCACCTCCGGTTCGACACCAAGACCCCCGACGCCGGCCTGATCACGGAAGCCGTCGACATGGAGTTCCACTACGGCAGCCGCCAGGGCGCCGTCGATATGCCTGACGCCTATGAACGCCTCCTCGAAGACGCTATGCAGGGCGATGCCGGCCTTTTCATCCGCGCCGACCAGATAGAGCAGGCCTGGAATATCGTCGACCCGCTCCTCCGGTGCTGGGCTGACCCCGGCGCCGGCCCGGTCGAAACCTACTCCCGCGGTTCCTGGGGTCCCCGGGGCGCCGACCGCCTGCTCGCTCGCGATGGCTTCCAGTGGCGCCCCATCTGCGGCGAAGACTCCTGACCCTCCATCTCCCGCGCGCCCTCCCGTCGCCCGCGCAGGCGGGAATCCATCCGGCCCCCTCCCCCGAAGTCGGGGGAGGGCTGGGGTGAGGGTTTGCGCGCGTCAGCGCGCATCCGTCGCCTGCGAACGCAGGGATATCACAGCCTAGGGGGATGGGACGAGGTCCTGCTTCTGCAGGAACGAAAGACAACGCTCCCCCTCTGGGGGAGATGCCCGAAGGGCGGAAGGGGCGCGCGCGGAAGGCGCGTCTGCCCCCTGTAGGGGAGGGGTTAGGGAGAGAGCGGCGCGCCTCCGTCTCTTCCACCCCCCTCCCCGGGTGGGGCTGCGCCGTGGAGGATTGAGCGGCGCACCCCCCCTGAAAGGGGCCGGTTCAGTTACGAGCGCTCCGGGCGGCGCCTGAAGAGTTGGCGCCCCGATGGCGCTGCTCGGAGCCAGCGGCGCTCAGCTGCGCGTCGCCACCGCTTCCGCCTCCTTGTCGCTCACGATCCTGATGACCTTGCTGGTCGGGTCTTCCGCCGCCACACCGCGGATTGCCTTCCGTCCGTTCTTCAGGGTCACCACCTCCGGGTCCTTGATGACCACCATCTTCTTCAGCTTCACCGAATAGGCCGTCAGTTCCGCCATTTCTGCCTCCTTATTTGGATTCCTGCGCATTTCCAGCGCCACGGTGCAGGGCGATTCGAGCGCGCGCGCCCTCCGTCAGCGCCGTCAGCTTCCGATGGAACATCCTCACTGGGTCGTCTTCTCGTGGCTTCCTGCAGATAGTGCTCCCTCTTCTCCGTCGGCTTAGTCCGATTGGTCGGATCGCGTTGCCCGGCGAGCCGCGCAGCCGGGGCAGGGGGGCGCGGCCGGAGAGGACTTCGGGGCGCCCCCCGAGAGAGGATCAGGTAGTTGGTAGAACATCAGGTCCACCAGGAAGCTGGCGTCGTCCCCGTCCAGATCGAGGAGCACTGCGTTGAACTCAGCGTCCGCCTCTTCCGGATCGAGCTGGTGCTCTGCCGCGTTGGCCGCGATAACCGCGAAGTTGAGCAGATCTCCCAATTCGAACTCGTTGGACTCCGGGAAGAGCGGCGCCGCGAAGTCGCCGTTGACCGCCCGTTCCCGGCAGTCCGCGCACTGATCGGTCCAGGCCGCCATGCACTTCTCGCGATTCAGCATCTGATCTGCGTCGAAGCGCTCTGGTTCTCCGTACCACTTCATCGCACACCTCTGTTCAATCACGGCGGCCGCTTTCGGATTTTGCGGCCGCCGTGGCCGTCGCTGTCTTGCTTACGAACACTCCAGCGCGGCGCGCAGGCTCTTCAGGTTGTCGCGCATCAGGCCGAAGTAGTCCCCATGCTCGGCCAGTTCGTCCAGAGTAACGCTCTCTATCGCGTGGATATCGTAGATGCCGGCCCCTGTATCGCTGGCGAGCGACCGTATGGCCGAACCTGAGAGCACGGGCTCGAGCAGCACCGCCGTGATGCCGAGCTCTCTGATGAGGTCGGCGATGCTCGCGAGGCGCTGCGCCGAAGGATTGATTTCCGGGGCGAGGCCGGCGACTCCCACCTGCTCCAGGTCGTAAGCCAGTGCGAGGTAACCGTAAGCGGAGTGAGAGGTGACGAACTCGCGGTGGACGCACGAGCTGAGGCCCGCCTCGAACTCGGCGTGCAGCGCCCGGAGCTCGGAGGAAAGCGCGGCGAGGTTCGCCCTGTAGGTGTCCGCGCCCTCGGGGTCAGCCTCGATGAACGCCTCGGCTATGCGCTCCGCCTGGGTGATGGCGCGCAGCGGGTCGAGCCAGAAGTGAGGATCGAGTTCCGCGCCATGGCCATGCTCGTCCATGTGGCCGTGTTCGTCCTCGTGGCCGTGCTCGTCCTCATCCTCGTGGCCGTGTTCGTCCTCATCCTCATGGCCGTGCTCGTCCTCGTGGCCTTCCCCTTCATCGAGGAGGCCAACGAAGGCGACGCCGGTGGGCGAACCGCCGACGTCCCAGACTTTCTCCACCTCGAGGTGTTCGAGATCGACTGCGATAACCTCACCGTGGGCCGGGTTGGTGATGTGCATCGTCTCGCCGACGATGGTGAAGCGGGGCCGCGCGTCCTCGCCCGGCTCCATGATGTGGGTGTGCGCGATCTCATCGCCGTCGTGGGCGTCCAGCACGTGGAGTTCGCCTTCGGCGGTGAGCAGGTAGAAGCGCTCCCCGTGCGCGCCGACGCCGGCGGACGCGATCGGTTCGCTGAATACCTGCCGGAACTCGCCTGACTCGGGGTTGATCAGCCAGATGCCGTCGTCGGCGAAACCCTGACCGTCGAAGTACGAGGCGCGTCCGAAGAAGTGGTGCAGGTCGTGGCTCCCGTAGAGGGCGCCGATGCGCGACTCTTCGCGCATCTCGGGCGGATTGTCGATGAATTCGTGGTCGTAGCCGCCGTCGTGTGGATGCAGGAAGAGCACGCCGCCGGTGCAGCCGAAGATGGCGCCCTCCTCGTTGTGCGCCTCGCCGTGCATGCCGGGGCAGGAGCGGTTGCTGGCGTCATAGACGACTTCGCCGTTCAGGTTGAGGACCTCAACGCCAACGGGCAGGCTGTCGTCCGAGTTATCGGGGTAGTCGGGGTTCTTGGTGGTCACGGCGAAGTGGTCGGGTGAGATCGCCAGGGCGGCGCCGTGCTGCGGGCCGGTTTCGAACATGATCGGCTGGTAGTCGCCTTGCGTGCCGGCGAGCTCCTCCTCGTTGTAGAGGTAGACGGACCCGCGGGCGTCGGCGAACACTGCCGTCCAGCCGTAGCTGTTGACGAAGTGGATCGGCCGTTCATCCGTGACTACAAGGGGGCGCCGCGAGACCGGTCCACGCGTGAGGTCGAAGTGGTCGCCGTGCGCGACGAGGTAGATGCCCCCGTCGAAGATGTGGATGCCGTCGTCGGCGTCTCCCGGGCCCCGGGCGAGGACGAAGGCGTAGCGGTGGGTCGGGCTGGCGTAGATCGCGGCTGGCGGAGCGCTGATTCCGAACGTGCCGGCGTCGAGTTCCCCTGTTGACAGGTCGAGCACTGAGAGGTGCTGCGCATCCATGTCCGCAATCAGCAGGCGTCCGTTCTGTCCGCCTCCCCCGAACGTCACTGCCGTCTCGGCGTCCGCAGCCTCGACGACTATGCCGGATACCTCGTTGCCGAAGGACGCGAGCGCGCGCTCCAGCCACAACTCCAACCCGAGGCCGTTCATCGCTATGACATCGGCCTCACTGATCGCGATGAGATCACGCGCCGTGAGCTCGATCGTGTGAGCCTCGGCGCCGGGCGGCACAAGGTTCACGACCTCCACGCGGTCGCCGCCGATACGCTCGGCGAAGTACTGCATCGGGTAGATGCTCGCCACCACGCTCAGCGGCTCGGGGGCGCTGGTCGGTGTGGCCGTAGGCGGTGGCGCCGCCGTGGGGGACGGTGTGTTCGTAGGCGGGACGCTGACGGGCGTGTCTGTGGGCTCGGGATCCCCCGAGCAGGCGACTATCGCCATGGCCAAGGCCAGCGCCAGCGCCCCGGCGATAGGCAGCTTGTACAGACTACTGAGAACACGTCTCATTACAATGGACCTCCAGACAACTATCGGGTGAGTTTTTCAGCGTGCGTGCGCGTGGGTCCCGTGCACGTGGATGTCGGGGCTGCCTGGATAGCTCTCCCGACAGACGACACAGCGGTGGTACAGCTCCAGCCGGTGCCCCATGAGTTCGCTCCCGGAAGGAGCCTTCATGGCGCGGAGCATCCGCTCAACGGAAGGATGGCGAAACTCGTCGACACGTCCACACGTGATGCAGACGAGGTGGTGGTGGTGGTAAGGGTGTGCGCAGTCCAGCGAGTAGCGTGGCGTGCCGTCCGGCATGGTGGTCTTGCAGAGGACGCCGGCCTCCCCGAGCAAGCGCAGCGCACGGTAGACGGTCGCCCGGCCCAGATCCGGCAACGCGGCTACGATCTCCTCAGCGCTGAACGAGCCGGTTCGCTGAGCGAGCGTCCTCGCGAGTTCACGGCGTGACCAGGTCATGCGGCTGCCGTGCTCCTCGAAAGCCGCAAGGATATTGGACTCGGCCTGCATGACCACGCTCGACGGTTTCTTCGAGACCATCACCATAGTTCAGACAGTAAAGCGCCGCCTCCGCACACTGTCAATACCTTGTATCAATAAAAGGCAAGAATGATACTCCTCCTCTGGAAAGGGAGAGAGCGGAGCGCATCCGGCCCCGAAGGCGGGGGAGGGCTGGGGTGAGGGTTTGCGCCCGCCAGGGCGCTCTCCCGTCATTCCTGCGAACGCAGGAATCTCGCAGCCTTGGGCAGGGACGAGGTTCCTGCCTCCGCAGGAACGACGGACAACTCTCCCCCTGAGGGGGAGATGCCGAAGGCAGAGAGGGCGGAGCGCTTGTCGAATCCGCGCCGGTGGGGTACAACTGCCCAACCACACAGCCGAGGAAGCCCATGCTCTTCATCGACAACGAAACCGTCCGCCGCGTGCTGACCATCGCCGACGCCATCGACTCACAGGACGAGGCCTTCCGCGGACTCGTCGACGGCGGCGCCATTCACCGCCCCCGCATCGACGTGTACGTCCCGACCGGACGCGAGGAGGACTACTACCGCTGGGGGACGATGGAGGGCGCCAGCCGCGACCTCGGCGTCTTCGCCATCCGCATGAAGTCCGACGTCGTGTCGTGGCCGGAGGACGAGAACGGCAACTGGACCGAGGAGAAGTACTGCGTCGAGCCCGGCACGTACTGCGGCCTCATCTTCCTGTTCAGCACCGTCAACGGCGAGCCGCTCGCCATCATAAACGACGGCGAACTGCAGCACGCGCGCGTCGGCGCGGGCGGCGGTCTCGGCGTCCGCTACCTCTCGCGGCCCGACTGCAAGGTCGTCGGCATGATCGGCTCCGGCGGCATGGCCCGCACCTACCTCCGCGCCTTCTGCAACGAGCGCCCCATCGAGAAGGTCCGCGTCTACAGCCCCACGAAGAAGAACCGCGAGGCCTACGCCGCCGAGATGATGGACTCCCTCAACATCGACGTCGAACCCGTCGACGACCCCGAGGCAGCCGTGCGCGGCGCCGACATCGTCTCCACCTGCACCGACGCCATGCGCCCCGTCATCAAGGGGGAGTGGCTCGAACCCGGCATGCACGTAACCAACCTCGGCGGCTACGAGCTCGACGAGACCACGTTCGAGCGCGCGAACGTCGTCGTCCGGCAGGGGATAGGGGGCGCAAGGCTCATGGAAGACCCCCGGATCCAGTATGGACGCGGCCACAGCCCCGTCGCGTTCATCGCCGGCAACGAGGAGGAGATGAAGCGCCTTCCGCCCGCCGGTCGCCGCATGGGCCAGTTCGGCTCAGGCCCCGGTTACCCCTCGTTCACCGACCTCGTAAATAGTGTCGTCCCCGGGCGCACGTCGCGAGACGACATCACGCTCTACCTGAACGGAGGCAACCAGGGCTTGCAGTTCGCCGCCGTCGGCAGGGTCGTCTACGACAAGGCCCGCGAGCAGGGCCTCGGCCACGAAGTCCCCACCTCCATGTTCTTGCAGGACATCCGGGACTAGGGCGCGTGGCGCTCAGCCGAGCCGCTTCTCGTAAGAAACGATGACGCCTATGCCGGCGTAGGGCCCGTAATTCGGAATGCGCGAGTAGCCCATCGCCTCGTACAGGCGTACGGCCGCGGCGAGGCGCTCGGCGGTCGTCAGCACGAGGCGAGAGAGTCCGCGCGCGGCGGCCTCGCTCTCGATCGTCGCCATCAGCGCGTGGGCCGCTCCCGCCCTGCGATGCTCCGGCTCCACGAATATCCGCTTCACCTCGCCCGTGGCGCCGTCGTCCATGAAGCGCACGCCGCCGCAGCCAACGGCGGCCCCGCCGCGCCGGGCGATGAAGAACGCGTACTCGGATTCGCCGTCGCCCGCCTCGGCCTCGTCGAACTGCCGGATCATATCCGGCGTGAAGAGCGCCGAGTATAAATCCATGAGTCCCGCGACGAGCGCTTGCGCCTCGCCGCTCTCCTTGGAAGCGGGTTCGACCGTTACACCGTTGCGCATGATTCCTTCCCGGACGCCTTCCCAGTCTACCGGGTTCGGCCCAGCCGCTTCTCGTAGTAGATGAGCGCGGGCATGCCCGCCCCTGAGTTGTGCCGCAGGAACGGCTGCGTGCGAACGTAGCCCAATCGCTCGTAGAGGCGGACGGCGCTCTCCATCCGAGGGGTGGTGTCGAGCACCATCCGCGATGCGCCGCGCCCGGCGGCCATGCGCTCCAAGCGCGCCACGAGTTCCGTCGCGATGCCCCTGCCGCGTTCCTCCGGGATGACGTACATGCGCTTCAGTTCGGCGGTTGCGGCCTCCTCCATCCGTATGCCGCCGCAGCCCACCGGCAGCCCATCGCGACGGACGAGCAGCATGGCCAGGCCCTGGTGTGCGGCCTCGCCGCGCCAGCCCGTCTCCTCGCGCGTGTTGATGGACAGGAACTCGGCCTCATACGCAACGAGGAGCGCCGCGACTTCCGGCATGTCCGGCGAGGCCGGCTCGAACGTGATGTCGGTGGGCAGGATGCGCTTCTCGAAGCAGACGCACCACGGGTGATCCACGTGCTTGCCGTAAGGCGGGATGCGCGTGTAGCCAAGCGCTTCGTAGAAGCGCATCGCCCTGGACAACCGGTCGCCCGTTTCCAGCAGGATCCGCGAGCGCCCATGCTCGGATGCGGCGCGCTCCAACTCGGCCATCAGCGTCCGCGCCACTCCCGAGCCACGTTCCTCAGGTCTCGCGTACATCCGCCGAACTTCGCCGGTCGTGTCGTCAAGGAAGAGCAGCCCTCCGCAAGCGATCGGGACGCCGCCCCTCCTCACGACGAGGAAGACGCCGTCGAAGGCCGACCTTAGCTCGGCGCTCAGCGTCCCAGTGAACCCCGACTTCTGTTCGGCGCTCAACGCGTCTGGATCTTCGAGCATATCTCTGTAAATTTCATCCAGCTCCGCGTCGAGCAGGGCCATCAGCGCCTCCGCGTCCGGATGGGCGGGCGCGACCGCTTCGAACGTAACATCGCTGTCCATGGCTTGCATTCCCTCCGTAACGTTCAGTTGTCCTCTCCCCGGCCCTCCCCCACGGGGGAGGGAGGCACGCAAAAAGAAAGAGGGGCCGGATGCTCCGGCCCCTCTCGGCGATTCGCTGATGCCCTTTGGCTCAGTCCTTCTCGTTCTCGAACTTGTAGTTGGGGTCCGTGTAGCACTCCGGCGGCATTTCGCTCTGGAGTCCTCGCTTGGCGAGTTCATCGCCGAACCGCTCTCGGACCACCGGGTCCTCCTGGTGGTACTCGATCTGGTCGCCGGCGCGGTTGACCCGCTCGTTCCCCAGTCCCGTGAACTGCGGTAGGGGATGGAACGCGAGATAGCGCCCTGGGGATTCCCCGACGTTGAAGTGCTGGTGGAACCAGCGGTTCGGCGGCACGAAGATGCTGCCCTCGTGCCACGGGATGAACACCTTGTCGCTGCCCTCCGGCCACATCACCGAGAAGCCCTCGCCGGCGGGGATGACAATCACGTACGCCGGGCCGTGGCGGTGGCCCTTCTTGTACGTCTTGGCCGGGAACACCGACATGTGGGCCGAGAGCTCGGAGCCGGGGTACTGCACGAACACGGTCGTGCCGCCGGCGCCCCGTCCCTTGAACGGGACGAGCCTGTCCCACGCGCGCATGTCCGGGAAGAAGTTGCCGACCCAGTACTGGCGCACCGCGCCGCGCCCGGAGGGGTCGTTGTCCACTGCGATGGCGTCGGAGTAGAACTCGTCGGATGACCTGAGCTCCTCCTCCGGCTGGAGCGGCGCGTTGAAGAAGACGCTCGCGTCCTTCACGGCGGACATCGCGATGGGCATGTTGTTGTAGTGCAGCAAGCGCGCGGGCGCGCCGCCCGACATGCTGGCGTACTCCACCCAGTAGTTGCCGGGGATGCGGAACATCGCGTGGTCGGTCCACTCGAAGCTGTGCTTCTCCCCGCCTTCCTGCCAGATGGTCGTGACGCCGCGGCCGCTGAGCACGTACACGACGTCCTCGAGGGTCATCTTGAAGGGGGCGATGGAGCCGCCTGCGGGGACCTCGGTGATGCGGGCCTCGGAGACGCCCTCCTGTCCGGCGAGTTGGAGGAAGGCGGCGTTGTGCCCGCGCTCCTTCCAGTAGCCGAGCTCGACGGTGCGGCCGTCCTCGATGAAGTAGTCGCGGTAGATGGGGATGCCCTGCGCCTCCATCCACGCGTCGTAGAACTTGGGACCGCGAACGTAACTCGCCTGTGCCTGCGCTGGAGCGGTGGCCATGTTGTTCCTCCTGTGCGTTACGCCGGGGGCAACTGTACGGGAGTAAGCGGCGGGTGTCAAAGTTATGTGAGTGAGGCGCGCCCTTGGCGTATCCTGCGCCCATGACCACCGTCGGATTCATCGGACTGGGACGGATGGGGAAGCCGATGGCGCTCAATTTGCTGAGCGCGGGGTTCGAGGTGGTCGTGGCGTCGCGGTCGCGCCCGCCTATCGACGAGCTGGTCGCCGCCGGCGCCGAGGAGGCCACGTCGCTCGCCGATATCGCTCGGCGCGCCGGGGTCGTTTGCACGTGCCTGCCGGACGTCCCGGCGTCGGAGGCGGTGTACCTCGGCAACGGAGGGCTCGTTGCGAACGCGCGCGGGGGACAGACGCTCGTCGAGACCAGCACCATTTCGCCGTCGCTCGCCCGCCACGTCGCCGCAGCCGCCTCGGAGCGCGGAGCGGGCTACCTCGACGCGCCGATTTCGGGCGGAGTCGAGCGGGCGCGGAGCGCGACGCTCACGATTATGGCCGGAGGCGCGCCGGAACACTTCGACGCTGCTCGGCCCGTGCTCGACGCGCTCGGATCGACCGCGCACCACGTCGGGGCGGCGGGGCAGGGGAGCGTCGTGAAGCTTACGAACCAGCTGCTGGTGGGCATTCACACGCTCGCGGCGTGCGAGGCGTTCACGTTCGGAACGGCGGCCGGCGCCGGCGGACAGCAACTGCTCGACGTGCTCGCAAGCTCCTGGGGCGCGAGCAACATGCTCACGCGCAACGGCCCGATGCTGCTCTCGGGCGACTACGGCGACCTCGCGCCGGTGCGGCTGCTCGCCAAGGACCTCGGCCTCATCGAGGAGGCCGCGCGCGAACTCGGCGTCTCGCTCCCGCTCGTGCAGCGCACGCGCGGGCTGTTCGACGAGGCGATGGCGCGCGGTCTGGGCGAGCGCGACATCTCGGCGATGGTGATGTTGCTGGGGGGCTAGGCCGGGGCGGGGGATGGATTTCCGCCTTCGCGGGCGACGGGGACGCGCTTTGGCGCGCCGCCCTCTCCCCAGCTCTCCCCTGTCTTCGGAAGGAGGGGGCTGGCTGCGAGATTCCTGCTTTCGCAGGAATGACGGGAGGGCGCGAGATGGCGGATGCGCGCTGTGGCGCGCCGCCCTCTCTGCCCTTCGGGCATCTCCCCCACGGGGGGAGAACAGGGAGAGCGCCCTGTCGGGCGCAAACCCCCACCCCAGCCCTCCCCCGACTTCAGGGGAGGGGGCCGGAGCCGCCCTCCCGACTCGGGGGGCCGGAACGCCACTCTTGTGGCGGGGGTGGGTTAGGTGTTGCGGAGGGCGGAGAGGACGCGCTCAGCGGTTATGGGAAGGCTCTTCATGCGGACGCCGGTCGCGTCGCGGATGGCGTTGGCGATCGCCGGCGCGACCCCGAGCAGGGGAGCCTCGCCGATGGCCTTGACGAGGTAGGGGCCCGCGCCGGCGCCCGATGGCACGAGGGCGGTCTCCATCGGCGGGATGTCGGCGACGTTCGGGAGTTTGAAGTCGGCGAACGACAGGGTGGTTATCCTGCCCGCGTCGGCGAGCAGTTCCTCCTGTAGCGCGTAGCCGAGTCCCATCACCACCGCGCCGTTGATCTGCCCCTGGTGCGCGATGGGGTTGATGATCGTGCCGACGTCGTGCGCGGACGTGAACCGCAGCAGCCGGACGCCGCCGGTCTCCGGGTCCACCTCGACCTCGGCTATCTGTGCGGCGAACGACGTGTGCTCCGGCTGGCCCGTAACCCGCGAGTGTCCCCGCCCACTCACCGCGCCGCCCGACGCCGCGAGCACGTCGGCCCAAGCGACCGACTCTCCGCCGGCGGAGCGCCATACGCGCCCATCCTGCGAGGTCAATTGCTCGCGGGGCCACTCCGTCCACACCGCCGCGGCCTGGAGCAGCGCGTCGAGCGCCGCCTCGCCCGCCTCGTGCACCGCCGGAACGGCCATGCGCGTCGTCCGGCTTCCGGCGACGCCGGAGTCGAACGGCACGGCGTCGGTGTCCCACACCTCCACGCGGACGGCCTCGACATCGACACCGAGCGTTTCGGCGGCGACCTGCGCGAACATCGTGTATGCGCCGGTCCCCGGTTCGAAGATGGGGGTCTTGACTACGACCGAGCCGTCGGCTTGGACGACGACCTCGGCGTACGACTCGCCGCCGCCCGCGGGCCTGGCGCACATCGCGATGCCCCGCCCGACGTTCGGCGGCTTGGCCCCGCCGTAGCCGCTGCGCTCGACGGCGGCGCGGAGCGTCTCCTCCGCGCGCACCTCCGCGAACAGCTCGTTCATCGGCGTGCGCTCGTCGTCACGCAGGATGTTCCGGAGGCGAAACTCCAGCGGTTCGATGCCGAGGCGGCGGGCGACCTCGTCCATGTGGGACTCGATGGCGAAGGAGCCCTGGGCCTCGCCGGGACCGCGCATGTAGCCGCCGGGGACGTTGTTGGTGTAGACGTGGAACTGGTCGAACCGGGCGTTGGGGATGCGCCAGTTGGCGGCGATGCGGTCGACGCCCGCGAGCGCGCCGAGCGGCATGAGGCCGGCGTAGGTGCCGCTGTCGAACCACATCTCCTGCAGGTGAGCGGTGAGCTTGCCATCGCGGGTTGCGCCCGTCTTCACGCGCATAACCGCGGCGTGCTTGGGATTGCCGGCGCCCAATTCCTCGGGCTGGTCCATCACCATCTTCACCGGATGCCCCGTCCGTGCGGAGAGCAGGTACGCCAGCGGTTCGTCGAACGGGGGCGTCTTGGAGCCGAAGTCCCCGCCGACGTGCACGGGGTGCACGACGATGGAGTCCTCGTCCACTCCCACGGCGGCGGCGAGCGTCTGTCGCAGTCCGAATGGTGTCTTGTTCGACGCCCACACGTGGGCGCGACCGTCCGGTTCGACGGAGACGACGCACGAACGCGGTTCGAAGAAGGCGGGATGCGTGCGCGCGCAGCGGTACTCGTCCTCGAAGATGAAGTCGGCCTCCGCGAACCCGGCGTCGACGTCGCCGATGCCGAAACTCGCGCTGAAGAACGCGTTGGAGGGCTGCTCGGGCGGGCGGCGGAACCCTTCGTAGCGTCCCATATCGGGGTGGATGAGCCGCGCGCCTTCCTTCATCGCCTCCAGCGGATCGAGCAGCGGCGGCGTCTCCTCGTAGTCCACGACGATGAGTTCGCAGGCCCGCTGCGCGGTCTCCTCGTCGCCGGCTGCGACGACGGCGACCTTCTCGCCGGCGAACCGCACGACGCCCTGCGCGAGGAGCGGAACGTCGCGCACCTGCCGCCCCTGCAGACGGCCCTCCACGTTGGCGCCCGTGAGCACGGCCCACACGCCGGGGAGCGCGACGGCGCGCGACGCGTCGATGGAGCGGATGCGCGCGGCAGGGTAGGGGCTGCGGAGCGTCTTAGCCCACAGCGTCCCGGGCGGCAGGGCGTCGAATGCGTAGCGCGCCGCTCCGGTCGTCTTCTCGCGTCCTTCGGTCCGCCCGGCGGGCCGGCCTATCACGCGATAGGGGGTCACTGCTAGCCCTCCGACAGGGGCGCGACGCTGAAGACGACGTGGAACGGCTTGCAGTAGATGACCACCGAGCCGTAGTCGCCGGGGGAGACGTCCTCCGGGAACTCGTAGTTCTGATTGCCGATGTTCCCCTTCAGCTTGCCGAGCTCAACGTAACCGGAGTCGCTCACGTCGCTTCTGCCCTGGGGGTCGGGGTGATCGACGAGCAGCACGCGCAGGTCCGGCCCGTTCGTCACGCGGAAGTCCTCGAAACGGAGCACGTGGGAGCCGTCGGGCAACTGGTAGACGGTCGCGGAGCCCTCGCCCTTGTGGAAGCCGTCTGCGTCGCGGAACATACCGCGCTTGAGGGCGACCGGCGCAGCCGACGCCATCATCCCGGCCATGGACTCCACCATGCCGCCGACCGCGTCCTCCACCATCCCCTCCGGCATGGTCCCAGTCATCATTCCGGCCATCATCTCCGGCGTCATTTCGGCGATTATCCCGGAGGCCATCTCTCCGACCGCCGCGGCCATCATCTCGTCCTGGGTCATCGAAGGCATCGCGTCGGAGACCATCTCCGTGTCCATCATGGCCATCGCCGCCATCGCGTCCTCGACCTGCCGCTGCGTCATGCCCTCCGGCACGGAGGCGTTCACGCTGAACGGGAACTCCTCGTCGACGGTGCGGTCGATGAACAGCGGCGAGCCGAGCCACCACGCGAGCGCCAGCGCGGGAATGGCCGCGATCACGACGGCGATGGCGATGCTCCGCCGGTGCGCTCCGATGAATGTTCGTATGGCTCCCATTGCGTTACTCCTTCGCGCCTACGGCGCTTGCCCTCTCCGCCCTTAGGGCCATCTTCTCCGGAGGGGAAGAAAGGTTGCGAGATTCGTGCTTTCGCAGAATGACGGGTATTTCTATGGAATCAGCAGGACTTTGCCGGTTGTGCGGCGGCCTTCGAGGGCGCGGTGGGCCTCGGCGGCCTCCGACAACGCGAACCTCGCGCCGACGCGGACGCTGAGCGCGCCTTCCGCTATCCACCCGAATACGTCGCCGGCGCGCCAGTCGAGCTCCTCGCGGGTGCGGGTGTAGCTTCCGAGGGTAGGGCGGGTGAGGAAGAGGGAGCCCTTCGCGTTGAGCGTCTGGGGGTCCATGGGCGGCACGCGCCCGCTCGACTGCCCGAACAGCGCCAGCAGCCCGCGCTCCTCCAGGCAGTCGAGGCTGCCGTCGAACGTGTCCTTGCCAACGGAGTCGTACACGACCTGCACGCCGGCGCCGTCCGTCAGACGCTTCACCTCGGCCACGAAGTCCTGCTCGGTGTAGCGGATCACCTCGTCGGCTCCTGCGCCGCGGGCGAGCTCCGCCTTCTCCTCGGTCGATACGGTGGCGAGCACGCGCGCGCCGCGCATCTTGGCCATCTGCGTCAGCAGGAGGCCGACGCCGCCCGCGGCCGCGTGAACCAGGCACGTGTGGCCGGGGGCGAGGGGGTACGTCGAGGTCGCCAGAAAGTGCGCGGTCATTCCCTGCAGGAGCGCCGCCGCGCCCGTCTCGGCGTCGACGCCCTCCGGCAGCTTCACCAGCCGGTCCGCGGCGACGCGCGCTGACTCGGCGTACGAGGCCGACGTCCCGCTGAACGCGACGCGATCGCCGACCGCGACGTTCGTCACGCCGTCGCCGACTGCGACGATATCGCCCGCGCCCTCCTGTCCCGCGGTGTGGGGAAGCGCCACCTTGTAGGCGCCCGTGCGCTGGTAAGTGTCGATGAAGTTGACGCCGCAGGCGCCGAGCCGCACGACGACCTCGCCGGGCCCGGGCGAGGGCCCATCGACGTCCTCGTACCGCAGCACCTCGGGGCCTCCGAACTCGTGGAACCGGACTACTTTCACGTTGTCGCTCCTTGCATTTCGCTCCATCGCCCGCAGGCGCCATTAGAGTGTGCCATCCCGCGCGTAACGGCGCTATAGCCGCAGGCGGCCCTGCTCATCCGGCGTCGCCGCACAGGCGTGCAATACAGGATGTTGATGCAAGAGAGAGACTCCCGCCTGCATCCTGTGTTTTTACGTCGAAGCGGCGGGAATACATCTTGGCGCCCGGCGCCCTGCAAGGTATAGAGTTTACGCACCCTGTGAGGGCCAGCGCGCCCAGAAGGAGTGGACATGGCCGCATCCACCGCAACAACCCCTGTCACCAAGAGTGGAGGGCTGGCCCTCCTCATCGGGGTCGTCCTTATGGTCCTGGCGTCAATCATCTTTCCCGGGGGCACAGTGATAGCCCCGGTGGACCAGACCGACTTTCCGGCGGCCCTCCAGAAAATGGGCGATTACCCGAGCCTTGCGCACCTGGCGTCCATGATGTCGATCATCGGGATGTTGCTCTACATGTACGCCGCTCTCACCTGGCTCCGTTTGCCGGGTCAGACGGGGATCGCCGGCTCGACCCTGCGGCTTGGGGTCTTCGTGAGCATGTTCGGGTGGGCCCTCTACGCCATTGCGATGGGCATGAGGCACTTCAGCGTCCACCTGATGCAGCGCAGCATGGCGACCGGCGCCGACCAGGCGATGTTCGAGGGGCTCGCCCTCAACGTCTACGCGCCGATGGGCGGGATCATCATAGCGCTGGTGTCCCTCTACCCCATCGCGTCCATCCTCGTCGGCCTCGGCCTGGTCTCTCGCTTCGGGTCGATGAGCATCTTCAAGCTGGCTTCCTACGGCCTTGTCGTCATGGGGGCGCTGGCGATCATCAACTTCCTGGTGCTCCAGCACGTCTCAGGGATCGATCCGCTAATGATCCTCAGGAACGACAACGGCTTGCTCGCATTCGGTTCCCTCTGCTTCATCGTCATCGGATGGGGCATGTACCGGGGCCAGAGCGAACTCACCTCGGAGGGGTGACGGACCTCCGGCCAAGGCCGGGCGCTAGAACAGGCGGCCATCCTCACGCGGCCTACGCGTAGCCGTGCGGATACGCCTTGGCGCCCGGCATCCTGCAAGGTATAGAGTTACGCATCCTGTTAGGGCCAGCGCGCCCAAAAGGAGTGGACATGGCCGCATCCACCGCAACAACTCCTGTCACCAAGAGTGGAGGGCTGGCCCTCCTCGTCGGGGTCGTCCTGATGGTCCTCGCATCACTCGTCTTTCCCGGGGGCCCAGTGATAGACCCGGTGGACCAGACCGACTTCCCGGCGGCCCTCCAGAAAATGGGTGATTACCCGAGCCTTGCGCACCTGGGGTCCATGCTGGCGATCTTCGGGATGTTGCTCTACATGTACGCCGGTCTCACCTGGCTCCGCCTGCCGGGCCAGACGGGGATCGCCGGCTCGACCCTGCGGCTTGGGGTCTTCGTGAGCATGTTCGGGTGGGCCCTCTACGCCATTGCGATGGGCATGAGGCATTTCAGCATCCACCTGATGCAGCGCAGCATGGCGACCGGCGCCGACCAGGCGATGTTCGAGGGGCTCGCCCTCAACGTCTACGCGCCGATGGGCGGGATCGTCATAGCGCTGGTGACTATGTATCCCATCGCGTCCATCCTCGTCGGCGTCGGCCTTGGGTCCCGCTTCGGGTCGATGAACATCTTCAAGCTGGCTTCCTACGGCCTTGCCGTCATGGGGGCGCTGGCGATCATCAACTTCCTGGTGCTCCAGCACGTCTCAGGGATCGATCCGGTAGTGATCCTCGGGATCGACAACGGCCTGCTCGGGTTCGGGACCCTCTGCTTCATCTTCATCGGATGGGGGATGTACCGGGGCCGGAGCGAGCTCACCTCGGAGGAGTGACGGACCGCCGGGCCAAGGCCGGGCGCCGCCGGCCGCCCCCTCAGACCAGCAGGCGGTACACCGGCGGCGTGAGGACTCCGGCGACGAGCGGGAAGGGGAGGTTGACCAGCATCCGGCTGGCGCTGAACGCGCCGCCGAGGAACGGCAGCTCCCACATCACCGTCCGCGTCAGCGGAATGGTGTTCCACGCGGTGAGAAACGCGGCGACCGCGCCGACGCCGGCCCCGCTCAGGAATATGGAGCCCGCCAGCGGAATCACCACGTAGGGCCCGCCCGGAACGACCGCCCCGACCACGGCGGCGATGAGGATGCCGGTGAAGCCCGACTCCTCGCCCATCCACCGCGTGACGACGTCCTCCGGGAGGATGACTTGCGTCATCGAGGCGAGCAGCATCCCGAGAACCAGCATCCGCGCCACGGTTCGGAGGAGGAGCAGGCTCGTGACGCCGCCCTGGCGCAGGCCGGCCGTTCCCTGCTTCCGAACGACGAGCGCGGCGGTGAGCACGACCAGCGCGGCGAGGATGTACGTCGTAATCATTCCGACGCCTCGCTCTCGTCGCGCCCGATGCGGGCGTGGGCGGACTCCTGGGCGCTCCTGGGCATGAGCCGGAACACCAAGGGCACGAGCGCGACCGACACGAGCACGAGCCAAACGGTCGCCAGCAGGCGGGCGATGGCGAGCGGCGGCCCGAGGAACGGGATGTCGTACACGAGGAAGCGGTTGGCGGTGAAGATGTTGCGCGCGGCGGTGAACGCCGCGATGGGGGTGATGCCCGCTCCGCCGTGCATGAGCGCCGCGGCTATGGGGTACATCACGTACGGCCCGCCCGGCGAGAACACTCCCGCAACCATGCCGATGAGCACGCCGCGCAGCCCGGCCTCGTCGCCCATCCACCGCCCGACCCGGCTGGGCGGAAGCAGCACGGTGAGCAGGCCCGCGAGGATGAAGCCGAGGACGAGCGCCGGCCCGGCGCGCCGCACCAGGTCGAGCGACCCCGTCGCGCCGTCGAGCAGGCCCTCCGCGCCGTGAAGCGCGAACGCGATGACCGACACAACGGTGAGGAGCGAGGTCATCGTGATGAGCGACGGGTCGCGCCACCACGCCTTTCGTTCCTGGGACTCACGCACGCCGCGGCCCCCTTTCCGTTTGGCGGGCGTTCAGGAAACGTCCATCCGGCTGAGGCGGCGGACCGTGAGCAGGAAGAACACCACCGTCACCAGGGCAGCGCCCACCAGAGCAGGAGTCATCGCGATGGTCAGATCTTCCCCGAACGCCTGGTCGTTCAGCCCGTGCGCCGTGCCGAAGATGTAGCTGCGGATGCTCAGGTAGCGCGCGCCGCTCAGGAAACTCGTGATCAGCGCCTCCCACAGCAGCACGTATATCAGCCCGAACCCGAGAGCGCGCGTGGTGATGAGGCCCAGCCACGTGAACGCGGCGGCGTAGGCCGCGACCCCGACGGCCACGGCTGCCGCGGCCGCCGCCGGAGCGTTTCCCACCCCGTCCTCGTCCATCGTCGTGATGATCACGGCGATAACGGCCATGAGCGGCGCGGCGACGACGATGGTCGCGACAAGTTTGGCGAGCACGATAGTCCAGCGGGGCACGGGTTTCGTGGTCAGCAGGCTCAGCGTGCGGTCCTCGACCTCGTTCCCGAACGCGCTGGTCGCGAGCACCATGACCGTGATGGGGAGGGTGACGGAGATGACCAGCCCGCCAAGTACGGGGCCTATGAGCGCGCCGGCCTCCACTTCGAAGTTCGTCAACAGCGCGGCGAGCCCCAGCGGCAGCAGGGCCAGGATGATGAGCAGCGCTATCTTGCGCGGCGTCGCCGCCTGGCGCAGCGCAAGCATGAAGAGCGCCCGTATCACCGCTGCACCACGTACGAGAACACGCTCTCCAGGGAATCGTCCAGCGGCTCGACGCGGTAGAGGCGGCACCCCAACTCCTGCGCGAGCTTCGGCGCCATCCGCTGGAGTTCAGCGACGTTGCGAGTCAGCACCTCGACGCCGCCGTTCTCATCGAGCGAGACCGACTCCACCGCATCCAGGGCGACGAGCGCGGCGGCCATCTCGCGCGGTTTCGACGCGCCGATGCGCACCTGGAACGGGCGCTCGTCGAGCTTCTCGCGTATCGCGTGGAAGTCCCCCGCCGCCGCCAGTTTCCCGCTCACGATGAGCAGGATCCGGTCGGCGAGCGACTCGACCTCTTCGAGTATGTGGGAGGAGATGAGGATTGCCCTGCCTTCCGCAGACAGCCGCGCCACGAAGTCGGCGAACTCAACGCGCTGGCGCGGGTCGGTCCCGTTCAGCGGTTCGTCGAGGATGAGCACTTCCGGGTCGTGGACGATGGCCGCCGCAAGCCTGATGCGCTGGCGCATCCCCCGCGAGTACGTGCCGGTGGGGCGGTGCTGCGCGTCCTCAAGGTTCGCCGCGTGGATGGCGCGGTCTATCGCGGCCTCGTCGTCCATGCCCTGAAGGCGCGCGGACAGCCGCACGAAATCGCGCCCGGTCATGAAGGGGTAGAGGACGTCATGCTCGAGCATCACGCCGATGCGGCGGTAGAGCCCGATGTTGCCGCGCGCCTCCTCGCCGAGGACGCGAACGCCGCCGCGCGAGGGCTTGACGAGCCCGCACATCATACTCAACGGGGTCGTCTTCCCCGCGCCGTCCGGCCCTAGGATGCCCGTGACGCCGGGAGGCACGTCGAATGAGATGTCGTTGACCGCAACGACGCTGCCGTACCACTTGGAGACGGCCTGCATCTCGACGGCCGGGACGGCGGCGGCGGTCATAGCCGTATCCTCCGGTAGCGGCGCCACAGCAGCAGGGCGGGGATGCCCGTCCACAGCACGTATGCGCCGATGGGGATGGCGTCGTGCAGCTCGGAAACGGCGATGGAGGATGGCGAGCCCTGGCCCTCTTCCAATTCGACGCCGAACACCATGTTGTTGAGGTTGTCGGTTACGCCGCCCAGGTTGAGCAGTCCCACGTAGGGCGCGAAGTCGCCAATCGGACGCGAACACTCCCGGGATTCTTCGACGAGCTCGCCGTCGGAGAACGAGGTCGTAGTCGAACATTCCTCGAAGGTGAGGCCGTCGCTGATGGTGTTGAGCAGCAGCCACGCGGCGATGACGAACGCCGCGGCGTAAGCCCGGCGCGTCGTGAACGCGGCGACGGCGAGCGGACCGATCGAGATGAACGCCGCGATGAGCGCGCCGACGAGCAGGGTGCGGGGCGCGTCCCCCCAGTTATCGCGGATGTAGTCCACCGGCTCGTTCGCCGTGAGAACCAGCCCCGCCTGCAGGACGATCTGCCCGGCGTACACCAGCGCGAGCACGATGGCGAAGAATGCGAGGAACCTCGCCAGCAGGTAGTCGTTGGACGTGAGCGGACGCACGAGGTAGAGCGGGAGCACGTTGTCGCGGCGGTCGGGGCACAGTAGCTCGGGCGCCATGATCGCGCCGAAGATGATGAGAACGAGACTCACAATCGAGTAGTAGTCGGCAGGGCCGGGGATGAAGTCGCCCGCCTCCAGGGCGGCTGTGAGGTCGCCGATGAACGAGAGAATGATGACGAACACCACTGCCGGCGCCATGACCGCGATGAACAAGAAGGCCGGCAGGATCTTCGCGCGGCCCCCGCGTCCGATCCCGAGCACGGTGCGGACGCCGTTCTCGAACAGCGCGAGCCGCGCGCGGTTTCGCCCTTCCCTCGGCCCGGTGTAGTGCTGGTACCCGAGGTCGAAGACCTCCGCCTCGCCCGCCCTCACGCCGGTCTGCTCCTGAAGATATCGGTCAGCGTCCGGCGCTCCGGGGTGAGGCGCCGCAGGCGCGCGCCCGACTCCACGGCGGCGTCGCGTATGAGGTCGTAAACGGCATCCCCGGCCTGCTCCACCACCATGAACTGCCCGTCCTCCTCCGCCTGCACATCCTTCGCGGCGAGTGCGGCGGCGAACTCGTCCCGCCGGTCGGCGACCTCGATGAGCAGGGTTTCCGTCTCCTCGGTGAGCTTCGCGACCGCTCCCTCCTGCGCGAGGACGCCGGACTCGAGCACGATGACCGAGTCGGCAGTGCGCTCGACGTCGCCCATCAGGTGCGTGGAGAGCATGACGCTGATGCCGAAGGTGTTGGCCGTGCGGTGGATGAGGCGCAGCATCTCCTGCCGGCCCTCCGGGTCGAGACCGGCGGTCGGCTCGTCGAGCAGCGCCAGCACTGGGTCATGCACGATCGCCTGCGCGAGCTTCACGCGCTGCTTCATGCCGGTCGAGTACTCCCCGATGGGGCGGTAGCGCTCTTCGTCGAGCCCTACGTGGCGGAGCACGTCGGCTGCACGGGTGCGGGCCTGGCTCGGCGGAATGCCGCTCACCTGCGCCATGTGCATCAGGAACTCGGAGGCCGTCATGCTCTTGGGCAGGCATTCGTTCTCAGGCATGTAGCCGATGCGCGAGCGCCCGTCCGTTGAGCG
>DAOUKL010000068.1:0-45012 GCA_034421335.1 Dehalococcoidia bacterium | reverse complement strand
CTGCCCGCCGGCGGGCCCGGCAGTCTCGTCATGGTCTCCAGCGCAGGCATCCTGTCCACCGCCGAAAACCGTGAGAACGCCGAGCGGTTCATCTCCTTCCTGCTCTCGACGGTGGCCCAGCAGTACTTCGCGGGCCAGACGTACGAGTACCCGCTCGTTGAGGGGGTCAACGTGAGCCGCCTGCTGACGCCGCTGGAGGAGATCAACCGTCCCGACATCGCCCTTGCGGACCTGGCCGACCTCGAGGGCACGACCGATATGTTGAGAGAGCTTGGGGCGCTGCCATAGGCAGCCCCCCACTCGTGTCTCCACCTTCGCCTTGCCCTCCCCTTCCTCCCGGGGAGGGCGAGGCGGCGCTTTTGCGGTAACCTCCCGCCGTGCAAGACGCTCCCGTCACAGCAAGCAACGCCCGAACGGTCGGCATGCCGCCCGTCTTCATCTGGGCGCCGGCGGCGGCCATCGGGCTGCTCATGCTGCTGCCGCCGGCCTATCTCCTCGTGCGGGCGATGGAGTCGGGGCAGGGCGCGCTCGACGTGCTGCTCTCCCTCCGCACGCTGGCGATCCTCGGACGCACGACGCTGCTGATGGCGGTCGTCACCGCCGGATGCGTCGTTCTGGGCGTCTCTCTGGCGTGGCTCACCCTCCGCGCCGACCTGCCGTTCCGCAGGGCGTTCTCGACGCTGCTGACCCTGCCGCTGGTGATGCCGAGCTACGTCTTCGCTCTCATCGTCGTCACGGCCCTCGGCCCCAAGGGCATCGCGCAGGGGTGGCTCGAACCGTTCGGGGTCGACCGCCTGCCGTCGGTCTACGGCCTGCCGGGAGCGGCGCTGGGACTGGCGCTCATCTCGTTCCCCTACGTCATGCTGCCGGCGCAGGCGGCGCTGCGCCGCATGGACCCCTCGGTAGAGGAGGCCGCCCGCAACCTCGGCAGAAGCCCGCTCGGCGTGCTGTTCGCTGTCACGCTGCCGCTCCTCAGACCGGCCATCGTCGCCGGAGCCCTGCTGGTCGCGCTGTACACGCTCAGCGACTTCGGGATGGTGTCGCTGCTGCGCTACCAGACGTTCACCTGGGTGATCTTCATCCAGTACGAGACGGCGTTCGACCGCGGCGTGGCGGCGGCGCTGGCGCTGGCGCCGATCGCCCTCGCGCTCCTCATACTGGTCGTCGAGAGCCGCACGAGAGGGTCGGCGGCGTACCACCGGGCGACGCCGGGGGCGCAGCGGCAGCCCGCGCTCGCGTCGCTCGGCCGGTGGCGATGGCCGGCGGCGGCGTACGCGGGGGCGGTGGTCGCCGCGTCGCTCGCGCTGCCGGTGGCGCTGCTGCTCTACTGGGTGGTGCGGGGGGTATCGGCGGGAGAGCCGCTGGACCTGCTGTGGTCGAACACGCTGAACACGGTGTACGTGTCGGCTGCCGCCGCGGCCGCCGCAGCGGTGTTCGGAGCGCCCGTGGCGGTGCTGAGCGTGCGCTACCCGGGCTGGGCGAGCTCGGCGCTCGAGCGTCTCACGTACGTGGGGTTCGCGCTGCCGGGCATCGCGGTGGCGCTGGCGTTCGTGTTCTTCGGCGCATCGGTGCTCCGTCCGGCCTACCAGACGATGTTCATGCTCGTCGCCGCGTACGTCGTCCTGTTCATTCCGGCGGCGGCGGGTTCGACGCAGGCCGCGCTGCGGCAGGTGAGCCCGCGGATGGAGGAGGCGGCCCGGAGCCTGGGGAAGACGCCGTTCCACGCCTTCAGGCTCGTGACCCTGCCGCTGCTGATGCGGGGCATTGCGGCGGGGGCCGCGCTCGTCTTCCTGCTTACGATGAAGGAGCTGCCCGCGACGCTGATCCTGAGCCCGACCGGATTCCACACGCTTGCGACGTCGGTCTGGAGCTACGCGTCCGAGGCGTTCTTCGCGCGCGCGGCGATGCCGTCGCTCGTGCTCATCCTCGCCGCAGGCGTCCCCATGGCGTTCCTCGTGTCCCGCGAGCAGGAGGAACGATGATGCCGTCGGATGAGCGATTCCTTAGATGGCTACCAACCAGCCATTCCGGTGGTTGCGGTTACAGCGGCATGAACACGCCATAACGGCCAAGTGTTGTTCGAGTCTCTCGTTCAAGCGTCTCGTCGATGGTCACTCCGAAGCGGTTCGCCAATTCTGCGCGCGCCGTGGTGTAGGAGGTACATGCTTCTTCCAGCGTAGCCGGCGGGACAGGGCAACCTATCGGGCTGAGCAGAAACGCAAACATCTTGCGCAGTTCGGAGGCCAGCAGGGCGTCCTCACCCTTGAGTCGCTTACCAGCCAGCCAGAAAGACCAGTCCCAGAAATGAGTATCGATGTCCTGTAGTGTCTCGGCTGAAGGCTCCCATGGCGAGTCAGCGACGTGGGGGATCCCAGTGAACAGCAGGTTTACCACCACGCCGCCGCGCAGCATGAAGATGAGGTTCCAGATTCGGCTGAGCGGGTCCCAATGCGGTCCGATAGGATCGAGGGAAGCCAGCAGTCGTGGAAGATCCGCTCGGACAGACTGAAAATCGTCCACTTCCACTGCGAAATCCCAGTCGGACAGTGGGCCGGGGTCCCCTCGAGCTTGTGAGCCCGTGAGCTTGACGGACGCCACCGCATGATGCGCCGTGAGCGCTCTCGCGACGGCTGCGGGGATGTCGTCTGGCGCGGCCACGCTACGCCACCGACGTTATCTCGATACCGGCCTCTTTGGCGCTGCGCTGGAGCGTGAGGGTCGTCGTGATGGCGAGGATGCCGTGCGCGCCCGCCTTGGCGAGCACGTCCGTGCTCATCGTCTTCAGCGCCGCCGCCTGTTCGCCGGCGACGCCCAACTCCGCGGCGACGCCGTCCATGTCTCGCACGAAGCGCCGGCGCAGGCTCTCGTCGCGCCGTAACTCGAACAGCGCCTTGTTGAGCGGATAAGTCTCGGGAGTGGGGTACTTGTAGAACTCGTAGCCCTGGCCCTTGAACTCGAAACCGCCGAACTTCGGCATCTCGCGGTGTTCCTGCCCGCGCCCGCCCCTGTCGGGGATGAAGCGCATGACGCCGTGGCCATGGTGAGAGGTCGGCTGGTAGCTCAGCAGCTCGCCGCGCAGACGTCCCGTGGCGCCGAGCATGATGAGCCACGGCAGGAGTTCCGTGTTGCCGACCTCGTCGAGCTGTTCGCCGGTGAGTTCAAGGAGCGACTCCGGCCTGCCCTCTTCGAGCTCCTGTATCACCCAGTGGTCGAACTCGTACTCCGGGAAGAAGTACTTCCACGTGCCGGGATAGTGCGACATCCCCCCGCTGGCGAGGACGGCGATCTTCTCGGACCGCTGGTCGAACACCTTGCGCATCGCCTCGCCGATCTGCAGGCACCGCTGCGCCGTGGGCAGCGGCGGCAGGTAGACGTTCACGAACATGGGCACGATGGGGATGGGGCGGCCCTGGTGGATGTACTCAAGCGGCACGGCGAACGCGTGGCCGAGCAGCGCCTCGTGCGCGTAGGCGAGGTCGATCCCCTGGTCCACGAGCCCGTTGAGCAGGTCGAGCGCGAGCCCCTGGTGGATGGGGACCTCATATTCGTTGCCTGCGAACTCGGCAGTGGCCGTCTCGCCGGTGATGATAGCGAACGCGGGGACCGAGCCGGGAAAGAACGTCTCTACGTGGTCGATGCCGATGAGCACGAGCGCGTCAGGCTGCGTGGCGTCGAGCTCGCTGCCGAGCACGCCCATGGCGTCGATGCCGGCCTGCAGCTGGGCCTGGTCTTCCTGCGGCGGACGGGTCAGCAACTGCGGCGCGTGCACGGAGCCCGCCGCCCAGACGATCTCTCCCATGTGTGACTCCTTCGATTGGCGTTGCGCGTCTACAGGATACCCTGCGCGCGCCTCTGCGTGGGGCGCTGGCCCTCTCTGCCCTTCGGGCATCTCCCCTCAGAGGAGAACGGATTGCGCGCTTAGCCCCCCTCCCCCTGAGGGGAGGGCTGGGGAGAGGGCGGAGCGCCGGATGGATTCCCGCCTTCGCAGCAATGACGGATGCGCGCTGCGGACGGCTACAATGCGTTCCGGAGGGCAGATTGGAGCAGGGACGCGACGTACTCGTGCGGTTCCACGAGATAGGGCTGAAGGGCAAGAACCAGCCCATGTTCGTCGAGCAGCTCGTGGCCAACCTCAAGCGGGCCACCGCCAGGCTCGGCGTCGAGCGCGTGTGGAGCACGCGCATGATGGTCCGTATGCGGCTCGCGCCCGGCGCCGACTGGGAAGCGGTGCGCCTCCGCGCGCAGCAGGTGTTCGGCGCGGTGAAAGTCAGCCTCGCGCTGCGCGTCGAGCCTGAGTACGCCGCCATCTCCCGAAGCGTCGCCGAGCTCGCCGCGTCCCGCTCGTTCGGCACGTTCCGCATCTCCGCCAACCGCGCCTGGAAGGGCTTCCCGCTCACGTCGCAGGAACTGAACGCGCGGCTCGGCGAGGAGGTCCGGCTGGCGACGGGCGCGGCGGTCGACCTGTCGCGCCCCGACCTCAACGTGCGGGTCGAGGTGCAGCGCGGCGACGCGTTCGTGTACGCCGACGACCACTCCGGCGCGGGCGGGCTCCCCGTTGGCGCGTCGGGCAAGGTGGCGACGCTGATGTCCGGCGGGATCGACTCGCCGGTTGCGGCCTGGCGGATGATGCGGCGGGGCTGCCGCGCGACGCTCATCCACTTCCACGCGTTCCCCCTGGTGGAGGGGCGCTCGCGGGACAAGGCGAAGGAGCTCGCCGGGCAGCTCAACGCTTGGCAGTACGACACGCGGCTGCACCTCGTGCCGTTCGCCGACGTTCAGCGGGCCATCATTCTGGAGGTGCGCGGGCCGCTGCGCGTGGTCGCCTACCGGCGGTTCATGGCGCGCATAGCCGAGGCGATCGCCCGCAACGAGGGCGCCCGCGCGCTCGTAACCGGCGAGAGCGTCGGGCAGGTCGGCTCGCAGACGCTGCGCAACATCGCAACGGTCGACGAGGTCGTGTCGATGCCCATCCTGCGCCCGCTCATCGGCATGGACAAGCAGGAGATCATCGACCAGGCGCGCGCCATCGGCACGTTCGAAACATCGGTGCAACCGGACGAGGACTGCTGCACGCTGTTCGTCCCGCGGTCGCCGTCGACGGCCGTGCAACCGTGGGAGATCGCCGCGCAAGAGGCGAACCTCGACGTCGGCGCGCTCGTGCGGGAGGCCGTCTCCCGCACGGAAACGTTCGACTACCACGCGCCGCAGGCGTAGAGCAGACCCCACCCCTCGCGCCTCCGGCGCTCGACCCTCCCCACACTTGTGGAGAGGGTAGGACCGCGCCACACGCGTAGGGCGGAAGGGCGCATTGACGCGCCCGCCCGCCGGTGGTACAAGCGGCGCCACACCGCCAGACTGGAGGAGAGAAGTCATGTCGCGTGAACTGGACGAGGTCAAGCGGGAAGTAGCCATCGCAAACCGGGTGCTGGCCGAAATGGGACTGGCCACTCATATCCTCGCGTCGCTGGGACACGCGAGCCTGCGCGTGCCGAACCAGCCCGGCCTGTTCGTGGTGAAGGGCCGGGGCTACGCCACCGACGCGCTGCACGTCGCCCGCCCCGAGGACATGATCGTCGTGGACACAGACGGCAACTTCGTCGACGGCCCGAAGGGGACGTCGCAGTGCTACGAGGTGAAGATGCACTCATGCGTCTACCGGGAGCGCCCGGACGTGTTGTCGATCGTGCACACGCACCCGCGCTACACGAATGTGCTGGGCCTGAACGGGGTGCGTCTGAAGCCGATGTCAAACGAGGGGCACCAGCTGGTGCGCAACGAGATCCCGGTGTTCCCGCACTCCAAGCTCATCATCACCGAGGAAGACGGCATGCAGGTGGTGGAGGCGATGGGTTCGAGCAGCACGCTGCTGCTCCGGGGACACGGGGCCGTGACGTCGGGCAGGAACCTCGAGGCGTCGGTGATGAACATGCTGCACCTCGAGGAGCAGTCGCGGCTCAACTGGGTCGCGCTCGCCGCGTTCGGCCCCGACTACCAGGGCATCCCCGACGAGAGCATGGACGAGTTCGCGGCGGGTCAGGCGGCGATGCGCCAGGCGCCGCACCTGGCCGGCCCGCTGGCCAACATGCCCCCGGTAACCGTCGGCGGCGTGTGGAAGTACTACACGGAACTCGTGAGCCAGGACCTGTAGGGAGGCGGCCGCCCGATCAACCGTCCGTTCCCCCACCTGGCCCGCGCGACACCGTATACTCCCTTGCCATGAGCGAGCGCGTTTTGGTGGAAGTCGACGACGGCGTCGGGACGATCGTCCTGAACCGGCCGGAGCAGCACAACGCCATCGACTTCGCAATGTGGGGCCTGCTGCGCGACGCCGCTGAGCGGCTCGCCGGCGACGACGCCGTGAGGGTTGTCATCCTGCGCGGAGCGGGCGAGCGCGCCTTCTCCGCCGGCGCCGACATCAAGGACTTCCCCGCTCACCGCAGCACCAGCGCGCTCGCCGCGGAGTACGCCGCCGCGTTCGAGGGCGCGCTCGACGCCATCGAGCAACTGCCCAAGCCCACCATCTCGATGATCCGCGGCATCTGCGTAGGCGGAGGGTGCGAGTTGTCGATGGCCACCGACCTGCGCATCGCGTCGGACGACAGCGTGTTCGCCGTGCCGGTCGCCAAGATCGGCGTGCTCGTCGGCTATAACGAGATGCGGCGGCTCGCGCAGCTCGTCGGGCCCGGCCACGCGGCGAACCTGCTGCTCACCGCGCGCAGCATCAACGCGCAGGAGGCGCTGCGCATCGGCCTCATCACGGAAGTCGCGCCCGCAGACGAGCTGGCCGAGCGGACGTACGCGCTGGCGCGCGCTATGGCGTCGTACGCTCCGCTCACGCAGTCCGGCCACAAGCGCATCCTGCGCACCGTCCTCGCCAAGCCGGGGCTCGACGGCCTCACCGACGAGGAGCGCGGGCTCCCGCTGTCGATCTTCGACACGGACGACGGCATGGAGGGCTACCGGGCGTTCGTCGAGAAGCGCCCTCCCCGCTTCACGGGACGGTAGCGCCATGCCCCCGATGCCCCTGGAGGGCGTTGCCGTCCTCGACTGCACGCAGGTGATGGCCGGCCCGTTCTGCACGATGCTCCTCGCCGACATGGGCGCGGACGTCATCAAGGTCGAGAAGCCGGGCGGCGACGACTCCCGCCGCATGGGGCCGCCGTTCATCAACGGCGAGTCCGCCGCCTTCCTCGGCATCAACCGCAACAAGCGGAGCATCGTGCTCGACCTGCGGAACGAGGTCGACCGCTCGGCGTTCCGGCGCCTCGCCGCGCAGGCGGACGTCGTCGCCGAGAACTTCCGCCCCGGCGCCATGGATCGGCTCGGCCTCGGCCCAAACGTCCTGCGCGGGGAGCACCCCGAGCTGACTTGGGTCTCCATCTCCGGCTTCGGGCAGACCGGCCCTTACGCCAGCCGCCCGGGCTACGACCTGCTCGCGCAGGGCATGTCCGGCATGATGAGCGTCACCGGCTACCCCGGCTCGCCGCCGGTGAAGGTCAGCATTCCGCTCGCCGACCTCAGCGCCGGCTTGTTCGCGGCCAACGGCGTGCTCGCGGCCTATATCCACCGGCTCAAGACCGGCGAGGGACAGATCATCGACACGTCGCTGCTGGAGGCCGCCATCGCCCTCACCGTCTGGGAGGCCGCGGAGTACTGGGGCTCCGGCGCCGCGCCGGGGCCGAAGGGTTCGGCGCACCGGCTCGTCGCGCCCTACCAGGCGATGCAGAGCGCCGACGGCTACTTCAACATCGGCGTGGCGAACCAGCCTAACTACGAGCGGCTCTGCGCCGCGCTGGAACGCCCCGACCTGCTGACCGACCCGCGCTTCGCCACGAACCCGGACCGCGTCCGCAACTACGAGGGGCTGGCGGAGGAGATACAGCGCACGACGCGGACTCGCACCTCCGCCGAGTGGCTCGCCGTCTTCGAGCAGGCGGGCGTCCCCGCCGGACCGATATACGACATGGCCGAGGCGCTCAACGACGAGCACGCCCTCGCGCGCGGCATGACCGTTCCGCTGGAGCACCCCGTCGCCGGCGTCGTCAACAACCTCGGCATCCCGGTCAAGATGTCTGCGACGCCCGGTCAGATCCGCCTCCCCGCCCCCACCCTCGGCCAGCACACCGAAAGCGTCCTCCGGCAGTTCGGCGTCCCGGAGGAGGAGATTGCGGCGGTGGTGGGAGAACCGGGCACGCAATAGCCCAAGATATGCGCCACCCACGACCAAGGGCTACCAGAAACGGGGTCCCTCTGGAAAATGGTGCGAATTCAGCTTGACTACCCTTTCGCCTATCACAGAAAATAGGCCGGTGGACATAGACTCCCCAGCCTATTCCACCGGCCTATTATCGCGGAGAGGTGCCAGAGCCAGGCCTAATGGAGCCGATTTGGGGTCGGCCGCCCCTGTTGCAGCAGGGGCCACGGGTTCGAATCCCGTCCTCTCCGCCATGGGCGCGTCTGCTAAATGGAAAGCTGGTCGGCTATCACCCGGCAGAATGGGAGTTCGAATCTCCCCGCGTCCACCGTTTCATGAAACACCCTATATCCTAGTAGTCAATACCCCTAGGCAAGGAAAAAAGAGCAAAATCATTAATCGCTATAGTATTATAAAAATCGGGCATAGGAATAACCTTATGGACATTGCCTTAGACTGGCTTCGACAAACCCTCATAGCTCTTGAGCACGAGCTTGCCTCTCATGAGAGGGCCATGGAGGTTGCCCGAGCGAAGCGTGACCGCGTCGCTACCCTCATCCAGAGCTACCGCACGGTCATTGAGCACCAAGTGCAGAGCACCAAGCACACAGCCCCAAACGGAGAGCCGAGTCTCCCTTACGAGGGGCCACAGATTCCTGACGAGAGAGCCCCGTACGCATCATCAGAAGTGTTGCGGAATGCGATTGAGTCGATATTGGACAGAGCAGGGCAACCGCTCCACTATCGAGACATCTACGGTCGATTGGTGGAGAACGGGATTAGGGTCAGAGGGGAAGACCCGCTGAAGAACACCGGCGCGCACCTGAGTTCTGACGAGCGATTCCGTGGACATGGCAATGGCCTCTGGGGACTATCCAAGTGGTTGCCGCGCACCTCTGCCCCTCCCCTAAACTCCATTCCTGTCACAAGGCCTGACGGCTCAATAGAGTACGTATCGATCTCTGAAGAATCGGTGCGTCCCCCGCAACGGCGCACCCCGCTGAACTAGCACCAACGCATCCGTCTGCACGCTATCCACCTCGTTCGTCCCAGCGGGTGAACACTGGTCTGCACAGCCTCATCACCCTCACCCGTCATTCCTGCGGAAGCAGGAATCTCGCCCCCTCTCCCCCTCTGGGGGAGCGCCCGAAGGGTAGAGAGGCAGCGTGCGACAGCGCCCCCTCCCGCCCCACTCTCCCGCGCTTTTGCTATGCTAGGCGCCGCCGAACGCCTTACGAGCAGGAGACGTCGATGACCACACAGCCCCGCGTTGTCGGTATGCCCGTGCCACGCGTCGACGGACGCGACAAGGTCACCGGGGAAGCGAACTACGGAGCGGACTTCGAGCTGCCAGGAACCCTCTGGGCCAAGACCGTCCGCAGCCCCTACCCCCACGCCCGCATCGTGTCCATCGACGCGTCCGCGGCGAAGGCGCTTCCCGGCGTCCACGCCGTGCTCACCGGCGCCGACCTGCCGGCCAACATGCGCTGGGGGCGCCGCATCGTCGACGTGCCCGTGCTCGCGCAGGGCGAGGTCCGGTTCGTCGGCGAGCAGGTCGCCGCCGTCGTCGCCGACGACGAGGAGCTCGCGCAGCGCGCCGTGGACCTCGTCGAGGTCGAGTACGAGGAATTGCCCGCCGTAACCGACCCCCTGGAAGCGATGAAGGACGAGCTGCTCGTGAACCCCGACATGCGCGAGTTCAAGGGCTTGCTCTACGAGATCGCGGGGCCGACGAACACTATCGTGCACTGGGAATGGAAGAACGGCGACGTCGAGGCCGGCATGGCCGAGGCGGAAGTCGTCGTCGAGAACACGTACACCACGCCGTCGCAGCACCAGACGTACATGGAGGCCCACAACGCGACGGTGCAGGTGCACGCCGACGGGTCGGCGGAGGTCTGGACTCCCGGCAAGGCGCCGTACGCCGTGCGCACGCAGATCTCCGGGCCGCTCGGCGTCGAGCCCGAGAGCATCGTATTCCACCCCGTAACCATCGGCGGCGACTTCGGCGGCAAGGGGTCGCCGATGAACGTCGCGCTCGGCTACCTGCTGTCGAAGGCGGCGGGCGGAAGGCCCGTGCGCATGGTGTTCGACTACAGCGAGGAGTTCCTCGCGGCCAACCCGCGGCACTTCTCAATCATCAGGATGCGAACGGGCGTGACGCGCGCCGGAGCTATCACGGCGCACGACGTAAGCATCGTGTTCGACAGCGGGGCGTACGCCGGGTTCAAGCCGGCGGGGCACCTCGGCGGCGCAAAGGCCGCCGGCGGGCCGTATCGCACGAAGAACGCCCGCGTAGTCGAGGACATGGTGTACACGCACAACACGCCGTGCGGCCACATGAGGGGCCCCGGCGAGCCGCAGGCCGTCTTCGCCCTCGAATCGCACGTCGACGAGGTCGCCAAGGCCATCGGCATGGACCCGGTGGACTTCCGCCTGATGAACCTGGTGGAGGACGGCGAGCCGACCGCGCTGGGCGACGTGTTCGTGGAGAACCGCGCCGCGGCGGCCCTGCGCGCCGCGCTCGAAGCGTCCGGCTACTCGTCCCCGAAGGGCGCGGGCGTCGGTCGCGGCGTCTCCGTCGGCGAGCGTCCGCCGGGCGGCGGGCGCGTCAACTCGCAGGTCTCGCTGGAGGCCGACGGCTCGGTGGTGATCACGACGCCGCTGTTCGAGCAGGGCGCGGGAGCGTACACGGTGCTGCAGCAGGTGGCGGCCGAGGACCTGGGCCTCCCGGCGGACGGCGTCCGCATCGTGGTGGCGGACACCGGCCTGTTCGACATGGACCAGGGCGTGGGGGGCAGCCGCGTAACCAACCTCGGCACGATAGCGACGCACGACGCGGTGGGGCAGGCGCAGGGCGAGCTGTTCAAGCTGGCGGCCGAGCTGCAGAACTGGCCGGAGGAGAAGCTGGCCGTGCAAGGGCAGATGCTCGTGCGGACGGACACCGGCGAGTCGCAGCCGTGGAGCAACCTCATCGCCCGCGTCGGAACGCCCGTCGTTGGGCGCGCGGCGGCTTCCGGGGGCTACGAGAACCCCGTAACGGGCTACTGCGCGCAGGTGGCGGAAGTCCAGGTCGACGAGGAGACGGGCCAGATTACCCTGACGCGCCTGACGACGGCGCACGACACGGGAACGATCATCAACCCCATCGGCCACCAGGGCCAGATCAACGGCGGCGCCATCATGGGCGTCGGGTTCGGGCTGCAGGAGGAATTGCAGCGCGAGGGCGGGTTCGTCTCGACGCTGTCGTTCGCCGACTACAAGATTCCGAACATCGCGGACATACCGGAACTGACCACCGTGGTGCTGGACGAGCCCGGCAAGGGCGTCGGGCCGTACAACATCAAGGCGATCGGCGAGAGCCCTAACGCGCCGACCGCGGCGGCGATCGCCAACGCCATAGCCGACGCCGCGGGCGCGCGCATCCGGGACCTGCCGGCCACGGCGGAGAAGCTCTACACGGCCCTACGAGGGGAAAACTAGGAACCGGCCAAGCCGACGCGGGGAGGCGTTCGATGAAGCCGATAAGCGAGGTCGCGCGGAACGTGGGGCTCGCCCCGAAGCACCTCATGCCGTTCGGCGACAACAAGGCCAAGGTGTCGCTCGAAGCGATCGGGCGCCAGCAGAGCGGCAAGCTCGTCGTCGTAACGAGCGTCAACCCCACGCCCGCCGGCGAGGGCAAGACGACCACGACGATCGGGCTGACGCAGGGTCTCAACCACATCGGCAAGAAAGCCATCGCCACCGTCCGCCAGCCGTCGCTCGGCCCCATCTTCGGCATCAAGGGCGGCGGCTCCGGCGGCGGCCAGTCCTGCGTCATACCCGAGGAGGAGATCAACATCCACTTCACGGGCGACATGCACGCCGTGGCCGCCGCCCACAACCTGCTCGCCGCCATCGCCGACAACGCCATCCAGCGCGGCCTCGTCCCCGACACGGCGCCGGAGGACATCACCTGGCGCCGGGTCGTCGACATCCAGGACCGCGCCCTCCGCAGCATCATCACCGGCCTCGGAGGCTCCCCCAACGCACCGCTGCGCGAGACCGGGTTCGACATCGTCGCGGCGTCGGAAATCATGGCCGTGCTCGCCCTCGCCTCCGATCTGAACGACCTCCGGCGCAGGCTCGCGCGGGTGACGATCGCCACGAGCAAGAAGGGCGAGCGCGTAACCGCCGAGGAGGTCGGCGCGGTCGGCTCTCTCATGGCGCTGCTTCGCCACGCCGTGCTGCCGAACCTGGTGCAGACCACCGAGGGCTGGCCCGCGTTCGTGCACACAGGGCCGTTCGGCAACATCGCCCACGGCTGCAGCTCCGTCATCGCCGACCGGCTCGCGCTCGGCTACGCCGACTACGTCATCACCGAGGCGGGATTCGGGGCGGACCTCGGGTTCGAGAAGTTCATGCACATCAAGTGCCGCACGAGCGGGCTGCGGCCCTCGGCGGCGGTGCTGGTCGCGACGGTGCGGGCGCTCAAGTCGCACGGCGGCGTGCCGGCGTCCGCGCTCAACCGGCCCGACGCCTTCGCGGTCCGCATCGGGGCGGACAACTTCGTCCACATGATCCACGTCGTGAAGTCGTTCGGCCTCCCGGTGGTCGTGGCCGTCAACAGCTTCCCGACGGACACGCCCGAAGAGGTGGTGATCATGCAGCACCTCGCCATCGAGGCCGGAGCGGCGGCGGCGGTTACGTGCACGGGGTTCGCGGAGGGCGGGGCCGGCGCCGCCAACCTCGCCGAGGCGGTCGTTCGCGCGACGGACGCGCCGACGCCCCGCATCAAGTACCTCTACCCTCTCAACGCGCCGATCCGGGAGAAGGTGCGCGCCATCGCCTCCAACGTCTACAACGCCGCCGACGTCCGCTGGAGCCCCGCCGCAGGACGCCAGGCCGACCGCTTCGAGCAACAAGGGCTGGGCGGCCTGCCCGTGTGCATGGCCAAGACGCACGCGTCGCTCTCGCACGACCCGAACCTGAAGAACCGGCCCTCCGGCTACACGTTCGAAGTCTCCGACTGCCGCGTCTCGACCGGCGCGGGGTTCGTCTACCCCATCGCCGGCTCCGTCCTGACCATGCCCGGCCTCCCCAAAGTCCCCCGCGCCCTCGACGTCGACGACAAGGGCAATCTCATCGGCTTCTAGCCCCCGGCATCCCGCGCCCCCTCGACGTCGACGACAAAGGAAACCTCATCGGCTTCCAGCCTTCCGTCACCCCGCGCCCCCTCCGTCATCCCCGCATCCCTTCTCGTCATTCCCGCGCAGGCGGGAATCCCGCAGCCTGGGGCTAATTGACGCTGCGCGCCTCCGCGTCCTACCCTTCGCTTGCCAACACCCGTCCCACAGGAGAACCCCATGCTCAGCGCTGCAGCGAACGATCGACTCACGAAGGTTGGGCCGGGGACGCCCATGGGCGAACTCATGCGCCGATACTGGCACCCGGTCGCCGCCGCCGTCCAACTCGACGACAAGCCGACCATGCCCGTTCGCCTCCTCGGCGAGGACCTCGTGCTCTACAAGGACAAGTCCGGCACGTACGGCCTCATCGACCGCTTCTGCCCGCACCGCCGCGTCGACCTCTCCTACGGCATCCCCGAGGAGCACGGCCTCCGCTGCATGTACCACGGCTGGATGATGGACGAGACCGGCCAATGCATCGAGCAGCCGTTCGAGGAGACCGTGCACCCGGACGGGCGGTTCAAGGAGAAGGTCAAGGTCGCCGGGTATCCGGTGCAGGAACTCGGCGGACTGCTGTGGGGCTACCTCGGCCCGCAGCCCGCTCCGCTCCTGCCCCGCTGGGACCTCTTCGTATGGGATGGCGTGCTGAAGGACATCGGCACGTGCCTGCTGCCCTGCAACTGGCTGCAGTGCATGGAGAACTCGCTCGACCCCGTCCACCTGGAGTGGCTGCACGTCTACTGGGGCAACTACCAGCTGAAGGAGGCCGGGTTCAAGAACGAGCTGCCCACTACGGTGCACACGAAGATCAAGTTCGACGCCTTCGAGCACGGCATCATCAAGCGCCGCACCTACACGAACACCACCGAGGACGACCCCGAGTGGAAGGTCGGCCACCCCATCGTGTTCCCGAACTGGCTGCGCGTCGGCACGGGCTTCCAGATGCGCGTGCCCGTCGACGACACACACACGATGCACGTCCACTACAACATCTACGCCCCGCCCCCCGGCGTCACGGCTCCGCCGCAAGACGTCATCCCCCACTACGAGGTGCCCCTCCAGACCGAGGACGGCCGTTTCCCCATCGACTTCACCATCGGCCAGGACCAGATGGCGTGGGTTACGCAGGGCCCCATCGCCAAGCGGCCCCTGGAGAAGCTCGGCGAGTCCGACCGCGGCATCATCCTCTACCGCAAGATGCTGATGGACGAGATGGAGAAGGTTGAGAACGGCCAGGAGCCCATCAACGTGTTCCGCGACCCCGCGCGGAACGACATCATCGAACTCTTCCAGGAGCACTCGCCCGGCATCCGCATGACGCCGCCCCGCGAACCCCTGCCGGGCATGATCGACCCGGACACCGGCCAGGTCTCCGTCGCCCCCACCGGACGCTACGCCACCATGGGGCTCCGCGCCCGCGCCATCTACCGCCAGGCCGCCGAACAAGCCGGCGTAGCCCTCACGTAGGGTTCCGCCCCGTCGTTCCCGCGCAGGCAGGAACCTCGTCCCGATGCGAGCGTGGGGTGCGCCTCCTGCAACGCTGCCGCCCCAGGTCCCTCGTGAGGAAGGGAGGCCGCCTACTGCGCGGCTTTTGCGCGGGCGCGGTTGACCCGGTAGCGCTCATCGGGGTCGAGGATGCGCTTGCGCATGCGGATGCTGCGGGGCGTCACCTCCACCAACTCGTCGTCGCCGATGAAGCCGAACGCCTCCTCAAGGCTGAACTTCACGGGAGGAGCAAGCCGCTCGACGATCTCCTGCGTCGAGGAGCGCATGTTGGTCATCTTGCGCTCCTTGCACACATTCATGTCGATGTCCCGCTCGCGGTTGTGACGCCCGACGATCATGCCCTGGTACACGGGCGTTTGCGGTTCGACGAACGTCTCGCCGCGCTCCTGTGCGTTCTGCAAGCCGTAAGTTACGGCGACGCCCGACTCCGCGGCGACGAAGGCGCCGGTGCGCGCCGATTTCACCGCCCCCGCCATGGGCTCCATCCCCAGGAACTCCGCGCTCAACTGCCCGTTCCCCCGCGTGGCCCGCAGGAAGAAGCTCTGAAAGCCGATCAGCCCCCGCGTCGGGAGCCGGTACTGCAGGCGCACGTTCCCCGAACCGTCGCTCTGCATGTCCACCATCTGCGCCAGGCGCGACGACAGCTCCTCCGTCACGGGGCCGATGTAATCGTCGCGCGTCTCGAGGAACAGCATTTCGTAGGGTTCGTGCGGCCTGCCGTCGATGACGCGCGTGACCGCCTCCGGGCGCGACACCTGGAATTCGATGCCCTCGCGCCGCATCTTCTCGACGAGCACGGAGAGGTGAAGCTCACCCCTGCCGCTTACCAGGAACTCGTCGGCGGCGTCGGTGCGCTCCACACGCAGCGCGACGTTCGTCTGCAGTTCGCGCCGAAGGCGGTCCCACAGCATCCGCGAGGTGGCGTACCTGCCCTCGCGGCCCGCGAACGGCGAGGTGTTGACCGTGAACGTCATGCGTACGGTCGGCTCTTCCACCTGCATCCGTTCGAGAGGCTCCGGCGCGAGGGGGGACGCCGCCGTGTCGCCGATGCGGACGTCGCGGAGGCCGGAGAGCGCGACGATTTCCCCGGCGGAGGCGGACTCGATCTCGCGGCGGGCAAGGTCGCGGAACGTGAAGAGGCGCTCCACCCGGAACGCCTCCGGGGGCGCGTCGCCTGGGCGGACAAGGACCGCCTGCTCGCCCTTGGCGATGCGTCCGCGGGAGATCCTGCCGACGGCGATGCTGCCGAGGTGATTGTCGTAGTCGAGCGCGGCGACGAGCAGCTGGAACGGCGCGTCGGGGTCGGCGACGGGCGCGGGGGCTCGTTCCACGATGGCGTCGAACAGGGGCGCCATGTCCTTCGGTGGGTCGTTGAGATCGTTGACGGCGTAGTGGTTGCGCGCGGACGCGTAGAGGACAGGGAAATCGAGCTGGTCGGGATCGGTGGCGAGTTCGAGGAAGAGGTCCTGCACGGCGTGGAGCGCGGCGCGCGGGTCGGCGGTGGGCCTGTCGATCTTGTTGATGACGAGGATGGGCCGGAGTCCCTGCCGGAGGGCGATGCGGAGCACGTAGCGGGTCTGGGGCATGGGGCCTTCGACCGCGTCGACGACGAGTAGGCAGCCATCGGCCATATTGACGACGCGCTCGACCTCGCCGCTGAAGTCGGCGTGGCCGGGGGTGTCGATGATGTTGATGGTTACGTCGCCGTAGGCGATTCCGGTGTTCTTGGCGAGGATGGTGATGCCGCGCTCCCGCTCCTGGGGATCGGAGTCCATAATCAGGTCCGGCGCTTGCTGGTCGGGACGGAAGACGCGGCTGTAGCGCAGCATGGCGTCGACCAGGCTGGTCTTTCCGTGGTCGACGTGAGCGACGATGGCGATGTTTCGGAGGCGTCGTTGGGGCGATTCGGTCATGGGCGGCGCGAGGCGAGCGTTGTGTTCCTGGAGAGGGTGGCGTCCCCGGGGAGACTCGAACTCCCGCCCCCGGCTCCGGAGGCCGGTGCTCTATCCACTGAGCTACGGGGACACGCTCAGGTAGTATAAGCGAAGCCCGGCGCCCCCGCATCTGGTGGCCGGGTGCGGGAAAATGGCCGCAAGCGCACGAAAAGCACTTGACACTCCAAAATAGCAATCCCTATGATACTCACAGTTCTGCGTATGGACTCGATGGTGGTCGGCTCCGAAGTGTCATGGGAGCTACCCCAAGGCGACCACGTCGGACGATTTGGAAAGGGGGTTCAATGAACCGCTTCTTCACTGCCAAGAGTATGGCCCTGGTGCTCCTCGTGACGATGATTTCGCTGATGGCGGCTGCGTGCACGGGCGCAACAGGTCCCCAAGGCCCCGATGGCCCCCAAGGCCCCGCGGGCTCGGACGGCGCTGCCGGTCCCGCCGGACCCGCAGGCCCTGCCGGTCCTGCCGGCGCGCGCGGTCCTGAAGGCCCCGCAGGCCCTGCCGGTGCGGATGGCCCTGCCGGCGCGGACGGCCCAGCGGGCGAAGCTGGCGCTCCCGGTCCCGTGGGCGGCCCCGGCCCCGTCGGCCCGCGCGGCGCAACCGGCCCGACAGGCCCACAGGGCATGAACGGCTCTCCCGGAGCCCCCGGCGCGCCCGGAGCCCCTGGCGCGCCCGGAGCGCCCGGCGACCCGTCGCACAGCAGCATAGAGTTGAGCCCGAACCTGGTCGGCCCCGGCATTCCGATTGCGGTCAACGCCGTGCTCACGGGCTTCCAGGGCGGCGAGACGGTCGCGATCGCGCTGGTGTTCGCGGACGGTTCCACCGTCGAGATGGACTCGGTTACGGTGAACGCGGGCGGCATGGCCTCGGTCGACCTGATGCACGAAGCCGGCCTCGACTCTGGCCTCTACGCGCTGCATGCCACGGGCAGCAACGGCGGCAAGGCCGCTGGCGCCCTTCACGTCAAGTAGCGCAGAGCAGCCGACACACAGCCATACGCAGTCTGCTATTGAAGCCCCGGGCGAATGCCCGGGGCTTCCTCTGCGCTCTCCCCCGTGGGGGAGGGAGAAGGCGCTTCTCCCTCTGTGGGGGATCTTTGCATAACCACCGAGCGCGCCCGTCTCTGTCGCTGAGCGCAGCCAAGAATCTCGGGATCACTTACGGACGCATGCCCGGAGGCAGCGAGCTTCGATGTCTCACTCCACTCCGCTCCGCTACGTTCAGCAGGACACGGACAGATCGTGCATTGGTCTCCCCGGTGGGGGGGCAGACGGTCCTCCCTCGGGTGGGAGCTTTGCGCAAGTGCCCTACGCATGAGAACGGCCAGTGGTTCGACAGGCTTGCCACAACCAAGGGGGGATGGATTCCCGCCTGCGCGGGCGACGGAGGGGTTACGCAAGGGTTCCCGCGAGGGAGAGGGCAGACCGTTCCCTCTGTGAGAGAGGCGGGAATGCCCGAAGGGGACAGAGCGGCGGCGCGGCTGTTCTACAGCGCGGGGGAGACGTCGTCGGAGACCGTGCGGGTGACGCGCACGCGCTTGACGCGGCGGCCTACGAGGTTGACCACCTGCAACTGCAGCCCGTCCTCCTCCACCATGTCGCCGGCGCTGGGAATGTCGCCGCGGCGGCTGAACAGCAGACCGCCAACCGTGTCGAAGCCCTCCGCGACGATGGAGGCGTGGAAAACCGCGTTGAACTGCTCAACCGGCATCCGTGCGTCGATCAGCGCCTCCCCGTTGGACGACCACTCGACGTCCGGCTGGTTGGTGTCGAACTCGTCCTCGATCTCCCCGACGATCTCCTCCAAGAGGTCCTCGACGGTGACGATGCCGGAGACGACGCCGTACTCGTCGACGACGACGGCCATGTGGATGCGGCGCTGCTTGAACTCCGAGAGCAAATCGTCGATGCGCTTGCTCTCAGGCACGAAGAACGCCGGCCTGACGAGGTCTTGCAGCGGGCGTTGGGAAGCGCCGTTCACCGCCGCCAGGAGGTCGCGGCTGTAGAGGATGCCGACGATGTTGTCGGTAGCGCCGTCGTAGACCGGCAGCCGCGAATGGCCGCTGTCGAGGATGCGGGCCACCGCACGATCGACGGAAGTGGCGACGTCCACGGCGACGACGTCAATGCGCGGGACCATGATCTCGCGCACGGGCGTCTGGTCGAGGTGGAGGATGGCGTGGATCATCTCCCGCTCGTGCCGTTCGAGGGTCTCCTGTTCGATCTCCTCTTCGACCACCGGCCCCTCGTCCGTGCCGTTGGCGTGCCCGTTCGCGCCCTGGTCGGGCTCCTCGGCGCCGGCGAGGCGGAGCCCCGACCGGGAGAAGCGGCGCACGGGCAGCAGCGGCCACAGGCAGGCCTGCGCAATCGTGCCAAAGGTGATGAGCGTGGAGGCCGGCAGGCGCCGCGTTACGTGCTCGGCGAGCGGCGCAAGCAGGAGCAACAGGACCCAGAGGATGCAGATGAGGAGGAGCACGAGCGCCCAGTGCAGGTCGAGCGCATGGGTGATGAGCGCAAGCGCGGAGGCGGTGGCGGAGCCCGCGCTGAGAAGCAGCAGGAGCGCGATGAGCTCTTCGTAGGCGTAGCGCCCGGTCCGCAGCCGCCTCACCGCCGCCTCGCGGACGCCTCGCTCGCCGACCGAGTCCCGCACGGCGGAGCGCCGCAGCAGCGGCATGGCCGCCGAAGCGCCGTGCAGGCCAATGAAGCCCAGCACCGATGCCGCCAGAAGGATGGTTAGCGCCGTACTGCCGCTATCCAAGGGAAACTCCCCCCTCGCTTGTCGCGACCGCGCCAGCGCGCATGGGTCTTGCCGGCACGCCGGCGACCCGCCCGCCGGACGGGACGTCGCGATTGACGACGGCGCCGGCGGCCGTCGCCGCGCGGTCGCCTACTTTCACGGGAGCGATCAGCAAGCTGTCGCTGCCGATGAACGCGTAGTCGCCGATCTCGGTGAGATGCTTGGCCTCGCCGTCGTAATTGCAGGTGACGACGCCGGCCCCGATGTTGGCGCCCACCCCCACGACAGCGTCGCCCACGTAGCTGAAGTGGCCGACGTGGGCGCCGCGGCCGATGCGGCTCGCCTTGATCTCGGCGTGCGACCCCACGTACGCGTCGTCTTCCAGCACCGAACCGGGGCGAACGTGGGAGTAGGGCCCGACGTTGACGCGGCTGCCGAGCCGCGCGCCCTCGACCACGGCGCCGTCGATGCGGCAGTCCGGCCCCGCCTCGGCGTCGCGCACCTGGGCGTTGGGACCGACGATCGAGCCGGCCGCGATGCGGGAGCGCCCGCGCACGGCGGTGTTCGGGTGAAGCGTGACGTCCGGCTCGATTACCGCCGACGCGTCGAGGTACGTCGTGGCGGGGTCGATGAGCGTTGCTCCCCCGGCCATAGCGGCCTTGCGGAGCCGCGCCTGCGCCGCAGCCTCGACGCGGGAGAGGTCCTCGCGCGTGTTCACGCTCAACGCCTCCGCGGGATCGTCGGCGACGAGCGCTTCGACCCGCTTGCCGTCGGCGACGGCGCGCGCTACGAGGTCGGTGAGACGCAACTCGCCCGACTTGTCGGCTACGAGGCAGCCGATCGCCTGCCGGAGCCAGCCGACTTCGAAGGCGTACAGACCGACGTTGACTTCGACAAGGGCTGTGCGGGGCGCTGGGCCTTCGCCCGCCTCGATGACGCCGATGGGCTTGCGCCGGGCGCCGCGACGGAGCCGCCCGACCTCCTGCATCGACGCTGCGGGTACGATGCAGCTGAGCAGGGTGATCGTCGCCCGGCGGCGCTCGTGCAGCGCGACGAGCTCGCGCACGGTTTCTGGCCTGACGAGCGGCGCGTCGGCGTTCACAACGAGCGTGTGCCTTGCGGAGGGGGACAGGGTGATGAGAGCGGTCGCGAGCGCGTGGCCGGAGCCTAACGGCACGGGCTGATCGACGCACTCCGCGTCGTCGCCGAGCGCAGCCTCAACGTCGGCCCGGCTGTCGGGAGCGGTTACGACGGTGACGCCGCCGGCGGCGGAGACGGCGCGGACGGCGTGGACGACGAGCGGGGCGCCCGCCACCGGGTGAAGGACTTTGGGCCGGGACGACCGCATGCGCGTTCCCTTGCCCGCGGCCAGGACTATTGAAGTCCAAGCGTCCATTTGCTGCTCAGGGCCTTGCGGCCCCCTCGAGCCGTGGTTTCTCCTCGATACATAAAAGGCGGCCCAGTCGAACTCCCGAAGGGAATCGACCGACCGCCTCAAGCTACATAGCCGTGTGCACAGCACGGCGATGTTAAGGAGCGCAGGGGCCGCGTGTCAAGCGTGGGTTGTCCCTCCTCCGCCCGCTCCCCTACCCTATGCGGGTTGCAACAGCAGCAGGAGGACGCCCCCATGGCCGATCTCGCCAACGAGCAGTGCGAAACGATGAGCGCCGCCTCAACCCTGCCGCCGCCCGGCGATGTCGCCGCTATGCAGGCGGAAGTCCCCGAATGGACGCTCGCGACCGACGGCGCGACGCGGCTCGAGCGCGCGTTCGCGTTCAACTCCTACGCCGACGCCTGGGCGTTCGTCAACGAGGTCGCCGCCGAGGCCGAGGCGCAGGGCCACCATCCCAGGCTCACCCTCGAGTGGGGACGCGCCACCGTCGCGTGGTGGACCCACTTCCTGGGCGGCGTGCACCGCAACGACTTCATCATGGCGGCGCGCACCGACGCCATCGCCGCCCGCATGGCGGCGCCCGCCCGCATGGCGCGCGTGGTCCACTTCGAGATTCTCGGCGACGACCCGGCGGCGCTCGCCGATTTCTACGGGAAATGCCTCGGCTGGAGCACCTTCTTCTGGGACGGCCCGCAGCCGTACTGGCTTGCCACGACGCGGCCCGACAAGGGCATAGGCATCGACGGCGCCTTTATGCACAAGTACTTCCCTCAGCCGGTCATCAACACTGCGGTCGTCGACTCCCTCGACGATGCGCTGGCCGCGATAGCGGCAAACGGCGGCAAGCTGGCGTTCGGCCCGCAGGAGATACCCGGCATCGGCACGCACGCCTACTGCGAAGACCCGGAGGGCAACCTCTTCGGCGTCATCCAGGAGCCCGGTTAGGGCCGTAGTACCGCCGCGCGATAATGTCATCGACGATGGCCGCCTGCTCCGGGGTCGCGCCCTCGAGGAACGCTTCCTGCACGTAGCAGCCGTTCCGGTCGTCTCCGGCGCAAACATCGTCGTACGAGTCGTCCCGCAGCGCCAGGTACAGCCTGCCGAAGCCTCGCCGCGCCGGCTCGTCCCCCAGACGCTCGTACAGTTCCCTGAATATCCCGCGCCCCAGGGAATACGGACAGCCCGACTCGAAGTAGAGTTCTTCGAAGCTCACGTCCGAGTGCTCCATGTCGTAGAGGCTGTCGAACAGCGTGCATGGCGCCTCGGAATCGGGCAGAGGGGTCCCGTCGTAGTCCCGGCGCGAAATCACGTCCAGGAAGCTCGCGCCTCCCTCGTTGAGCCAGGACGCCTCGCCGCGCCAGTAGGTATGCGCCAGCTCGTGCGCGATCAAGCCGTGGTTGTCAACGTGCTGGGTAACGATGATGCCGTCTACATTCGTGCCCCCGTAAGAGGGGCCGTAAAGGGGACGCGGGTCGGTGTCCAGGATGACCGCGTGGTCCAGCGGGAAGGCCACCCCCATGAACTCCTCTTGCGAGCGGATCGCCTGCTCCAGCAGCTCCATCGCGCGGGAGCCCGCAACCTCGGATGCGGTCTTGCCGGGCCGGACGACCGAAAGCCTGACCTCTCCCGTGTTCGGAAGCGTCACGACGCGCTCTTCGACGTGTGTGCGCTCAGGGTCCAGCAACACCTCGATCAAGTCGGGGCGCGACCTGAGTATGCCGATGGACGCGATGATATTCGTCCAGTCGTCGGTGATCCCGCCGCTCAACGAGGGATGGGACAAGACTATATCGAGGTTTTCCCTGGACTCCGACCATGAGAGCCTCCGCAGAGCCCGCAAAGCCGCAACGTCGAGCGTGTCCCATTCCTGCAGGAACGGCATCTCCAGAATCGAGGGGACTTCCTCGACGACATCCGCAAGGACTCTCGTCGACTTCGCTTCAGAAAGTGTTACCCCATCCGCCAGCCAGGACAGCTCCAGGATCGCGGGATACTCCCGGACCGCATAGCCCCAATCCTCCGCCGCCCATGCTTCGGTGAGGTTCGCCCCGTCCTGTATCCACGGCAAATCGAGCACCACGGGATAGTCCCGGACCGCTTGGGCGAGGGGCCACGCCGCCTCCGCTTCGGATGGCGTTATCCCATCCGCCAGCCAGGGCAACTCCAGAATCGCGGGGTACTCCCGGACCGCGTGGCCCAAGTATGCCGCCGCCTGCGCTTCGGTGAGGTCAACCCCGTCCTGTATCCACGGCAACTCGAGCACCGCGGGATGGTTCCGGACCGCTTGGGCGAGATACGACGCCGCCTCCGCTTCGTATGGCGTTATCCCATCCGCCAGCCAGGGCAACTCCAGGATCGCGGGATACTCCCGGACTGCATAGCCCAATTCCGCCGCCGCCCGCGCTTCCGAGAGGTCAACCCCGTCCTGTATCCAAGGCAACTCGAGCACCGCGGGATAGTTCCGGACCGCTTGGGCGAGATACGACGCTGCCTCCGCTTCGGATGGCGTTATCCCATCCGCCAGCCAGGGCAACTCCAGGATCGCGGGATGCTCCCGGACCGCGTAGCCCAGGTCCGCCGCCGCCTGCGCTTCCGAGAGGTCAACCCCGTCCTGTATCCACGGCAATTCGAGCACCGCGGGGTAGTTCTGGATCCCTTGGGCGAGATACCGCGCAATCTCCGTTTCGGATGGCGTTATCCCGTCCGCCAGCCAGGGCAACTCCAGGATCGCGGGATAGTCCCGGACCGCGTAGCCCAGGTCCGCCGCCGCCTGCGCTTCCGAGCGGTCAATTCCGTCCTGTATCCAAGGCAACTCGAACACCCCGGGATAGTCCTGGACCGCTTGAGCGAGATACCACGCTGCCTCCGCTTCGGAAAACGTTATCCCATCCGCTATCCAGGGCCAGTCAAGCAGGGCGGGATAGTCCTGGACCGCATAGCCAAAGTCTGCAGCTACCCATGCCTCCGAGGAGTTCGCTCCGTCGAGTATCCAGGGCCACTCGAGCATTGCGGGGTAGTGCTGAACGGCCTCCGCCATGATGAACACCGACTCCGTTTCGGAGCGCGTCGCCCCATCCACTATCCAAGGCAACTCCAGGATCGCGGGGTCGTCCCGGACCGCACGGGCAAAATCTACCGTCGGCCACCGGCTCTGGTCGCCTGCCCAGTCACGCGCCCTGAGCAACTCGATCACCGAGGGGAAGAACTGAGCAGTCTCCGCCAGTATCCGCGCCGCCTCCGTTTCAGTGCGAGTCATCCCGTCCCGTATCCAGGGCGACTCGAGTATCGCGGGGACTCTTCCGGCAATCGCGGCAAGCGCCGCCGCCGCGGCCTCTTCGGAGCCGCCCACCCCGTCCTGCACCCAAGGCACGGCGCCCATCAGATTTCGTCCGTACTGCTGGAATAGTCCGGCTACCTCGCTCCTGAACGATTCCGGGCCGTCGAGGTAACTGTTCGCCAGTTCGACAATCGTTTCGCTCCTGTCGCCCAGTCCGTCTGCAACGCCGTCGTCCGCCCACGGCAAGGTTTCCACCGCGCCGGCAGCCTCCGCGTCCATCTGCTGCAGACCGAACAGAACGGCGCCCGCGATATCCGCGGCGGCGGCATCCCCGGCAAGCGCAGGATGCGCAATCACCCGGTCCAACACATCCTCGTTGCCCCCTGCAAGCCTCCCGAGGAACGCCGCCATCTCGACGTCGAGGCCACCGACTTCCTCCAGGAACGGCATCCCCAGAATGCGCAACGCCGCCGCTTCGTTCACGCGAGCCAGGTCTCCGTACCATTGCGCCATGAGCGGGCGCAAACTTTCCGGTTCATGGCCTCGGCGACCGTCGTCCCCCATCCAGTCCATGAACGCGTCGAACGCCGCGGGAGCGTCCAGCGCAAGATGCCGCAGGTCGGCGCGATTCTCAGGAGTCGGCCACTGGGCCGCCGCCAGCCTCCGCTCCCGTGGCGTCGGAGTTGGCGTGGGCGTCGGGGTCGGGGAGGGTGTAGGCGTCGCTGTCGGGGTCGGGGACGGCGTGGGAGAAGGCGTGGGTGTCGCCGTTGGCATGGGCGATGGCGTCGGAGTAACCGTTGGCGTCGGCGATGGGGTCGGAGAGGGCGTGGGCGTGGGCGTGGCTGTCGGCTCGGGCGTCGGGATCGGGGTGGCCGCCGGTTGTAGCGTGGGCGTCGCCGCAGGCGCCGTCGTCGGTGTTGGGGTCGGTGCTGGCGAGGGTGAAGGCGCAGCGGTTGGCGTCGGCGTCGTCGGGGGCGTGGGGGTCGCCGCGGGCGGCGCGCTCTCGCAGGCGAGAGCAAGGACAGCCAGCGCAAGCGCCGTCAGCCCAAGCCGTCGAATGCTCCTCCGCCTGCGCCGCGCCAAGGAGTCCCTAGAGGTGGTACAGCCCCAGCGCGTTGTCCACCAGCACCTTCTGCTTCGACGCCTCGTTCACCGTCGGGAGCGCCCGGAACGTCTCGATCGCGTCGACTTCGCTCGACGTGTCCGTGTGGCCGTAGTCCGTGCCGATAACCACGTTCTCGTCGCCGATGTAGCTGAACACGTACTCGAAGTCGTCGTCCGTCTGGGCGGAGACGTAGATGTTGTACTCCTTGAACGGGTTGTCGGGCAGCGCCCAGCCGGACTGCTTGGCGCGGCGCGACGTCTCGTGCATGACCCACGGGACCCACTGCGACGACGACTCGATGAACCCCCATCGGAGTTCCGGGAACCGCTTCGGCAGGTCGCTCAGGATCAGCCCGTTGCACGCGTGCACCGTCGGCATCCGGAACGTCGGCAGCCCGCCGCTCGGGTCGTAGGGAGAACTCATCGACTCGACGTAGGCCTGGCTGGCGTTGGCGATGTGGATGGTGATGGTGAGGTCGTGCTCCTGCGCCGCCTCGAGGTACGGGAAGAAGTACGGGTCGAGCATGAAGCGGCTCCCCTCGAACGGCTTCATCACCACGCCCACCGCGCCGTTCTCCTTGGCCCACGGCATCATGGCGATGGCCTCGTCGAGGTCGGTGAGCGGCAGCACCGCCGACCACCGAAGCCGGTTGTCCGACTGCTTCCAGGCGTCGGCCATCCAGCGGTTCCACGCCCTGCACAGGGCGCGGTCGACCTCGGGCCGCCGCGTAACGTCGCGTATCCACAGCGTGTTGTGCAGGATCTGGATGTCGACGCCGAGCTGGTCCATGTGGCGCAGCCGCAGGTCGACGTCGTCGAGGTGCCGCGCGTCCGCCGCCGTGACCAGGTCGCGCCCGGCGCGCTCCGACATCGCGTGCAGTTCGCGCTCCGAGGGCGTCGGGAGACGCAGCCCCGCGATCTTGCCGTCGATCACCCAGTAGCGGCTCTTCTCGTTGTCGGGCGAGGAGAAGAGCTGGGGACGGAACTTCTCGTCCGCCGGGTCGAGGTGGTCCCAGGTGCGCTCGCTCTCAACAACGTGCGCGTCGGCGTCGATGGCCTTGAGCTTCACTGCGGTGGTCATGGCGCTGTCTCCTTCTTCAGCGTGTCTCGCTTCGGAACGCCGTTAGTGGCCCGTAGTATCCCGCACTCGCTCCTTCCTGACAACTTGCCGGGAACCTTGCGGGCGCCGCTTCGCCGTCAGCGCAGGCGGGGGAGGTTCCGATGAACGCTGGAGGCCTTGGTATAGACTGAAGCGCTCGCCTGCAAACAGGACGACAAGGAGGATCCCCATGTCCGACGTCAAGCCCATCCCGGACGGCTACACAGCCATCACGCCCTACCTCGTTGTAGAGGGCGCTGCCGGCTACATCGATTTCCTGGCGAATGCGTTCAACGCAGTGGAGCGTATGCGCATCCCTATGCCCGGGAACCTGATCGGGCATGCCGAGGTCGTCATCGACGGCGCCGCCGTCATGCTCTCCGACGCGTTCCCACCCGATTTCCCCGCCCAAACGGCGCAGCTCCACCTCTACGTCGAGGACGTCGACGGCGCCTACGCCCGCGCAGTGAGCGCCGGCGCAACCAGCGACGCCGAGCCCGCCGACAAGTTCTACGGCGAGCGCATGGCAAGCGTGACCGACCCCTGCGGCGTTCACTGGACACTCGCCACCCATATCGAGGACGTGGACATGGACACCATGATGGAGCGCATGGCGGAGATGGAACAGGGCTAATTGGAACCGCAGGAGGAGCTGCGAGACCCCAGCCCGCGCTCAGCATGACCACGCCAGGATGCGCTAGACTCACGCCATGACAAACCCAGCCCGAACCGCAGCCATCGTCGGCGTCGCCGAGTCCGACGAGATCGGCCTCGTCCCCCACAAGTCGGCGCTCGCCCACCACGCCGAGGCCGCGAGCAACGCCCTCGCCGACGCAGGGCTCGCCCTGAGCGACGTCGACGGCCTGCTCACCGCCGGCTACGCCAACTACGACCTGGCCGACTACCTCGGCATCGCCCCGCGCTACACCGACACAACCACCGTGGGCGGCGCCTCGTTCGTCGTTCACGTCGGCCACGCGGCCAACGCCGTCGCCAATGGCCTCTGCGAGGTCGCGCTCATCACGCACGGGCAGGCCGGACGCTCCTCCCGCGCGCCGGTCCCCCGCGACCCCAACCTGCCCGTCGCCGCCTATGAAATGCCCTACGGCATGATCGGCATGCCCATCAACTACTCGATGGCCGCAACGCGCTACATGAGCCGCTACGGCGAAGACCGCGCACGCCAGGCGATGGCCGAGATCGCCGTGTCCACCCGCAAGTGGGCCCAACTGAACCCCAAGGCCTACATGCGCGACCCCATGACGTTCGACGACTACCACAACTCCCGCTGGATCTCGTGGCCGTTCCACATCCTCGATTGCTGCCTCGTGACCGACGCCGGCGCCGCCGTCGTCATAACCTCCGCCGAGCGCGCCCGCTCCCTCCCCAAGCGCCCCGTCCCAATCCTCGGCCATGCCGAGCACCACGACCACGCCGGCATCTCGATGATGCCCGACCTCACCGTAACCCCCGCCCGCGTAACCGGCCCCGCCGCGCTCGCCATGGCCGGCGTCGGCTACGGCGACATCGGCCTGGCGATGATCTACGACTCCTTCACCTACACCGTCCTCGCCACGCTGGAGTCGCTCGGCTTCTGCGGCCCCGGCGAGGGCCCTGACTTCGTGGCTGGACAGCGCACGGCGCCCGGCGGCGACTTCCCCATGAACACCAGCGGCGGCGGGCTCTCCTACACGCACCCCGGCATGTACGGCATCTTCCTCATCATCGAAGCCGTCCGCCAACTGCGCGGCGAGTGCGGCGACCGCCAGGTCCCCGGGCTGAGCCTCAGCCTCGTGAACGGCACTGGCGGAGCCCTGTCCGCGACCGGAACCATCGTCCTCGGAGTGGAGTAGCGATGTACAAGCTCGCAGTGTTGGGCGTTCTGCTCATCGGTCTCGTGGTCGCCCTCGGCATCCTCTACAAGATCGCCGTGGTCGATCAGGAGGCTTCGTCATGACCACCAATGCCTACCAGGGCCCCCTGCCCGTCAAGCAACCCGAGTCCGACTTCTACTGGGAGAAGGCCCAGGCCCACGAGTTGTGGCTCCGCCGGTGCGTCGACTGCGCCAAGGCGTACTTCTATCCGCGCGACCTCTGTCCCGGCTGCGGAGACCGCAACGTCGAGTGGATGCAGGCGAGCGGACGCGGAACGCTGCACACGTTCGCCATCGTCCACCGCGCCCCCCTGCCCGCCTTCCGCGATAGCGTCCCGTTCGTCGTCGCGATGGTCGACCTCGAAGAGGGCCCACGCATCCCCACCAACCTCGTCGGCGTCGAGCCCGACCCCGCCAACATCAAGGTCGGCATGGCCGTGCAGGTCGACTTCGCGGACGTAACGGAGGAGGTAACCCTCCCTGTGTTCCGTCCGGCGTAGGGGATTCGTTCGCCGAGGAACTCCTCCACCCCCATCCCCTACTCTGTCAACCGCAGCAGCTCCCATATCTCGTCGCGGGCGGCGAGCGCCGAGGCGTAATCGACCCCGAAGTACGCCAGCGTGCGGCAGCCCATGCCTTCCGGGACAGACAGCAGTCCCAGCAGGATGTGCTCCGTCCCGATGGGGTACGCCGAGTGGAACTTCTCCGCCTCGTCGAGCGCGGCGCGCATCGCGCTAAGCGCCTCCGGCGTGTGCGGCTTGCCCCACAGGTCGGCGACGCGCTCCTCGGCGCCGGGAACGGGACGCCCATACAGCAACTCGAACCGTGTGATCGAGGCCGCGAACGCGAGGTCGACGCCAAGCCGCCGCAGGACGAGGCCGCCGGCGCACTCCGGCTCACTAACGACGCCGAGCAGCAGGCAGCCCGTCATCAGCGCGGGACGGCGGCGCTGCGCCTGCTCGAACGCCTCGACGCCGTGCTCCCACGCCAGCCGAGCGCAACGGCCCATCCGCTCCCAGGTTGGCTCCGCCATGGGCGCTAGTGCACTTCGCGGCCGCCGTTCACCACGATCATCTGACCGGAGATGAACCGCGCATCCTCCGTGAACAGGAACGTCATCACGCCGGTGAGGTCGTCCGGCACGCCGCGCCGCACGAGCGAAGCCTCCGGCTCGGGAAAGGCGTCGTCCGCCCCAATCGGCTCCTCCGTGTCAGACGTGGTGGAGCCGGGCGCGACCGTCACGACGTTGATGTTGTACTGCCCCAGTTCGCGCGCCACCGCCCGCGTGATGCCGATGATCGCCGTCTTCGACGCCACGTAGTGCGGGTTCATGTCTGTCGGCCCGCGGGCGATGCGGAGCGTGCTGCCCGAGCTCACGTTCACGATAGTGCCGGACTTCTGCTCCCGCATGTACGGGTACACGGCGCGCACGCCGAGGAAGGTGCCGCGGGCGTTCACCGCGAACACGCGGTCCCACGTCTCCATGTCCACGTCAAGGATCGACTTCACGCCGAGGCCGCGCATCATCCCCGCATTGTTCAGCAGACCGTCAATGCGGCCGTAGCGCTCGTGCGTCTGCTTCGCCATCTCGTTCATCGCCTCTTCCGACGACACGTCGACGCGCAGCGGGATGACCTCGGCGCCCTCGGCGCGGCACAGTTCGGCCGTCTTGCTCACGTCCTGGATGTCCGCGATGGTGAGCCTGGCGCCCTCCTTCGCGAACCGCACCGCGTACTGTCGCCCGAGGCCGCCCGCCGCGCCCGTAACGATGATCGCCTTGTCCTGCAATCGCATCTCAGCCTCCTTAGCGTCTACTTCGCCACCCTCTCCCCAACCCTCCCCCACGGGGGAGGGAGTCCCCATCATACCGCCGCGTCCACGACGCGGCGCAGCGCGGCGATGTGCTCCGGCGTCGAGCCGCAGCAGCCGCCGACGACGCGGCAGCCGTCGGCCAGCCACCGCTCGGCGCCCGCCGCGAGCGCGTCCGGCGTGAACGACGAGTCGAACTCCCAGTGAGGGCGCGTGAAGCCTCCGCCGTGGGGGTACGCGCCGGCCGGGCCGTCCCAGACGCCGCGCAGCACAGCGAGCGACCGCTCCACCAAAGGGATCTTCGTGTGCATGATGAACGCAACGTCCAGGCTGGAGAGATCGATGCGCTGCAGCGACTCCTCCAGTGGCTCGTCCTCCTGGTTCATCAGCGTGAGATTGCCTTCCTCGTCCGCTACGCAGGAGAACCCTGCCCACACCGGCAGGCCCGCTGTCGCCGCCGCGGCCAGTTCGACCCTGGCGCGCTCGACGTGCGACAGCATCTCCACCATCAGGAAGTCCACGCCTGCATCCGCGAGGGTGCGCGCCTGCGACGCGAGCGCCCAGTCCTCCTCAGCGGGAGCCACCTTGCCCTCCGGCCCCCGGTAGCTGGTCGTCGTCATGCAGCCGGCCACGAGCAGCGGTCGCTCCACTCCGGCGCCTTCGCGCGCCTCCAGCGCCAGCGCAACTGCCGCGCGGTTCAGTTCCTCCTCGCGTCCGTGTATCCCATGCGCGGAAAGACTCAGTTCCGTGCAGCCGAACGTATTGGCGCTGATGATGTCCGCGCCTGCCGCGATGAAATCGGCATGGATGGCGCGAAGAGTGTCCGGCATCTCGGCGTTCGCGAGGTTCGCCCACGCGCCCAGGACGCCGCCGCGCCGTTGCACCTCCGTGGCGATGCCGCCGTCGAGCAGCAGGTAGCCGCCATCCGCGACCTGCCGCACTGCCGCCTCGTATGCCGGGTTGCGCTGCGTCATGGCCCAAGGTTAGCACTGCGGCGACCCTCTGAGCGCGCGCTAGTGCGGAACGGGGCCTCGTAGTAGCATTCCGGCTCCGTGAGGAGCACGCATGGCGCCGGACTACCTCTTTGCGCAACTGACGGAAGACGCTGTCGCAGGGCTGGAGGTTGCCCTGAACGACTGGTTCTTCTACATCGCAATCCCGTTTCTGGGCGTCGAGCTGGTTCGTTACCGGTTCCTCCGGCGGCTTAGCTGGCGTCTGATCGGCGATGCGGCGTCGAACTACATCAGTCTCGTCGTTTTCATCGGCGTCACGTGGCTCCTCGTGGAGGCGTCCGGAGGCGAGGACGGCTTCCAGGGGCTGGTGGACATCCCCATCAACCCGCTGACTGTAGCGGTGTCCGTTGTTCTGGCTGATCTGGCGTACTACTGGGAGCACCGGTTCACGCACCGGGTCAACCTGGCATGGGCGACGCACTCCGTGCACCACTCGTCGCCCTACTTCAACATCTCAGTGGCCTACCGGTTCGGGCCACTGGATGGCTTCTGGCCGTACTTCTTCAGCACGCTGCCGCTGATGATCATCGGCTTCAACCCGGTCGTCATCATCTTTGCGGACGCGTTCGTTCAGCTCTACCAAACGGCGCTGCACACTGAGGCGATAGGCAAGCTCCCGCGAGCGGTGGAGGCGGTGATGAACACGCCGTCGCACCACCGCGTGCATCACGGAACGAACGATGAGTATCTCGATAAGAACTACGGGGGCATTTTCATCGTGTGGGACAGGCTGTTCGGCACGTTCGAGCCGGAGCGGGCCCCGGTCGTGTACGGACTGACGGCGCCCATCAACTCGATCAACCCTGTGGTCGTCATGGGGCACGGCTTCTACCGGATGGGCAAGGCGGTAACCTCGGCGCGAACCTTGCGCGGACGATTCGGCTACCTGGTGGGGCCTCCCGAATATGCCGAGTCCCCTGCCGCCGCGTAGGCTCGCACAACGAGCCCGCTGCCGCAGCGGTGCTGCTTCGGTTACAGGCGGAAACCTGGCGGTCAGGCATGTGAATCGTTGTGCTCGAACCCGACAGAGACCCGAAATAGAACCACCCCGGTTCTTGTGGGCGGCGCTTGGAGCACTTACATTCTTTACTGATGCTTGGGACCATCTAACGAACGCCGCATCCTGGGAGAAGCGACATGGTTCGCAGAGTGAGCAGAGAGCAACTGGCCCACAGGCTGGGGCGGACCATCCGCTCGGAGCGTTTGGCGAAGGGCCTGCGCCAGACCGCGCTGGCCGAGTTGATGGAAGTCGACCCCGTCACCGTCAGAAGGTGGGAGAGTGGCCTTCGCCTGCCGACGATGGTGGAGGTCGCCACTCTCGCCTCCATCCTTGGGTCCGAAGCCTTGTGCCGAGGAGTATTCGGCAAGCTCGACGTGCACCACGAGAACTGGATGGGCTGCTGCGACGGCGGTTACGTCGCGTATGTGGCATAGGCGGCCAAAGGAGGCAGTGATGACTATGGAATCCCGGGAGATCAAGCGGCTGGTCAGCGAGCGGTACGCGAAGGACGCGAAGGCGGTTATCGAACTTGCCCCCGCCGAGCAAGCGTCCGAGAGCGACGAGTGCTGCAGCCCATCGGGCGCAGAGCGCGCCATGACGCTGTATGAGGAGGCGCAATTGTCCGGCCTGCCCGCCGAGTCCATCGCCATATCGCTCGGGTGCGGCAATCCGACGGCGCTGGCGGGCCTCAGGGAAGGCGAGCGTGTGCTCGACCTGGGGTCGGGCGGCGGCATCGACTGCTTCCTTGCGGCGCAGCAGGTGGGCGAGACAGGACATGTCATCGGGCTCGACATGACGCCCTCGATGCTCGACCTCGCGCGCAGCAACCAGGCCAAGCTCGGCCTCGCCAACGTGGAGTTCGTGCAGGGCGAGATCGAGAACATCCCCCTGCCGGACGGGTCGGTGGACGTGGTAATCTCCAACTGCGTCGTCTGCCTGTCGCCTGACAAGGACGCCGTGTTCCGCGAGGCGTTCCGCGTGCTCGCGCCGGGCGGCAAGCTTCACATCTCCGATATGATGGCGCTCAACGACGAGGGCCCCGCGCGTAAAGACACGGAGGCGTGGGTGACGTGCACCGCAGGCGCCGAGCCGAAGGACACGTACCTCGGACGGCTGCGCAGCGCAGGCTTCGCGGACATCGCCATTGCCCAGGAGACGGCGCGCGTCGAAAACGACGCTCCGGTGGACGTCGCCAGCGTCAAGGTGGCGGCGCGGAAGCCCGGGTAACGAGGGACCTGAAGGAGATTCCATGCGCCGATACATACTGCTCGCGGCCGCCCTGGCGGTGGGAGGCTTCCTGGCGAAGAACAGGGCAGCCAAAGCCGCCCGAGGGTTGGGGAGGGCCGCAGCGCAGAGCGTCCGCGCCAGGGTTCCGCAAGAGGGTCCCGACAGGGGGCACACGATCGCCGATTGGTTCGGAACGGCGGCGAGGGAGCGCTACGGAGAGGAGAGCGACGCCGAGCCGGAACGCAAGGAGTAGGGGCCGGCTCAGCAACGCGAGCCGGGCGTCGGTCTGATGACCCCCCGCTTAAGTGGCGGCATGGTAGTCCATCCCCCTACCGGACGCCCGCGCCCTCGGGGACGGGAAGGCCGTAGAGTTCCGACGTGCCCTTCCAGAGAATGCGCGACTTCTGCTCCGCGGTCAGGTCGTCGCGGCCCATGATGTACTTCGGCGAGTCAGGCACCCGGTGCGCGTGCGGAATGTCGCTCGCGTACACCCAGCAGTCCGTCCCGTACTTGTTCACCATGTAGGGCAGCAGGTCGTCGTCCACCTCGAAGCCGATGAAGATGCGGCCGTCCTTGATGTACTCCAGCGGCGTCGCCTTCGGCAGACCGCGCTCGATGACCGGCTTGTGCTCGGAGCGGATCGTGCCGATCTCCATGCGGTCCTTGATGTTGTCGAGCGTGAAGTCCATCACCGCGACGGCGAAGTCGACCCAGGTGCAACCCGTTTCGAGGAACGACACCTTCACCCCCGGGTAGCGGTCGAGGACGCCGGAGCCGCAGATGGTCTTGAAGCCGCGCACCACGGACATGAGGAACTGGTCGCCGGCGATGTTCCGCCACTCGCGCATGGCGTCCCTCGCGCCGATGCCCGGATGCACGTTCACGGGCATCTCGAGGTCCTGCGCCGCCGCCCAGACCTGCTCGAAGTCCGGGTGATCGAGTCCCCTCGCGTTGTAGTCGCCGAACACCATGATGCCGACGCTCCCCATCGGCTTGGTGCGCTCCATCTCGCGCACCGCCTCCGCCGGGTCGCGCGGGTCGATCACCGTCACCCACTTCAGGCGGTCGGGCGACTGGCCGGAAACATCGGCGACCCAGTTGTTGTAGGCGCGGGTGAGCGCCGCGTTCAGCGCGGGGTCAGCCGCGATCGGCCAGTTCAGCAGCAGAGTGGGATAGTTGACCGACAGCCAGGTGTTCTCGGCCTCCATCACCGCGAGCCGGTCCTCGGCGGAGTGGAACTCGCCGCTCTCGTGCGGCCCGCGCCACTTCGCCATCAGCTCGTACTCGGTCGACACGACGCCGTCCTTGCTGGAGGGCGAGCCGCCGACGCGGATGCGCTTGCCGTCGATCTCCCAGATGTAGTCGTGCTCGAACTCACCCGTCTCGACGACCTTCGGCCGGCGGTCGCGGAACGCCGGTTCGAGGTACTCGTCCGACCAGGTGCCCTCCCATTCCTCGACGTGCCCGTCGCCGTCCAGCGCCTTGATCTCCATCGGCTGCGCTCCTCGATCAGTATGGCGCAATCCTACCACGCAGCCTCCCAAACCGCGCCCCTCCGTCATTCTCGCGCAGTCGGGAATGATGGCCCCTGGCCTCCTCCACCCTCTCCCCTGCCCCTCCCCCTCGGGGGGAGGGGTTTAAATGTCTCCCCCTGTGGGGGAGATGCCCCGGAGGGGCAGAGAGGCCCCCGGATGTAACAACCCCGTAACGCCGCCGTAATCGAAGCGATACACCCTGTGTCTAGGCTTGACGGCAAGCGCTCTCCCAGGGAGATGAACAGTCATGAAGGAAGTGATAGCCGTCATCCGTCCCGAAAAATGGAAGGCCAGCGTCGACGCCGCCCACTCAGTGGGCGCGTCGATGTACACCCACCAGCGCGTCATGGGCCGCGGCCGCCAAAGGGGGCTCCGTTACATGCGGCCGGTCAACGGACGCGACGACGGCGTCATGCAGTTCCTGCCGAAGCGAATGCTGACGTGGGCGGTCCCCGACGAACTCGCGACGCTGCTCGCGCATGCCCTGGTCGCGGCCAATCGGTCGGACAACTATGGCGACGGAAAGGTTTTCGTCTGCCCCGTAGAAGAACTCGTCCACTCCCCACAGTCCGAGGGAACGCTCGCGGGCGCGCTTCCGGGCGGGGAGGCGGTCTAGCCATGGCGCTGCGCCCCTACGTCAACTACCCCAAGTTCAAGGACCAGTTCGCCGCGATGGATTTCGAGGCCGAGCCGTTGCCCGTCCTCTCCCTGTTCCCCATGCCGGCTCCGCAGCCGCTCGCGGACTGGGAGATGAGCCTCACCGACGTCGCCGGCAAGACCACCACCGTGCGCTGGCCGGACATCGAGAGGCTCCCGGTCGTTTGCGAGCCGACCCCGCTCGTCTGCCAGATATTCAACTGGTCGGAAACCCCGCTCGTAACCGGAGTGCGTCTCCAGGCGGTTCTCGAGTCCGCCGGCGTCGACCTCTCCGGCGCCGGGCACCTCGCCTTCTACTCGGCGGACGGCATGTACTTCGAAAGCCTGCCGAAGGCCCTGGCCTGCGACCCTCGGGTGCTGCTCGTCTACGGGATCAACGGCGGGCCATTGCCCCACGAACTCGGCGGGCCGGTCCGGCTGTGGGCGCCGTTCCTGCAGGGCTACAAGAGCGTGAAGTGGCTGCGCCAGATCAGGTGTTTCGTGAAAGACCCCCTGGGCATCAAGCGCCTCCTCGGCCAAAGCAAGACCTCCATCCTCGCAGCGCCCGGCCAGGAGACGGCGCACGTCGTCGTGGCCAAGGTCGCCAGCGGCGAGGCGTCAGCCGACGTCTAACCGGCCCTCTCTGCCCTTCGGGCATCTCCCCCTCGGGGGGAGACGGGGGATGGATTCCCGCCTTCGCGGGAATGACGGGTAGGGCGGGAATGACAGGTGGGGGCGGCCCTCTCTGCCCTTCGGGCATCTCCCCCTCGGGGGGAGACGGGGGATGCGAGGTTCCTGCTTTCGCGGGAATGACGGGTGGGGGCGGGAATGACGGAGTCCGGAGACAGGCAAGCATGAGAATCGACCCGCAAACGCACAAGGCCGCCAGCATCAGCCTCTTCAGCTTGGCCCGCCCGCACATGCGCGCCTTCCACATGAGCTGGTTCGCCTTCTTTCTCGCCTTCTTCGGGTGGTTCGGCATCGCGCCGATGATGGCCATCGTCCGCGACGACCTCGGGCTGACCAAGGCGCAGGTTGGCAATACGGTCATCGCGTCCGTCGCAGCGACCATCGTCGCCCGCCTGTTTATCGGATGGCTGTGCGACCGCATCGGCCCCCGGACGACCTACTCCGGCCTCCTGATCGTCGGCTCCATCCCCGTGATGACTATCGGTCTCGCCACGAGTTACGAGTCCTTCCTCCTCTTCCGTCTCGCTATCGGCGTGATCGGGGCCTCGTTCGTCATCACCCAGTACCACACGTCGGTCATGTTCGCGCCGAACGTCGTCGGGACCGCCAACGCCACCACGGCCGGCTGGGGGAACCTTGGCGGAGGCGTTACGCAGATGGCCATGCCGCTCGTCCTCGCCGCTATCGTCGGGCTCGGCGTCGGCGAAGCGCTCGGCTGGCGTTTCGCCATGGTCGTTCCCGGGGCCGCGCTCCTGCTCATGGGCGTCGCCTACTACCGCTTCACCGAGGACACGCCGGGCGGCCCCCACCGCCTGGCCCAAACGTCCACAGCCGACAAGCGGAGCGCTTTCGCGGAAGTCGCCAAGGACCACCGCGTTTGGGCGCTCTTCCTGGTCTACGGCGCATGTTTCGGCATCGAACTAACGATGCACAACATCGCCGCCCTCTACTACCACGACCGCTTCGGGCTCAGCATCGCAGCCGCCGGCCTCATCGCCGGACTCTTCGGGCTCATGAACCTCTTCGCGCGCACCCTCGGAGGCATGCTCAGCGACCGGGCGGGGCTGCGGTTCGGCCTCAGAGGCAGAATCATCTTCCTCGGGATGGCGCTGCTCCTGGAGGGCATCGCCCTGGCCGTCTTCTCGCAGATGGCCGTCCTCGCGGTAGCCGTGCTCTCCATGATCATCTTCAGCCTCTTCGTGCAGATGGCCGAGGGCGCGACCTACTCCGTCGTTCCTTTCGTCAACCGGCGCGCGCTCGGGACCGTCGCGGGCATCGTTGGGGCGGGCGGCAACGCCGGCGCCGTTGCGGCCGGGTTCCTCTTCCGCATCGAATCGCTCCCCACCGAGCAGGCCCTCCTCTATCTCGGCGCGGCCGTCACGAGCATGTCCATACTCGTACTGGTCGTGCGCTTCTCCCCGGAACGGGAGGCCGAGGAACGCATCGCCATGGAGCGCGCACTCGGTCGGCGAGCCGTCGCCGTCGCTCCCGCGTACGCCGCGCGCGTGCCCATGGCCCTCTACAGCGAACCCTAGGAGCCCACGCTATGGCTGAACAACGCACGAACCCCATCGAACGCATCAAGGCCGAGAAAGACGGCCTCGACATCCTCGACGATATCGACGAACTCGCCGCGCGGCATGGCGGATGGGAGACGCTCGAACCGGGCGACCGCGAGCGGCTCAAGTGGATAGGAACGTTCTTCCGCAAGCCCACCCCGGGGCGCTTCATGATGCGGCTGCGCATCACCAACGGCCAGCTCACTTCGCGCCAACTCAGCACGCTCGCCTGTCTCTCGCAGCGCCTCGGCAACGGCGTCATGGACATCACCACGCGCCAGCAACTCGAACTCCGCGCCATTCAGATACGAGACGTTCCCGACATCCTGGAAGCCCTCGAGGGCATAGACCTCACTTCCCTCCAGACGGGCATGGACAACATCCGGGGCGTCAACACTTGCGCCTTGTCCGGTCTGACCCCCCATGAACTCTTCGACGCCGCGCCTGTCGGCGAGCAGTTCACCCAGACGTTCCTCGGCAACCGCGCCTACACCAACCTCCCGCGCAAGCTCAACGTCGCCATCACCGGCTGCCTGGAGAACTGCACTCACAGCGAAACTCAGGACATCGCCCTCACGCCGGCTGTCGGCCCGGAAGGCGCGCACGGTTTCAACCTCGCCGTCGGCGGCAAGATGGGCTCCGGCGGCATGACTGTCGCCCAACCCCTGGACGTGTTCATCCGGCCTGAAGCGGCGGCCTCCCTCGCCGCAACGGTGACCCTGCTCTTCCGCGACGAGGGCGCGCGCGAGCAGCGCACCAAGGCCCGGCTTGCCTTCCTCGTCCAGGACTGGGGCGTCGAGCGCTTCAGGCGGGAGCTGGAGGAACGCTGGGGCGCGCCGCTCCTTCCCGCCGGTCGGGACGTCAGAATTCAGCGTACGGCGGACCACCTAGGCATCGCTCCGCAGCGGCGGAAGGGCCTCTACTCCGTGGGTCTCTGCATCCCCACGGGCAGGACTCATGCCGACGACATGGCGGAACTCGCCCGGCTAGCCGAGACTTTCGGCGGAGGAGCCATACGCCTCTCGACCGGTCAGAACGCGATCATCGTGAGCGTGCCGGAAGCGAACGTGCAGCCGCTTCTCGATGAGCCGCTCCTCGCCCGGTTCTCCCCAACGCCGAACGCGTTCGATCGCGGCCTCGTGAGTTGCACCGGAAAGGACTACTGCAACCTCGCGCTCGTCGAGACCAAGGCGCTCGGCAAACGCCTCGCCGACAGCCTGGCGGCCCGGTTCCCGAACGCTGCTCCGCTCACGATGCACTGGTCGGGCTGTCCCGCGGGGTGCGGGAACCACCACGCGGCCGACATCGGCTTCCAGGGAGCCAAGGCGCGCGTCGACGGCGAAGTCGTGGACGCCGTCAGCATCTTCGTCGGGGGCCGCACCGGCGCTGACCCCCGCCCCGGAGAAAAAGTCATGGACCTCGTCCCCGTGAGCATGCTGGACGAACTCCTTCCTGTCGTCATCGACAATCTCGCCACGCTGAAACTGATCAGGCGGGATCAGCCCGCCGAAGACCGCGTACTGATGGTTCCGGCCAACTAGCGCCGGCCATAAGGAGAAGACCATGAAGATGGTGCGTGCAGTGATTCGTCCCGAAAAGGAAGACGCCGTCGCCTCAGCTCTCGCGAAGAACGGCTTTCCCGCGATGACGAAATGGGATGTGCTCGGCCGGGGCAAGCAGCAGGGGGTGCAGGTGGGCGGCCAGATCTACGACGAACTCGCCAAGTCCATGCTGATGGTCGTCGTCGAGGATGACCAGGTCCAGGCCGTCGCCGATACGATCCAGGAGGCTGCGGCCACCGGATTCCCCGGCGACGGCAGAGCGTTCATCACCGACGTCGAAACCGCCTACACCCTCCGTACAGGCCAGTCCGGCCTCTAGCCCTCCGTCACCCCCGCAGTGTAGGGGCAAGAGTCCGGCCCTACCCCTGCGCCCCGCTATCTAGTAGAGTCCCCTTGACATCAGCAGGAGGACTACAGCAATGCCTAGAGAATGGGACGAGGTCAAGTACGAAGTCGCCGTCGCCAACCGAGTGCTCGCCGAGGTCGGCCTCGCCACCGGGTTCCGGGCGTCGCTCGGACACGCCAGCCTCCGCCTTCCGAACGACCCCGACAAGTTCGTCGTGAAGGGGCGCGGCTACACCGTCGACGCGCTCTTCGCCATGCGTCCCGAGGACATGATCGTCGTCGACATCGAGGGCTACAAGGTCGACGGGCCGGTCGGCTCCTCGCAGCCGTTCGAGGTGAAGATGCACTCCTGCATCATGAAGCTGCGCCCCGACGTGAAGTCGGTCGTTCACGTGCACCCGCACTACACCGTTCTGGCGACCACGCTCAAGCAGCGGCTCCGCCCCATGAACCAGGAGGGCGCCCAGCTCGTGCAGAACGAGCTGCCGATGTGGAACCACGTCAAGACCGTGCAGACCGACGAGGAGGGCATGGAGGTCGCCTCGCTCCTCGGCGACTCCAAGGTAATCCTGCTGCGCGGCCACGGCGCCACCAGCACCGGCACCAGCCTCGAAGACTCCGTGATGACCATGATGCAGCTGGAGGAGCAGGCCAAGATGAACTACTGGGCCTACTCCGCGTTCGGCGAAGACCACCTCTACCTCGAGGACGAACTGGTCGACGAGATGTCGGGCCGGACGCCGCTGCCGCAGCTGCCGCACTTCGCGCGTCCGCTCTCCGGCGCCACCCCGCGCGTCGGAGGCGTCTGGCAGTACTACACGCGCGTCGTCACCAACAACCCGGAGGCGCAGCCGCCCATATCCAGGCCGTAGGGGGCGGACCCCCTCCCCCGAAGACGGGGGAGGGCTGGGGAGAGGGCTTGCGCGCGGAAGCGCGCACTCCGCAGACCCCTCCCCTCGCGCACTTCGTGCGCTCGACCCTCCCCACTCTTGTGGAGAGGGTGGGATTGCGCCCGCCGTATTCCTTGACCTCCGCGCCGGGCCGCCCTACCCTGTCCCGCACCAGTTCCGCAACGCAAGGAGAGCGCACACGCCATGCTGACCGTCGCGCAGAACCAAGCCGTTACTCAAGTGGGGCCGGGGACGCCCATGGGCGAGTTGATGCGCCGCTACTGGCACCCCATCGCCGCAGCCGCCGAGCTCGACGACAAGCCAACCAAGCCCGTGCGGCTCCTCGGCGAGGACCTCGTACTCTACAAGGACAAGTCCGGCACGCTCGGACTCATCGACCGCTTCTGCCCTCATCGCAGGGTTGACCTCTCCTACGGCATCCCGGAGGAACATGGCCTCCGCTGCATGTACCACGGCTGGATGATGGACGAGACCGGCCAGTGCATCGAGCAGCCCTTCGAGGAGACCGTCCACCCCGACGGACGTTTCAAGGAGAAGGTGAAGGTCGCAGGCTACCCCGTGCAGACCGCCGGCGGACTCGTGTTCGCCTACCTCGGCCCGCAGCCCGTCCCCTTCCTCCCCACGTGGGAGCCCCTCGTGTGGGAGAATGCCGTCCGCGATATCGCCATATCGCGCTTGCCGTGCAACTGGCTCCAGTGCCAGGAGAACTCCCTCGACCCCGTCCACGTCGAGTGGGCGCACTCGTACTGGGGGCAGTACGTGCAGCAGGGCCCCGGCTTCAAGGGCGCGCTGCTCGACCTGCCCAAGCACGAGAAGATCGGCTTCGACGTGTTCGAGCACGGCATCGTCAAGCGGCGCGTGTTCAAGGGCTACACCGAGGAGGACGACGACTGGAAGCACGGCCACCCCGTGTTCTTCCCCAACATCCTGCTGGTCGGTTCCGAGGTTTCCGTAACGATGCAGTTCCGCGTGCCCGTCGACGACGAGAACACGCTCCACATCTCGCTCTACACCTGGCGAGGCGCCCCGGGCCAGCCCGTCCCGACGCAGGACTCCGTCCCCTACCGCGAAGTCCCGCTCCTCGACGAGAACGGCCGCTGGATCGTCGACGTCGTCTTCAACCAGGACTACACGATGTGGGTCACGCAGGGGCCCATCGCCAAGCGCCACCTCGAGCACCTCGGCGAGTCCGACCGCGGCCTCATCCTGTTCCGCAAGCAACTCCGCGAGCAGATGGACGTCGTCGCCGACGGCGGCGAGCCGATGAACGTGTTCCGGCAGGAGCCGCCCGCGACGGGCATCGTGGCGCCGCTGGAGCAGGTGAAGTTCGGCATGAAGCGCGCGAAGAAGTACATCCCCGGCGAGGCCGGCTACAGCCGCGACGCCGAGCTCATCAACCGGGTGCTCCAGACTTGGGAGGAACTCCCCGACCGCGCCCCCGCCGAGTCCGAAGACGAGATCACCGCCCGCGCGTCCGCCGTCCGCACCGGCGCCGTCGACGGCATCAAGGACAACTGGCCCCTGTAGGGGGGAGGGCGGGGAACTCTAACTTCCCTGCGGGGCTACTCGTCCGCTGGGGGCGCGTCGGGTGCCTGAAGGCGGTCGCGGACTTCTTGTAGGCGGGCGACGACCCACGCCACCTGAAAATCGCCGCCGTCGGGGGGCGGTATCGACACGCAGTCGCCTTCGTCGATGTCGCCGTCCAGCGCATGGCGCACATGCTTAATATGGTCGAGCGTGTACACCGTGAACCAGAGGAATAGCGGCGACTTCAAGCGGTCTAAATCGACGCCGAGCCGCGCCACGCCAAGTCTCTTGTCGCCGCTGACGAACCGGAAGTACCTTCCGTAGTTCCCATACCAGCGCCCAACCGTCAAACCCTCAGTATTGACATAACGCTGGTCTTCAGCCTGCTTGATGGCCTCATCGATGAGGGCCCGAAAGGGTTCAGGAGGAGGAGGAGGGGTGGCTTCGATCATCGCGCACAGCCCACGCAGTTCCCCAAGTTCGGAGCTGCCGCCGCGCGTAGCCCGCGCGATACGGTCGAGCAGCGTCGTCCAGCTGGTCAGCATCATCTGAGAGCCGCCGCTCCCTACGGTTGCGCTTCGCACCCCACCCCGCTCGCCCGCATCGTCCACCTGAAACTTCTCTTGCTCCGCCTTGCCGAGCAACTCCTTCCATAGGCTGTCCTGCCGCACTAATGGCGCGAGAAAGAGGAGGCTCTTGGCATGAGGTTTCAGGTCTTCCTCCAGCAGCCGCAGGTAGCCGTTCGGCTGGGCGGCGGTAGTGGTCGCCCAGAACTTCGACTCGACCAGCGCTATCTCGCGCTCGTCGCCACCGAGCGCCACCAAGTCAGGACGCATCGTGCCTCGGTAGACGCGCTGCGTTTCGGCGGAGGCTATCGGGGGCAGGTCATCGCCGCTCGCTTCTTTCAATAGGGCGTGCAGCGCGGCGCGGGCGCGCTCCTCCTTGCGAAGGATGAACGCCAGCGCCTCGGTCGCGACGTCTTCGGTGGCGCCGGGGAAGCGCCACGCGAGATGCGCAAGTAGTGTTGGGTTTTCGTTGGCCACGGGCGGACCTCTCTCGGAAGAATCAGGTGCGGGAGGAGTTTCAGCGATGCGCCACAGCCGCACAAGGCCCCGTCACCACAGGCATCCCCGGCCGCTCCGCCGGGCGTCGATTTCGAGTTCGATGAGCTCCCCGCGATGCCGGCCGTCCTGCATCCACGCACGGGCGTAGCCGCCCCACACCAGCGCCGCGTCGATGCTGCGGCCGTCCTCCGTGTACAGGTACGCCAGACGCCTGCCGAACTCGTCCTCCGGACGCGGGCCGCTTTCGAGACGCACCCGCGACCCTGACAACTCCCGCAGACGCTCCGTCGCCTCGTCCCCGCAGGGCTCGCCCAATTCCGGCGCGTCGACGCCGTACAACCGGATGCGCTGCCCGCCGGCGATGAGCGTGTCGCCATCCACCATGCGCTCCACGACGGACAACTCGCACTCGGGACAGCGCGGCCCGCCCTCGAACTCCTCCCTTTCTCCGACTAAGCCGAACGACTCCGCGATCACCACGGCGGCGGCCGCGACCACCACGACGCCCACGCCCTGCCACGCCCGGCGCCACATCGTTCCAGCCGAATCGACTCTTCGAAGCCAGAGCCATGCCGCGAGCGCCGATGCCGCAAACAGCGCCGCCAGCATCGCGTACAGCGCAAAGCGCGACGGATCGGCCCAGGCGTCGAGGGACACCCAACCCAACGCCGCAACGCTCACGGCCAGCAGTCCCGACAACCCGAACAGCGAGAACCCGCGCCACATCATCCTCGCACCATGCCACAACGGCGGCCCTCTATGCCATCCGGCGGCGCGCGGCGCGTATGATGCGCGCGATGAACGGAGTTGAGCACGACGTCACAATCACGGAAGGCCTGCGCGAGGCGCAGGTCGACGACGCACTACGCGTTCTGTGGCAGGCGTTCTCGCGCAAGCTCCGCATCGGATTCCGCAGCGTCGACGATTTCCTCGGCCTCTTCCGCGACTCGGTCCGCCGCGAGGTCTGCCTCGTCGCCACAGCGCCGGACGGCGCGATCCTCGGCCTGCTCGCCCTGCAAACGCGCAGCAAGGAGTTCTTCCGTCTGCGCGCCGGCGCGCTGCTCGGGCGGTTCCGTCCGTGGAGGGTCCCGCTCATCCTCTTCAACGTATTGTTGCTCAGCTTTGAGGCGAAGGCCGACGAACTCGTCGTCGACATGGTCGCCGTGACCCCGGCGTCGCGCGGGCTCGGCGTCGGAACGATGCTGCTCGAAGCCGCCGAGGCGAAGGGACGCGCCGGGGGCTACGCGCGGATGTCGTTGAGCGTGCTCGGCGACAACACAGGGGCGCAGCGCCTCTACGAGCGGCAAGGCTACCGCCGGGTGCGCGCAGAGCGCGGCGCGCTCGTCCGATTCGTCGTCGGCTCTGACTCTGTGTACCGGATGGAGAAACGCCTCGACACTCCGGCGACTGCGCCCCATTGACGCCGCCGCGCTCCCGCACTACGCTTGCCCCCAATCCGCCCCGAGGAGATGCGCGATGCTTAGCGTTCAGGCCAATCAGGAGCTCACGCAGGTCGGTCCCGGCACGCCGATGGGCGAGTTGATGCGCCGCTACTGGCACCCCATCGCCGCAGCCGCCGAACTCATCGACAAACCCACCAAGCCCGTCCGCCTCCTCGGCGAGGACCTCGTCCTCTACAAGGACAAGTCGGGCACGCTCGGCCTCATCGACCGCTTCTGCCCGCATCGCAGGGTCGACCTCTCCTACGGCATACCGGAGGAGCACGGCCTGCGCTGCATGTACCACGGCTGGATGATGGACGAGACCGGCCAGTGCATCGAGCAGCCATTCGAAGAGACCGTCCACCCCGACGGCCGCTTCAAGGAGAAGGT
>DAOUKL010000067.1:0-22123 GCA_034421335.1 Dehalococcoidia bacterium | reverse complement strand
TCTGTCCCGCCGACGGCGACGCCTGTTCCCGAGCCCACGGCGACGCCCACGCCCGCACCGCCAACGGCGACGCCCACGCCGCTACCGCCGGGCGTTACCCCTCCCCCCACCCCCACTCCTGTTCCGGCTACGGCGACGCCCACCCCCGCCCCGACTCCCACACCTGACGAGTCGTTCGAGGCCGTATGGGCGCAGTTGATCGCCGACGCCCAAGCCGAGGGCGAGATCGTCCTGGCTCTCGGCGGGACCGACTCCCGGCACCTCCGCGACACGCTTGCGGAGTTCCAGCGGAAGTTCGACATTCGCGTCATCGCCAGCACCGGCAGCGGAAGCGCGAACACGACCAGGATTCTGGCTGAGCGCGCGCGAGGCCGGTACACCGCGGACTTCCAGCACGGCGGCATCTCCTCGACCAACCGCCTGGTGCAGGCCGAGGCCCTGGCGCCCGTCGAACCGCTCATCGTCGACCCCACGATTCTCAACCGCACGCCGGACACGTGGCACCTGTCGCACAAGATCTGGTGGAGCGACGTCGAGAACCTGTACTCCATGGCCGACGCCATCAGCATCGATAACCTCAACCAGATCTGGTACAACACCAACAGGCTCAGCGAGGCCGAGGCTGCCCAGATCACGTCGTGGAACGACCTCATCGACCCGAAGTGGGCGGGCGAACTCGTCACGACCGGATTGGCCACCGAGGGCAGCGGCGCGACTGCCCGCGTCCGCTTCTACCTTGGTATGGGCCTTGAGTGGATGGAAGCGCTGATGCGGAACGCCGCGACGGGCAACCACCTGCTCGACTACTCCGACTACCGCCAGTGCGCCGAATTGCTGGCCCGCGGCGCCGTGACCATCGCCGTCGGCTGCGACCGGGACGCCCGGCCCCTCCAGGCCGCAGGCCTGCCACTGAAGAACATCACCGACGACAGAGTCTTGGAAGAGGGTATGTCGGCGGAGATCGGCGGCACCGGCTCCGTGATCGACAGGGCCCCGCACCCGAAGGCCGCCCAGCTGTACATCAACTGGTGGTACAGCAGGGACGGGATGGAGACCGACATCAACTTCACGCGGAACCTCGCCCCCAGCCCCAAGCTGCGCTCCGACGTCGGCCAGGGCAAGGTGCCCGACATAGAGTGGGCTCGAATCCCGCAGTTGCAAGGCCTCGTGGACGAGGGCAAGGTGTTCATCATTGACTCCGGCACGCAGGAGTACCGCGACGCCAGCGACAACTCCCGCGCGGCGATGGTGGACCTGTACAACCGGCTCGGCGTCGGCTTCACGCCGTAAGACCGGCGACTAGCGCGGCGGGGGAGAAACAGTCTCCCCCGCCGCAACCGCCGTTCTCGCGGCAATATCCCCGCGAGAACCGTTAGGACGAGAAAGGGAATCCCATGGCGTTGCGCACTGCAGGCGTGTCTGGCTTCTCTCTCAAGCGATTGCTGAGAGCGGAGATGGGTACGTTCGTCATGGCCGTGGTCATCATCTCCCTCAGCGTCTATCTCATCTTCCCGATGCTGATCCTCTTTTGGTTCAGTTTGGACGTATCGTCGGACGTGTTCATCCCGCCGCGTGAGTGGGGCCTCGACAACTGGCGTTACTCGTGGGACGGCCGGATGCCCGAGGCGCTGCTGAACTCGTTCCTCGTCTGGTTCTTCGTGATGATCATCTCGTTCCCGGTGGCCATCACCATTTCGATGATTATCGCCAGGACGCGGATACCGTTCTCGCACGGCATCGAGTTCATGTTCTGGCTGGCGTTCATGTTCCCGGGCATCGCCAGCACGCTGGGGTGGATGATGATGCTCTCCCCCCAGATCGGGTTCTTCAACGTGGCGATCACGAAGCTTCCGTTCGTCGACGAGGGCCCGTTCAACATCTTCAGTCTCGAGGGAATCATCTTCGCGCGGCTGATGGCGGACGGGATAGCCTATAAGGTCATTCTCTTCACGCCCGCCTTCCGCAACATGGACCAGGCCCTCGAGGAGGCCGGTCGGGTGTCCGGCGCTTCCAAGATAGGCACGCTGGTGAAGGTGACCCTGCCGGTGATGGCTACGCCGCTCATGCTGGTCTTCGCGCTGCAACTCATCCGCATCTTCCAGGGGTTTGAAACGGAGTTGCTGCTCGGCCAGCGCTGGGGGTTCTACGTCTACTCGACGCTCATCTGGCAGCAGGTGCAGACGTTCGACTACGGAGGCGCGGTGGTCACCGCGAGCCTGACGCTGCTCATCATCGGGTTCATCTTCCCCTTGCAGAGATGGGTGACTAGGCGGCGCCATTACACGACGGTGACAGGCAACTTCAAGCCGGGGTTGATCGAACTCGGCGCCTGGAAGTGGCCCATCTTCGTGACGATCGTCTCGCTGATCGGGCTGCTCACCGCGCTGCCCATCCTGGTGCTGGTGGTCGGCAGTTTCATGACCCACGTGGGCTTCTTCGAAGCCATCCCGACCTGGACGGTGCTCCACTGGCAACGGGTATTCAGCGACAACCTCTTCTTCACTGGCTTGCGCACCACGCTGGTGCTCGCGGTCGTCGCCGGCATCGGGAGCCCGCTGCTCTTCTCGGTGATCGCCTACCTGATCGTGCGGAGCAAGTGGCGCCTGAGATCATCGCTTGACTCCGTCATCTGGATATCGGCGGCGTTCCCGGGAATACTGTCGTCGTTGGGGTTGCTGATGCTCTTCCTGAGCGTGCCGGGTCTGACGTGGCTGTACGGCTCGATATGGGCGCTCATCCTGGTGGTCATCATCTCCGGCAACACCACGGGGACGAACATCTTCAAGACGGTGCTCGTCCAGCTGGGCGCGGACCTGGAAGAGGCGTCGCGGGTGGCGGGCGCCGGGTGGATCACCACCTACTTCAAGATAGTGATTCCCGTGCTCATGCCTACGATGGTGCTCATCGGGATGCTCAACTTCATCTCTGCGGCCAACACCACGTCGAATATCGTGCTGCTGGCCTCGCGGGAAACGGTGACGCTCTCGCTGCTTGCCCTCGAATGGGGCTCTGCGGACGTCTCCCAGTTGGAGTCCGCCGGCATTGTCGCCCTCGTCATCATGGGCTTGACGATGGGCGTGGCCCTGCCGATGCGCGAGTTCGCGAAACGCATCGGCATCAGACAGGACATGCGCGCCCGGACGGGAGTCGGGGCGGCTCCGGCCCCAGCGCCGGCGCCCGCGCGGCCGTAGCGCGAGTGTGGAGTGAGGAACGAACGACGGATGGGAACGGAGACAGCAAGCGGATGGCTCGGGAGGCCGAAGGCGGCGCCCCTTGGTTCCGCCCTCGGGATGAAGCAAACGACAGGAGGCCCCTTCTATGGTTAAGGAACTGACGGCATCGTGGTTGCGTCCGAAGCGGCTGCTCATCGTCGCAGCGACGGCGCTGGCGATTCTGGTCGGAGGCGCGGCGTTACAGCCTGCCTTCACTGTGAGCGGTCAGGAGGAAGAGGAAGGGCCCTCCATCGTCTTCCAGGTGACCCCCACCATCATCAAGTACCCGCCGGACCGCATCCGCAACCACGGCGTGTGGTTCATCGCGGCGGGGCTCGACGCCGGCCAGGAGGTCAAGATTCGCATGGTCTGGGGCGCCGAGAGCCTGGTCACCGACATCACCTCCGTGCTGGACGACAGGGGCGACTACGACGAGGAACTCGGCGGGCTCTTCGCCAACGTCCATGGCGCGTTCGCCGTGGGCTTCGAGCGCGGCTTCCGCGGAGCGGCGTCCGACTTCCTCTTCTACGGCGAGTGGACCGCGGTGTCGTTCAACCTGCACGACGCGCTCACCGACGAGTTGCTGGCCGTGGCCCCGGCGGTGCTCTGCGGCCCGGACCTCGAACAGCCGTGGTGTAACGCGGCGTCGGACCTCGTGTCGGTCAGGTAGGCCGCGCAGCCCGGACGACCGCGAGCCGTCCGGGACTGCCGATTTGAGCCAGAGCGGGCAGGGCGCGTACTATGCGCCCTGCCCGTTGTCGTTGGAGGGAGGGGGAACCGCCCTACGTGAGCGCCATACTTCAGCGATACGTAACCGCGTTGCAGTACCGGGACTTCCGGTGGGTGTGGCTCGGCAGCCTTGCTGGTCAGTCCGCCTACTGGGCGCTCATCGTGGCGCGCGGCGCGCTGGTGCTGGAGATGACGGGGTCGTCGGCGCTCGTGGGGATCGCGACGTTCGCGGCGATGGGCCCCCGGTTCATCATGCCCCCGCTTGCGGGCTTCCTGGCCGACCGGTTCGACCGCCGCGCCATACTGGCGACCTCCTACACGCTCCAGTTGGGCCACGGCGTCGTGCTCACCGCGCTCGCGTTCGCTGGCGTGCTGGAGGTCTGGCACATCATCGTGCTCTCGCTCCTCAACGGGAGTTTCCGCACCTTCCAGATGACGGCGACGCAGACGCTCATCCCGAACGTAGTGGGCCGTGAGCACTGGCTGAACGCCATCGCCCTGAACCAGGCGTCGCTCCAGGGCGCCCGCCTCGTCGGGCCGCTCCTCATCCTGCCCGCGCTGTGGTACGGCCCGGCGCCTGCCTTCCTCGTGAGCACCGCCTTCTACGCCGTCGGCATCGCCGGCATCCTCGCCGTCCGCGTGCGCTCCACCGGCGACCTGCAACGCGGATCGGCGTTCGGCGCGAGCCTGTGGGTTGCTGCGAAGTACGCGTGGTCCGACGCGCGACTGCGGTCGCTCTTCATCATCATCGCGCTCCACTGCTCCATGACGATGTCGTTCGAGTCGATGCTGCCGGTGCTGGCGCGCGACTCGCTGGGGAACGCGGACCTCGGCACGGGGTTCCTGATGATGGGCGTCGGCGCGGGGGCGCTCGTCGGCGTCATGGGCATTGCGGGCGCGCAGAGCGCCACGGGCCGCGGGAGGCTGCTGCTCGTCACCGGCTTGCTCAGCGGCCTGGGAATGCCGGTGGTCGCCGTCGCGACGACGCCCACCGTGGCGCTGATCGGCGCGGCCATCATGGGAGGGTCTCAGGCGGCGTTCATGGCCATCGGCGGCGCAATGGTGCAATCGCTGGCGCCGGAGGGGATGCGCGGACGCATAACGGGGCTGAACCAGATCAACATCGGCGGGACCATGGCCGTGGTGAACCTCGCCAACGGGTTCGCCGCCGACGCATTCGGCGCGCCGACCGTGCTGTGGACGCTGGGAATGGGCTTCCTGCTCGTCGTGGCGCTCAGCCTCGCCTGGGGCGCGATGCGCGGCATCTACGGCGGCGCCATTCCCATCCCCATCCGGCGGCCCGCATAAGGCGCACGTAAGGCGTAGGTTCCGTCATTCCTGCGGAAGCAGGAATCTCGCCCCATGTCCCCCCGAGGGGGAGATGCCCCGAAGGGGCAGAGAGGGCATCCGGCCCCCTCCCCCGAAGACGGGGGAGGGCTGGGGAGAGGGCCACGCGCGCTGCGCGCACTCCGTCATTCCCGCCCCCTCCCGTCGCCCGCGAAGGCGGGGATCCATCCTCTCCGGTTCGCGGTGGGCTGGGCGAACCACGAACCACACCGCGAGCTATCGCGCTGCGCGCAGTCCTAGTCCCTCCCCGTTGCGCGGCGGAGCAGCGCCTCGGGGTCTGCGGGCGGAGCGTCGCCGGTCCAGACCACGTACTGGTCCGGACGCACGAGCGCCATGCGCGCCTCGTACTTGGCGCGGCTGTCCTCGAACGAGTCCCGCGTTGTCGCAAGCGGAATGCCAAGCGACGCAGCGGCCCGTTCGATGAGGCCCGCGGCGTCGTCGTCGGCGCCGAACGCCAGCAGCGTGAAGCCCGTCCCCAGTGTCTCCTGGACTCCGGCGCCCGACGACAACCAGCTGGGCGGAAGGTGATGGCCCGGCCTCGCGGCGAATGTGTGGCTGCCGTGCGCGCTGCATACGCCTCCCGGCGGCCCCCAGATTACGGACGAGCCCTCATAGTGCGGCTCGTACACGCCGATACGGCTCCTGGTCGCCATGTCCTTCCACGCCTGCTCGAACTCCGCGCGGTCGCGCTCCGGGCTGTACCGCTCGAGGAAGTCGCGGTCGGCGCGGATGCCGGCGGCGATGAAGTCCTCTCCGGTCTCCCAGAAGATGGGCCGCCGCTCTTCGCCATACGACGCCAGCAGGCGCGGCCCGCCCCATCCCTTGAGCGCGGCCTCCAGCTTCCACCCGAGGTTCACCGCGTCTTCCAGGCCGTTGTTGAGGCCGTAACCGCCGTAGGGCGGATGGCTGTGCGCGGCGTCGCCGGCGATGAACACACGGCCCGCCTGGTACTCGTCGGCGACGGCGACGCGGAGGTCCCAGAATCCCACGTGCTCGAACTCGGCCTTGAAATCGAAGCCCGCCGCCCGGTTCAGCAGCGCCTGGAAGTCGTAGTTGTCGGCGGTCGTCCCCACGGGCACAGGCGCGTGGAAGAACCACGACTCTCCGACGTCGACGCGCCCGAAGAACATCCAGTAGCCCTGCAGCTCCGGATCGAGCGCGCGGTACGTCGTGACCTCGGGGAAGCGCTTGAACACCTCGTGCAGTTCCTTCGATTTGAACAGCGCCAGCAGCATCGGCTGCTCGAAGTCCGACCCCGCCCGGCCTATCCCCGCCTGTTCCCGCACCTGCGACCGCGACCCGTCGCACCCGACGACGTACTCCGCCTCGAGCACGCGCGTCTCCCCGGCGCCGGGCGCCGCAGCTTCGTGTCCCGTTTGCGGGGGAGGGCCGGAGAGGGCGTCGGTGAACCCCGCCCAGTCGTACCGGTTCTCCCTGCCCTCCGTGGTCTCGGCGATGACGACCTGAACGCCGCCGTCGTCCTGCCGCACATCGAGGGCGGTCCATCCGAAGTAGGCGTCCACGGAGGGCAGGGACGCCAGTTTCCGGCGCAGCACCCCCTCGAGCAGGTACTGCGGCAGGCGGTCGTTCGCCTCGTAGTAGAACGACTGCACCAGCTCCCGTCCCGGCGGGACGTACCAGTAGTCGCTCATCAGGTGCTTGTACGCGGTTACGCCGCCGATGGGGTAGTCGTTCGGCATCACCCGCGCGGCTCGCAACTCGTCGACGACGCCCCAGAAGTAGAAGTGCTCGAGCGTGCGCTGCGTGAGGTTCTGGCCCTTGGGGATCTGCTGAGGTTCGAGCCGCCGTTCGACGAGCGCGCAGCGCACTCCCCGCAGCCCCAGATCGACCGCCAGGGCGACGCCTACGGGCCCTCCGCCCACGATGATCACCTGATGCCGTTGGTTCGTCATGCCGATGTCGCGCTCCCGCGCCGTCGGCGCAGCCACCGCTCCCGTAGCCGCGACGCCTCCGGCGTGATGCCGTCGGGCGCGTACAGCAGCGCCAGCACCGTCAGCGCCCCGATGGCGAAGAACCGCACGTTCGGCGACCCGAACGGCTCCGGCAGGAACTGCGAGCCGCTCCAGATGCCCCACACGACCAGCGCCCCCACGATCGGCCCGTAGAGGCGTCCGCTGCCGCCCACGACGAGCATCGTCCAGATGATGAACGTGCCCAGCAACGGCGAGAAGGCCACCGGCGAGATAGCCCGGAAGTTGAAGGCGTACAACGCCCCTCCGATCGCCATGATCACCGCGCCCAGCACGAACGCCTGCAGCTTGAAGCGGAACACGTGCTTGCCGCTCGCCTCCGCCGTGACCTCGTCTTCCCGTATCGCCTGCAGCACGCGTCCCCAGGGCGAGTGGACCAGCGCGCGCGCAACGGCGAAGAGCAGCAGGAAGACCGCCAGCACCAGCACGATGAAGAGCCGCTCGTAGTCGCGCGGCTCGACGACGCCGTCGAGCACTTGCGGAATGGTGTACAGCCCCTTGCTGCCGTTGCTCAGCCATCGCTCGTTGAGGAACACCAGGCGCACGCTCTCGGCGATGCCGAGCGTCGCTATCGCGAGGTAGTCGTCGCGCAGCCGGATGGTGATCGCGCCGACGACCAGCGCCACCGCCGCCCCGACTATCCCCGCGCCAATCAGCGCGATCGGGAACCACAGGTCGAGCGCCCCCAGCACCGGTACACCGTCCAACCGGTTCGCGAGGTCGCCCGCTATCGTGTAGTCGTCGACTTGCACGGACGACGGCGGCCGGATGGTGAGCAACGCCGCGGTGTACGCGCCGAGGGCGAAGAACCCGGCCACCCCGATGTTGAACAGGCCCGTGTAACCCCAGTGCAGGTTGAGGCCGAGCGAGAGCACGGAGTAGATGCCCACGAGGATGAGAAAGCCGACGGCGAACTCGAACATTAGTCCTTGCTCCCCAGTATCCCGCGGGGCCTGAACAGCAGCACGAGCACCATCACCATGAACGCCACCGCCGGCTTGTACGTCGTGAGCGCCCACGCTGTGGACACCTCCATCGACACGCCGATGAGAAGCGCGCCGATGAACGCGCCGTACGGGTTGCCGATGCCCCCGACCACCACTGCGGCGAACAGGGGCACGAGCAGCTGGAAGCCGGTCGAGGGCTTCACCTGGGCCGTGGCGTTGAAGACGACGAGCAGGACGCCCGCCGCCCCTGCGAGCGCCCCCGCGATGGCCCACGTCCACAGCAGCACGCGATCGGTGTTAATGCCGCTGGCGCGCGCCAGGTCCGGGTTGTCCGAGGTCGCCCGCATCGCCTTGCCCTGCTTCGTGCGCGTCAGCACGAGGTGCAGGACGATCGCGAGCAGCAGGGCGGCGCCGCTCACGAACAGGTGGTTTGGCGCGATGCTGATGTCTCCCGGGAAGTCGAGGTGGGGGCGCGTCTCGTTGGGGAGGTAGCGCACCTGGGTGTCCCAGATCATCTGCACGACGCCCCGGATGGCGATGGCGATTCCGAGCGAGGCGATCTCCATCGTAACCAGGTTCGCCCGCCTCGCACGCAGCCGGCGGTACACCACCAACTCCATCACGACCGCGAGGACCGCCACAGCGGCCATGCTCGCCGGTATTGCGATGAGCAGCGGGTACCCGAACGTGAATGGCCCCAACCCCGTGTGCTCCGGCAGCACGCTCACGAGCAGGAAGAACGCAACGTACGCCCCCAGCGTCATCATGTCGCCCTGCGCGATGTTCGCGAACCGCAGCACGCCGAAGACGAGCGTGATGCCGACTGCGCCGAGCGCGAGCACGCTGCCGAGGAACAGACCGTTCACCGCGAGGTCGGGCCTGCTGAGCGCCAGCGCGACGAACACGGCGAGGAGCGCAATCTGCGCCGTCCGCGCCGCCCGCGTCAGCGTCCGCCGCTCGAACCGGCGTCTTGTCAGCGGAATCTGCACAGCAGCCTCACTCCCTCCCCAGGTAGAGCCTGCCGACCTGCGGGTCGTTCGCCAGCGCGGGTCCGGCGTCCTCCATCCGCACCTCGCCCACGGCCAGCACGTAGCCCCGGTGCGACGCCGCAAGCGCCCGCCGCGCGTTCTGCTCCACCATCAGGATGGCCACGCCCAGCTGATTGATCTGCTTGATCGTCTCGAACATCCTCTCGACCAGCAGAGGCGACAGACCGGCCGACGGCTCGTCGAGCAGCAGCAGTTGCGGGTCGAGCATCAGCGCCCGCGCTATCGCCATCATCTGACGCTGTCCGCCCGACAGTGCCCCTGCCTTGGCGCGCCGTTTCTCCGCGAGGTCCGGGAACAGTTCGAACAGTTCCTCCGCGCGCCGGCCGACTCCCGCTCGGCGCAGAAATCCGCCCATCTCGAGGTTCTCGGCGACGGTGAGCGAGGGGAAGACGTTCTCAGTTTGCGGCACGTAGCAGAGGCCCAGGGGAATGCGCTGGTCGGCGCGCAGCCGCTCGACGCGGCGCCCGTCGAACACAACTTCCCCCGACGTCGCCGGCACGACGCCGACGATGGTCTTCATCAGCGTCGACTTCCCGGAGCCGTTCGGGCCGATGATCGTGACGATCTCCCCCGCGTTCACCGCGATGCCCACCCCGTGCAGGATCTCCGCGTCCCCGTACCCGGCGTGGATGCCGGAAGCTTCGAGCAGCGCCATCGCCTCAGCCTCTCAGGTACGCCCTGACCACGCGCTCGTCGCTCTGCACGTCGGCGGGCAGCCCCTGCGTGAGCACGCTGCCCTCGCTCATGACGATGACGTGGTCGCACAGCCGCAACACGAGCCCCATGTCGTGTTCGATGATGAGGAACGTGACGCCCAGTTCAGCCCGCGCCCGCAGAATGCCGTCCTCCAACCGGCGGAGCAGGGTGGGGTTCACGCCCGCGCCCGGCTCGTCGAGCAGCACCAGGCGCGGCTTCGCCATGAGCGTCCGCGCCAGTTCCAGCAGCTTCTTCTGTCCGCCCGACAGGCTCCCGGCGGGCAGACCCTCCACCTCGGCGAGCCCCACGAAATCGAGGACCTCCTGCGCTTGAGCGGCGATGGCGCGCTCCTGGCGCTTCACGAGCCAGCGGGCCGCCACCGCTTCCCACATGCTCTCCCCGTGCTGATGCGCGGGAACGAGCATCAGGTTCTCCAGCACGGTCATCGCCTTCAGCTCGCGTGGTATCTGGAACGTCCGCACGATGCCCTTGCCGAACACTGTGTGCATCGGCAGCCCATCGATCCGTTCCTCGCGAAAGCGCACCTCGCCGTCGGTCGGCTTGTGCAGACCGGACACGAGGTTGAACAGCGTCGTCTTGCCCGCTCCGTTCGGCCCGATGAGGCCCGTGATGAGCCCTTCCTCCACGGCGAGCGTGCAGTGTTCGACGGCGTGCACGCCGTCGAACTGGATGGAAAGGTCGCGTATCTCGAGCAGCGGAGCAGGCATAAGGCGGCGAGGAACTCCTCTGCGAACTCCTCGCTAGCCTATCACGCCCGCTCTGCTCCCTCCGCCCATACTTGTGGGTGGAGGTTCCGCCTTGGTGGAAATGGCGATGGCCGTGGTGTGTCAGGGCTTGACGCCGATGCACTCGCCGAAGGCGAACGCCCCCAGCGCGCCCGGGTCGTCGCGCCATTTGTCGAGCTCGGCACGCCACTCGTCGAACTGTTCCTGCGTTGCAAACCCAAGCTGCGTCGCCGCGCCTATCACTCTCGGCGAGAAGAACCAGTCGCAGATGAATTTGTGCATGAACGCCACGTCTTCCGGCGAGCCGAACGACTCGAACGAGGAGCTGGCGCGTACGTCCGTGAAACCAGCCTCGGCGAAGAGGGGCTTCATCGCTTTCCCCAACTCCGGGTGACCCCCGTTGGCCTCCAGCAGCCGCGCGAACGTCGTCCAGCCGTCGCGGATGAGGCCATCGCCCGATTCGACGGACGACGAGCCCGCGAGAAACGACGAGGACACGAACGACTCCCGGGAGGCGATGAGCCCGCCGGGTTTCAGCACGCGCCTCACCTCGGACAGCACCGCCTGCGTGTCGGGCACGTGCATGAGGACGGCGTGGCAGTGGGCGACGTCGAACGAATCGTCCTCGAAGGGCAGGGCGGTGACGTCCTCTACGTGAAAGAAGGCATTGGCATGACCGCCCGCCTGCGCGGCGGCGCGAGCCAATTCGATCTGTGACTCCTCGATGTCGACGCCGTGCAGTTCGCCGGGCTCGATGGCTCTGGCGAGCCCCACCGAGATAGTGCCGGGCCCGCAGCCGAAGTCGAGCAAGCGCATTCCCGGCTCTAGCAGAGGCAGCAGGTGCGCCGCATGGGTCGATGCGCTCCGCCGATGCAGGAGTTGCAGGAACTCCTCGCTGTAGCCCATCGTGTAGTCGGGAGCGGGACTCCGGTCGGCCATGCTTGCTCTTAGTACAGGTGCGGCTGCACCGAGGCGGCCACGGACAGTTCGATGTCCTGGATCGCCTGCGTCATCGCCTGCCCGATGAGGTCGAGCTTGCGGACCTGCTCGATCCGTTCGCTCGCCCGCTCGAGCTCTTGGCGCGACAGCAGCTTCTCGAATATCCCGCACGCGTCCGCGAGACAGATGATTACGATGTCGTGCGGACTCGGGATCTCGTCGCTGAACAGCACGCCCATGATGCGGAGCTTCACCTCGCGCTCGGTCTCCCCCTCGATGGTGGGGTAGCGCCGCGACTTGAACACCCACAGGAACCGGTCCTCTCGCTGTTCGAGAATGCCGCGCCCGATGAGCCGTTCGAGCGCCTTCTCACGGATGTCCTCCGCGCGGTTGGCGGTGCGCTCCACCCAGAAGCGGGCGTCCCGCTGCTCCTCACCCGCAATCTCCGCAAGCGTCGGGTCCAGCAGGTCGTCGCCAGTCGGAGTCTTGTCGATGATGAACAGGTTGTCCAGGTCTGTGTCGACGCGGTTCTCCAGCGCCAGGTCCATGAGCACGCCGCCGCTCAGCGCGTAGTTGAGCGACCAGTACGGCACGCGGGCGAACGACCCGTCTTCGTCGTTGAGCAGGAGCAGGATGATTTCTTCGGCAAATCTCAGCATGGTGGTCTTCCCCCGGTAAGCAGTACGCGAGCACGGACGGCGCGGCCTCGCGGGCCATTATAGCCATATCGTGGCCTCCGCTGCTATGCCGAGGGGCCCGTCGATTGACGGGCCTCCTCTTGCATTCGCGCGCTCGTACTCCGGCTACGATGTCGGGAGCTCCTGTCCGAACGCGGTGACGACCCGGTCGGTGACGAGCTCGCCGCCCTGGATCTTCCAGATGCCCATCGCGCCGGCAACGTCGCCGTTCTCGTCGAGGTCGACGGGGCCGGAGGCGCCCTGGTAGTTGATGTCCTGGCCGCTGCGGAGCAGTTCGAGTGCGCGGGCGATCTCGGCTGCGCCGGGGCCGATCTCGACGCCGGGCGGGCCGGACACGGCGCGCATCGCGTCGCGCACCGCCACCGGGTCGTCCGAGCCGGCGGCCTCGACTGCGAGACCGAGGATCACGGCGGCGTCGTACGTCTCCCGGATGAACGGCTGGCCGCTCGCGCCGTAGGCCGCTCCGTAGTCGTTGTCGAACTGCATCGACGCCGTGCCTGCGACAGCCTCGGGCGCGGTGCCGTAGGTCCCTTCGAGGTTCTCTGCGCCGACAGCCGTGATGAGGTCCTCGGACTTCGTGCCGTCGACGAGCAGGAACGTGTCGCCGGCCCCGCTCTCGATGGCCTCCCGGATGTACACGCCCGCGCTCACCGGGTAGCTCACGGCCACGATAACGTCCGGGTCGTTGGCCGTAACCTTCTCGATCTCTGAGGCGTAGGAGGGCTGTTCGGACTCGTGGGGGACCTTGGTTGCTGTGCCGCCCATAGCCGTGAACGCCGCCTCGAAGTTGTCGGCGAGGCCCTGGCCGTACGCATTGTTGATGAAGAGCACTCCGGCGTTCTCGTACCCCAGGCTGCGGGCGAGCTCGGCGAGAATGACTCCCTGGAAGGCGTCGGACGGGGCGGTGCGGAGAGGAAGTCGTTGTCTTCGAGCACGGTGATCGACGGGGCGGTCGCTGAAGAGGAGACCTGCGGGATCTCGTTTGGCACGGTTACCGCGTTGGCCACGGCGATGGTGATGCCGCTGGCCAGCGGCCCGACGATCGCCGAGACGCGGTCGACCGTAACCAGTTTGCGCGCGGCCTCGACCGCGATAACGTCGCTGGTGCCGCCGTCCTCGGCGACGACGACGACGTCGGCCCCGCCAAGCACGCCGCCGGCCTCGTTGAAGTGCTGCGCCGCGAGATGGACCGCGTCCTCCATCGCCGAGCCGTACTCGGCGAGTTCGCCGGTGAGGTCCATGATCGAGCCGAGTTTCACAGGCTCGGAGCGGGTTGGGCCGGTCATCGCGGTGGGGAGTTCCTGCCCGAACCCGGTGACGACGCGGTCGGTGACAATCTGGCCGTTCTCGATCTTCCAGATGCCCATCGTGCCGGCGACGTCGCCGTTCTCGTCGAGGTCGACGGAGCCGGAGGCGCCCTGGTAGTTGACGTCCTCTCCGCTGCGTATCAGTTCGAGAGCGCGCTGTATCTCGACGACGCCGGGGCCGACCTCGACGCCGGGCGGGTTGGAGACTGCGCGCAGGGCGTCTCGGATGGCGGCGGAGTCGCGAGAGCCGGCGGCCTCGATGGCGAGTCCGACCATGATCGCGGCGTCGTAGGACTCGCGGATGAAGGGCTGCGTGGTGGTCCCGTAGATGGCGCCGTAGTCGCTGTCGAACTGCATCGAGGCGTCGGTGGTCAAACCCTCGGGCGCGGTGCCGTACAGGCCCTCGACGTTTTCGGGGCCGACGGCGGCGATGAGGTCGTCGGACTTGGTGGCGTCGGTGAACAGGAACGTGCGGGCGGCGCCGCTCTCGATGGCCTCACGGACGTAGACGCCGGCGCTGACGGGGTAGCTGGCGGTGATGATGACGTCGGGGTCGTTTTCCGTTGCCCGCGCGAGTTCCGAAGCGTAGGAGGGCTGTTCGGACTCGTGAGCGACCTTGGTCGCCGAGCCGCCCATCGCTGTGAACGCCTCCTCGAACTTGTCGGCGAGTCCCTGGCCGTACGCGTTGTTGATGTAGAGCACCCCCGCGCTCTCGAAGCCGAGGCTGGTTGCGAGTTCCGCGAGGATGACGCCCTGGAAGGCGTCGGACGGCGCGGAGCGGAACAGGAAGTCGTCGTCCTCGAGCACGGTGATGGAGGGAGCGCTGGCCGAAGGGGATATCTGCAGCACCTGGTTGGGCACGGTTACGGCGTTGGCGACCGCGACGGTGAAGCCGCTGCCGATCGGGCCGACGATGGCGGAGACGCCGTCGACGGTGACCAGCTTGCGGGCGGCGTCGACGGAGATGACGTCGCTGGTGCCGCCGTCCTCCGTGATGAGCTCGATCTCGGCGCCGCCGAGGACGCCTCCGGCCTCGTTGAGGTGCTGAACGGCGAGCGTGACGGCGTCGGCCATGGGCGAGCCATACTCGGCGAGCTCGCCGGTGAGGTCCATGATGGAGCCGAGCTTGACCGGTTCAACCGACGGGGTGGACGGTGTGGGAGCGGCCCTCGGCGTGGGCGTAGCGGTGGGGTCTGCGCTGCACGCCGCAGCGGCGAGGGCGATAGCCCCGGCGGCGAGCCCCAAGGCGCATATCCTCAGCCAGCTTCTCTTCATCGCCGTTCTCCTTGTGCGTGTTAACGGGTTGCTATCAGTGTACGGCGGCGGCCCCGAATTCGGAAACGGCTGGAGCAGCCGCGAAATGCGAAATCCGCCGCCTCTTCCCCAGCGCTCGCCATCCGTCCCCCTCCCGTCATTCCTGTGAAAGCAGGAATCTCGCCTCCCTTTCTCCCCCGAGGGGGAGATGCCCGAAGGGCAGAGAGGGCGGAGGAGATCGGGGGAGACGCTCGAAGGGCCAGAGAGGCCCGCCCCTCCGTCGCCCGCGAAGGCGGGAATCCATCCGGCCCCCTCCCCCGAAGACGGGGGAGGGCTGGGGTGAGGGTTTGCGCGCGACAGCGCGCCGCCCCCCTACGCCAGCGGAGTGTCGTAGTCGACGCCGCGCGAGCGGAACCAGGTGTAGACGCCCTCCCAGAACAGTTCGGGGTCCATGTCGATGATCTCGCCGCTGTCCGCGCGGGCGATCACGAGCGCGCCCCACGGCTCCGGGTTGCGGCGCTCGCCCGCAACCTCGTGGTCGCCGCGCATCATGGGCAGGCCGCGCATGTCGGTCAGGAAGTCGTGCAGGACGGCCGGGCCGGCGGTGATGGCCTCGCGCACCGCGCCCGCGTCGTCGAGCACGAGCACAACGTCGAACTCCCCGAACGACCGCCATTCCGCTGAGGGCGCCATCAATCCCGTCCAGCCGTAACCCTGTTCAATGCTGCGTGCTGCTCCGCTGCCCCTAGAAGAACGTCGTAATCACCTTGGAGAGCAGCACGTTCTGGTCGAGCAGAATGAGCCGCCGCGCGATCTTCCAACCGGTCTGAGGATCGCGCCGGAGCACGTCATGGCGCGTGCCCACGAACATGTTCACCTCGTCGTGCAGGCGGTTCGTCCACACGAAGAAGTTGCTGCGGACGGGGACCTCGTCGCCCTGCGGCTGGCCCACCTGGATGTTGGTGATGAGGTGCCGCACGCGCGAGAACGGCTCCTCCGCCCAGTGCAGGCCGGTGTTGATCTGCCGCACGCGCCCCGCGAGGGTTCGCTTGCCCTCGTCGAACCACGAAATCTCGGAGTCGGAGCTGGAGTTCTCCCGGTGCTGCTGCCCGAACTTCACGTTGCGGCGCACCGGCATGTGGTAGTGGATGTCCTCCGCCACCAGCTCGATCCAGTCGTTGAAGCGGCGGTCGTCGAGCAGTTCCGCCTCGCGGTGGAGAAAGCGCTCGATCTCCCGCTCCAGCAACAGCCGCTCCATCGTGAGTTCGGCGTCGGCTATGGCCACGGGTTGCGCGAAGCGGTTGTCGGAGGCGCCGCCCTCCTCGGAGGCGAACGGGGTGACCCCTTCCGTTTCGATGACGCCGACGACGTCGGTTGCGAACGCCATGTCCTCCGTTCCGACGAGGCCGGGAGCGGCGGGGGACTCGATGTACCGGACCTGCACCCAGCCGCCGTCGCGCGGGTTGGCGACGACCTCCGCGACGGAGCCGTCGCGCAGCGTGATGCGCTGCCCGATGGGAAGGTTGGTGAGGATGACGGTGTCGTTGATGTTGAAGAGCGCCTCGGGGCTGATCGGTTGCTGGTCGCCGGTAGTCATGGCGTTGCTCCTTGGTCCGTTCAGGACGTGATCTCAATGCCCCCGAAGAGGCAGGAGCCGGTGATGGTGAGGATGGCCTTAGGGTCTGCGGGTTCGGCGCGCTTCTTCTCGACGCCCCCGAACATGGCCGAGACGCGAACGTCCACCCTCCACTCCGGCGGTACGTGGATTTCGACCCCGCCGAACACCGCGTTGACGTTGATGGTCGCCGCGCCGCCCGCCAGGGCCGCGCCGCGCAGGTCGATCTCCGCCCCGCCGAACGTGGCGGAGACGCTGCCGCCGGTGAACTGTTGACTGTCGATCCGCTGGTTGTTTCCGGAGAAGAGGCATGAGACGGCGAGGTCGTCGCCGGGCGCCGGCGCAGCGCCCGCCTCGGCGCGGGAACGCGAGTGGCCGAAGAGAATGCTTGCGCCGATGACGATCAGCGCCACGGGCCACAGCGCCCAGACGTTGAAGTTCAGCACGTTCAGGTTATTGAGCAGGAAGACCGCTGCGACGCCGGAGGCGGTCAGCGCTTGCCAGGGCAAGCCCTGTGAGAGGAGGTACGCGCCGAAGGCGAGGAGAAAGAGCGGCCACCACGTGCTGAGCGAAAAGTCGAAGTCGGTGACGAGCGGCAGCAGGAGCAGCACGCCCAGAACGATGAGGGCGAGCCCTACCAGTCTGTTGGCGGACGAAGCCGACTGCATGGAAACCTCCCGACGCCGCTGCGCTGTCTACCGCTCGGTGTTCTTCAAGGGGTGCACCGGGTAGATGTCGTCCCAGCTGCCGGCCTCCATGAACTCGATCCACCGCCGCAGGCGCGCCCGCTGGTTCGCCTCCGCGATGCGGAAGCTGAACGTCATGCCCGGGAAGCGGTCGTCGGTGAAATCGTGGCCGAGGCCCATTTGGAAGTTGTAGGGCAGCCGCTGCGCTATCGTGCCCAGGCTCGCCGGGAACGCGTAGTTCCAGTTCTCCATGTCGTCGGACTCGGTCAGGCCGGTGGGGCCGCCGTAGCGCATCATGTACCGGCGCTGCGCGTCCTTCACGATCTTCGGGGCGTCCTTGTCGATTGGGTACTGCCGCCAGCTCTCGGTGACGCCCACGCCGTGCGGGTGCCAGGTGAGGATGCGGTGCGGCTGAATGTTCACGTTCGGCCACACGAGCGCGGTGCCGCCGTTGCCCGCGTGCAGGTGGACGTCCTTGTACCGCGCCTGCTTCTTCTCGCGCTGCTCGCGGTAGTAGGCGTCGACTTCCGGCGGCTCCGTCTGCCAGGTGTCGACGTACTCCGGCGTTCCCGGCAACTCGAACATGAAGTTGTGGCCGCCGTGGCCCAACTCCGGCAGCTGCATTTCGTACGACGTGGAAGGGAAGGGCGCCTTCATGCCGCTGCGGCTGCCGCCCTGCAAGTCCCCCTGCGGGCCTATCGCCGCGACGTTCACCGACCGGTGCGTCATCGCCCCGTGCGCGCTGTCCCCGTCGAAGCTGAACCCCGGGAACTTCCAGTTCGTCGGAATGCGCCACTTCGTCGCCGGGTTGAACAGCTCCACACCGTTGTCCTCGCCGCCGGTGCTCTCGAAGCACCAGCGGATGGTCGTGGCGTACACTCCGAGGTAGTCCTCGAACGACGGCGCGTTGCGGTCCCAGGTAGCCCACAGGGAGCCGTAGTAATTGGACAGCTGCGCGACCTCGTGCAGTCCCCAGGCGCTCTTGTCGAGTTCGCCGTGGTAGGCCCGCGCGTGGTGCGGGACGCCCACCAACCGGCCGTCGGTGTCGTAGCTCCAGCCGTGGAACGGGCACGTGAACACCAGCGTGTTGCCGTCGTCGTACCGGCAGACCCTCATGCCTCGGTGGCGGCAGGTGTTCAGGAACGCGTGGATCACGTTCTTCCGGTCGCGGACGACGATGATCTCCTCTTCGCCCATGCGGGAGATGACGAAGTCCCCGGGATTGGGGACCTGGCTCTCGTGCCCGAGGAAGAGCCACGCGCGGCCGAACACCTGCTCGAGCTCCTGCTGGTAGATCGCCTCGTTGACGTAGATCTCGCGCGAGATCAGACCCTCGTCGAGGTTCACGAGCTCGCGGAGCGAACGGTCGCCGCGGGAGCGGATGATTGAGACCATGATTCGTCCTCCTCTGACCAGCTTCGCATGGGACGCCTGATTGACTGCAACTATAGCACGAGCGCCCGCGTTATTCCCCCTTGGCGGGCGGCGGCGCCGCTTCCGGCCAAGGGGTCCGGCTACTCGAACAGCAGGCGGTTGCGCCGGAGGATGTCGGTGAAGCGCTCGCCCCGGAGGCGGACTGCGGCGTCGCGGATGAGGCCGGCCGCCTCATGGGCGTCGTCGGTGACGGTGATGGCGGCGAAGTCATCGGGGTCGATCATCCCCTGGGCGACGAGCGTCTCCTTCATGAACTCGATCATCGGCTTCCAGAATTCTGCGCCCATGAGGATGATGGGGAAGTCGGCGATCTTGCGGGTCTGCACAAGGGTAGCGGTCTCGAAGACCTCGTCGAGTGTGCCGAACCCGCCCGGCAGGACGACGAAGCCGTACGAGTACTTGACCAGCATCACCTTGCGGACGAAGAAGTAGTTGAACTCCTTGTACGTGTCCAGGTAGCGGTTGGCTTCCTCTTCCGCATCGATGCGGATAGTGCTGCCGACGGCGCGTCCGCCCGCCTCCTTGGCGCCCCGGCTCGCCGCCTCCATAATGCCCGGGCCGCCGCCGGTCATGACGGTGAACCCGGCCCTCGCGAGCGCGCCGCCGAGTTCCACGCCCATGCGGTAGTGGGGGCTCTCCTCGGGCGTGCGGGCGGAGCCGAACACGGTGACGCACGGGCCGACGAAGTGCAGCGCCCGGAACCCGCCGATCATCTCACGGAAGACGCGAACGGCCTGCAGGAACTCCCGCCTGCGCCGGTCAGGCCCTTGAAGGAACCGGGCAATCTCGTTCGCCGCGCCGTCTCCCGGGCCGGTGTGTTTGCCGAATATCCTCACGAATCGCCGCCCTGCGGGCGTATGCCGCGAACACCATACCCGATGCGCGGGGCGAGCGCCCCGCCGGCGCGCGGAGTATGATTGGCGCATTCTCCGCCCGGTTGCGCCCGCGCGCATCCGGCGGCGCAGAGGAGCGACGCGATGACGGAACTTGCAGGCAAGGTGGTGGCGATTACGGGAGCGGCGCGAGGAATGGGTCGCGCATTCACGCAGGAGTTCCTCGCGCAGGGCGCCAAGGTCGTGGCGATGGACTTGTCCTGGGAGCCCACGGGGTTCTCCAGCGACAGGGACAACGAGTTCCTGGACTCGCTGCGCGCCCGGCCCGACCACGTGCTCGTGGCCACGGTCGACGTGGCGGACGGCGCGCAGATCGACGCCGCCTACGACGAGACGATCGCCAAGTGGGGAACGTGCGACGCCCTCATCAACGATGCGGCCATGCGCCAGCGCATCCTCTACCCGCCCACCGGGCGCATCACGACCCTGGAAACGACCGACGAGGACTGGGAGCGGGCGTTCGCCGTAAACGTGTTCGGCGCGCTCAAGGTGACCCGCCGGTTCGTGAAGCCGATGATCGCGCAGCGCTCCGGCAGCGTCATCTCCATCATCAGCAGCGGCGCGCTCCACCACTCGTACGGCGGCGCCTACAAGGCCTGGCGGCCCAACAGCCGCGAGATGCCCTACCAGTCGACCAAGGCCGCCCTGCTCACGATGATGTTCTACCTCGCCGACGAGATCCGCGGCGACAACGTGGCCGTCAACGTGATGATTCCCGGGCACACCCGCACCACCGGATTCGACGAGCAGAACATCGCCCGCCGCGAACTCGGCATGGGCAACCCCAACGCTCCGCTCCCCCTCCGCGCCGACCATATGGTCCCGCTCGCGGTTTTCCTCGCCCAGCAGGACGCCAGGAGCGAGGTGACCGGCAAGTGCTTCGACGTCGTCACCTGGAACATCGAGCACGGCCTCGGCGGCCAGCTGGCCTGGGAGGACCCCGAGGGGACGGCGGTCTCCGAAAGCGCCGAACTCGCCGCCGGGCTCAGGGCTCGCTGAGCGCAGGGATACGGAACCGGAAGCCCTCCCGCCCGGGAGGGCTTCCGGCTCGAACGGGGAACAGGCCACTGGCCCGGCTCTCTCCCAAGAACCCAGCTTAGAGTCTTCTATGCCAGCCTTCGATCTTGCCAACCACGTTGCGCTCGTCACCGGCGCGAATCATGGCGTCGGCGCTGCGACCGCGCGCGTCCTGGCCGATTGCGGCGCCAGAGTGCTCGTTACGTATCTGAGACTTCAGGCCGAGGACGACCCCGCTATGCCCGAGGCGTACCGCCGCGACCGCGCGTCCGATGCCGGACAGGTCGTCGCCGGCATTCTCGCGAAGGGTGGGCTGGCCACGGCAGTCGAGGCCGACCTGGCCGATCCTCAGACGCCGCGACGCCTCTTCGACATCGCGGAGGCCGAGCTCGGCCCTGTGGACATACTGGTCAACAACGCTTCCGGATGGTTGGCGGACACCTTTAGGGGCGAGACCCGGGACAAGTTCGGGCGACCCCTTCACCAGGTCTCCGCCGAGACTTTCGAGCGGCTGTTCCTGGTGGACGCTCGCGGCGCGGCCATGATGATTGCCGAGTTCGCGAAGCGCCACTCGGAGCGGGGCGCCGCATGGGGCCGCATCATCGGCCTGGCGTCCGGCGGACCGGCAGGCGGATTCCCGGGCGAAGTCTCCTACGGGGCCGCCAAGGCCGCACAGGACAATTACACGATGTCAGCCGCGTTCGAGCTGGCCCATCTGGGGATAACCGCCAACGTGGTCTACCCGCCGGTCACGGACACCGGATGGGTGACCGAAGAAGTAAGACGCTTCGTGCAAGAGAGCGTGGACCACGTTCACGTCGCCGAGCCGGAAGAGGTCGCCCACGTCATCGCTTACCTGGCCTCGGACCATGCGCGCCTCGTCACTGGCGCCGCGTTGCATCTCCGCTGAAGTGCGGACGGCGCCGTCGCGCTAGACCGAAAAATCGAAGTCGATGGCGGCGTCCGCGATGAACTCGACGTTCGGTGCCGCGCCGAGCCGGCCCTCGAAAGCCTCCGTGAAGAAGCCCGCGATGAGCCCCCATGTCTCCTCGGACGCCTCGTGGCGGTAGGTGTCGGGCCTCGTCGTATTCATCCAAGCGTGAGGCGTGTCCGCGAAGACCCGCACCCGCGCCCGTTTGCCTAACGACTCCAGTTGGCCGCGGAATCGCTGGACGTTCGGCATCGGCACGAGGAAGTCGTTCTCTCCGAAGCAGCCGAGGATGGGAACGTTCACGCGCGGAACGTACCCGTTCGCGCTCTCCTGCCCCGCGAACGTCGGCTCGTAGTCTCGCTCGTAGATGCCGCCATGCACCACCCCTATGGCGGTTGCGTCGCGCCCGCTCGCCGCGTACACCATCGGCACCCGGCCGCTCTGGCAGAACCCCACGATGCCGAGTTTGGACGTGTCGGCGTACGGCTGCCCGGAGAGCCACGCGAGCGTGTCGTCGATGTCGCTGACGTACTGCGCGTCGGTGGGGTCGCACCGGTCTTCAGAGCGTTCGAGGAGCCCGCGGTCGCCTTCATAGCGGTGGAAGAAGTCGGGGAAGGCGGCGACGAGTCCGT
>DAOUKL010000066.1:0-28102 GCA_034421335.1 Dehalococcoidia bacterium | reverse complement strand
TGTTCCATCCGCCTCTGACCACCCAGCCGTACTGGGGGATGTAGTCTCTGACCAGCGCCAACATCTGCATCACCGCGTGCTCCGCGACGCTGACGCTGTTGCACCACGTCACTTCGCACACCGTGATGCCCCTGTCGATGGCGGACCTGAGGTCGACGTGGTCCGACCCGATGCCGGCAGTTACGGCCAGCTTGAGCCTGGACGCCTTCTCTATGCGCTCGGCGGTCAGGTATGCGGGCCAGAAAGGTTGGGAGATGACCACGTCTGCGTCGGGCAGCTCGCGCTCGAATACCGAATCGGGGCCGTCCTTGTCCGCCGTTACAACGAACCGGCAACCCCGTTCGGTCAGGAACCGCTCCAGCCCGAGCCCGCCCGAAACGGACCCCAGGAGACTGCCGGGAGTGAAGTCCCTGGCGGTGGGTGAAGGCAGCGTCTGACCGTCCGGATACTGCGTGAGCGTGGGTATCGCTTCGCGCGCGTAATGGGGAGGGAACCCGGCCGCCGGATCGTCGTAGAGCACACAAAGCACTTTCTGGGCGGAATCGGTGCTCATGCCAAACCTCCGAGGGGTCGACTCCCTCACAGTGTATTCGGGGCGCCCTGCGCAGGAAACTGCCTCCGGCGTGCGCTGCCCTCTCCCCAGCCCTCCCCCACGGGGGGAGGGGGCGGATCGTTCTCCCCCTGTGGGGGAGATGCCCGAAGGGCAGAGAGGGCGTCCCCCGCCCCCTTCGGGGCTGCCCCCACTCCTGTGGGGGCGGTGTTCGGGTGCGGTAGAATGGGGAGCGCAACGAAGAGGAGGTACGTCTTGGTCCGATTTCTCACCGCCGGAGAGTCGCACGGCCCCGGGCTCGTCGCGCTCCTCGAGGGCTTGCCCGCCGGCATCGCCATCTCCGAAGCGCGAATTCGCGAAGACCTCGCCCGCCGCCAGATGGGCTACGGGCGCGGCGGACGCATGCAGATCGAGACCGACTACGCCGTGCTGCAGTCGGGCGTGCGCCATGGGTCCACTACCGGCGCGCCGATAGCGATGCTCATCGAGAACCGCGACCACTCGACCGGCAACGGCCCCGACGGCAAGCCGTGGACGCACACGATGGCGAAGGAGCCGGTGGACGGCGACGTAACGCCGATTCACCGCCTGCGCCCCGGCCACGCCGACACTCCCGGCATCAGCAAGTACCTGCAAGACGACGCGCGCAACATCCTGGAACGCTCGTCGGCGCGCGAGTCCACGTCCCGCGTGGCCGTGGGCGCGATCTGCCGGGCCTTCCTCGCCGAGTTCGGCGTCGAAGCGCACAGCCACGTAACGAACATCGGCGGTGTGCAGGCCGAGCCTCCGACGCCGATCGACTGGGCCGCCGCCGAGGAGTCGCCGGTGCGGTGCGCCGACCCCGACGCGGGCGCTCGGATGGTCGCCGAGATCGACGCGGCCAAGGAGGCGGGCGACAGTCTCGGAGGCGTGGTGGAGGTAATCGCCACGGGGCTGCCCATCGGCCTCGGCTCGCACATCCAGTGGGACACGAAGCTGAGCACGCGGCTGATGGCCGCCGTCGGCAGCGTCAACGCGGTGAAGGGCGTCGAGGTGGGCAAGGGATTCGAACTGGCGGACCTGCGCGGCTCGAAAGTCCATGACGTCATCAAGCCCATCGACGAGTGGGAGCGCAACGGCGACGGCGGCTGGGAGCGTCCGTGGCCGCGCCGGACCAACAACGCGGGCGGACTCGAGGGCGGCATGACCACCGGCGAGCCGCTCGTCATCCGGGCCGTGGTCAAGCCCATCGCCACGATGATGTCTCCGCTGCCGTCGGTCGACCTCACGACGGGCGCGCTCGACCAGGCGCACTACGAGCGGAGCGACGTTACGTTCGTGCCGACGTGCGGCGTCATCGCCGAGGCGATGGTGCTGATAACGCTGGCCGACGCGTTCATGGAGAAGTTCGGCGGCGACCATATCTCCGAGACGAAGCGCAACCACGCCGCGTACATGGCCACCGTAGGGCCGCGCACGGAGGCGGCCAAGTCCTCGTGAGCGACCGCATCTTTCTCATCGGGTTTTCCGGCGTGGGAAAGAGCGCCGTGGGGCGGAGCGCGGCGCGGCTGCTCGATTGGGAATTCGCCGACGCCGACGAGCTGATCGTGGAGCGCGCCGGCAAGCCCGTCGAGCGCATCTTCGCGGAGGACGGAGAGCCCGCCTTCCGCGAGATGGAGCGCGCCGCTGTCGCAGACCTCGCCCAGCGTAACCGCGTGGTGGTCTCGACCGGGGCCGGCGCCGTGATGCGCGACGAGTCGCGCGACGCGATGCTCGGCGCCGGGTTCGTCGTCGCGCTGGAGGCGCGGCCCGACACTATCCTCGCGCGGCTGTCGAGCATCGCCGAGCGCGAGGGCGCCGAGGCGATGGCGCGTCCGATGCTGCGCTCCGACGACCCGCTCGCGCGCATCGCGTCGCTCAAGCGAGAGCGGCAGTGGGCGTACGCGCTCGCGCACTGGACGATCGCCACGGACGCCCTGGGCGTCGAACAGGCGGCCCACGAGGTCGTGCGGGCGTGGCGCAAGCTCGGCGCGGCGAGAACATGGGGCGGCGACCCCGCGCTCGCCGCCACGGTTACGGTCGACTCCGGCGCCTACCCGGTTTACGTGGGGTGGGACACGCTGGAGGACGAGTTGGGACGCAGGCTCGCGGCCTCGGGTTTCGCCGGGCGCGCTTGGATCGTGTGCGACAGCCACGTGGTGCATCCGTACGGACGGGCGGCGCAGCGCTCGCTGCACAGCGCGGGCATCGAGATGGGGATGTTCACCTTCCCCGCGGGGGAGTCGAGCAAGAGCCTCGCGACGGCGACCACGCTCTACGAGTGGCTCGCGAAGAACCGGGTCGAGCGCCGCGACGCGATAGTCGCGGTCGGCGGAGGCGTCGTGGGCGACCTCGCGGGGTACGTCGCCGCGACGTTCCTGCGGGGCGTCCGGCTCGTGCAGGTCCCGACGTCGCTGACGGCGATGGTGGACTCGAGCGTCGGGGGCAAGACGGGCGTGGACCTGCCGGTGGCCAAGAACATGGTGGGGGCGTTTCATCACCCGTCGATGGTGCTGGCGGACGTTTCGGCGCTGCGCACGCTTCCGGAACGGGCGCTGCGCGAGGGGTGGGCGGAGGCGGTGAAGCACGGGCTGGCGCTCGACGCTTCGCTGCTGGAGACGTACGAGGAGCGCGCGGAGGAGCTGCTGGCGCTGGAGCCGGAGCTGACGACGGGTGTGGTGGCGCGCAACGCGGCGGTGAAGGCGCGCATCGTGAGCGAGGACGAGCGGGAGACGAGCGGGCGTCGCGCGCTGCTGAACTACGGGCACACGATAGGCCACGGAATCGAGGCGGCGGCTGGGTACGACGCGTACCTGCACGGCGAGTGCGTGGCGATCGGGATGACGGGCGCGGCGCGCCTGGGGATGCTCGCGGGCGTCACGCCGTCAGACTTGGTGGAGCGTCAGGCGTCGCTGCTCGCGCGGTTCGGTCTGCCGTCGTCGTACGCGGGGGTGTCGCCGGAGGCGGTGCTCGACGCGATGAGCCGCGACAAGAAGACGACGGCGGGTCAGATTTCGTGGGTGTTCCTGCACGGGGCGGGGGAGTCGGGGCTGCACCGTGGGGTGGACGTCGGGACGGTCGAGGGGGTTGTCCGGGAACTGCGGGCGGGGTAGGGCGGATCGGGGGCGCGGGGCTGCGCACCGACGCGATGAGCCGCGACGGCGGGCCTCGGTGGCCGGAGCCCACGAGTAAATGACCCCAAATGGCCCAGAATGGCCCACATAGCAGAAATCAACCTCGAAGCCCCTGAATCAGGGATGCGCGCTTGCGCGCGCAAACCCTCACCCCAGCCCTCCCCCGACTTCGGGGGAGGGGGCCAGTCTGCGCTTATGCGCGCCGCCCTCTCCCCAGCCCTCCCCCACGGGGGGAGGGGCCGGCCCACCCTCTCCACAGGTGTGGGGAGGGTCGAGCGCAGCGAGGGGAGGGGTCTGCTGGCGCGCTGCCGCGTAAGCCCTCACCCCAGCCCTCCCCCACGGGGGGAGGGGGCGGGATGTCTCCCCCTGAGGGGGAGATGCCGAAGGCAGAGAGGGCGGCCCTCTCCCCATCTCTCCCCCACGGGGGGAGGGGGCCGACCCCACCCTCTCCACAGGTGTGGGGAGGGTCGAGCGCAGCGAGGGGAGGGGTTTGTTGGCGGCCCTAACTCGCCGTGGTTGGCGCTATGCCCTGTAACTGGCGCAGGACGTCGAGGATCGCGGGGGCGGGGACGCGCTCGCCGATCTCCTGGCCGACGTGGGAGGCGGCGAGTAGGCCCCCGGCGATGACGAACGTGGCGGGGGCGGCTACGCCGTCGTCGAGGAGGTTGAAGACGCCATAGGCCGATGCCGCTTCGTGGGCGGGATCGGCGAGGACGGGGTAGCGGGCGCCGATGAGGTCGCGCATCTGCTGGGCGTTGGCGAGAGTGTCGGTGCTAATGGCGAGGAGTTCGGCGTCGAGGGCCCGGATTGCGTCGTAGTTCTGCTCCAGCTGGACGAGCTGGCTGCGGCAGATCCCTCAGAAGTACCCCCGGTAGAACACGAGGACGACCGCCTCATTGTCGGCGGCGGCGGCGGACAGCCGGACCGTTCCGCCATGGGCATTCTGTAGTTCGAAGTCGGGGACGGCGAGTGTGCTGACCGGCGGTTCGGGCGCGGCTCCGCCGCCGCGGAGGCCGTCGAGGGCGGGCAGCACCACGGTGGGGAGCAGGAGGGCGAGGAGAAGGACGGCGGCGAATGCGATTGCGATGCGCTTCCACCACGGGCTGTCGAGCATCGACCGGCTTTCGCCGGTCATGCTGTTGAGCTCGTCAATCTCGGCGAGCTCGCGCTCGTCGTAGAGGTCGTCGTCGTGGTCGGGGGGCTGTTGCATTGCCTTGCTGCGTGTCCTTGCCGTCTTATGGTGCGTGGTGAGCCTGTCGAACCACGAACCTGCCCTCTCCGCCTTCGGCATCACCTCCGGAGTTGGGGCGAGATTCCTGCTTTCGCAGGAATGACGGGGGCGCGCCCTCTCTGCCCCTTCGGGGCATCTCCCCCTCAGGGGGAGAACGGACAGACCCTCTCCGCCCTTCGCGCATCTCTCCCGGAGGGGAATAGTCCGTCGTTCCTGCGGAGGCAGGAACCTCGCAGCCCCTGGGACGGACACGAGATTCCCGCCTTCGCGGGAATGACGACGGCGCGCTAGCCGCCGGCGACGGCGGGGACGATGCTGACTTCGTCGCCCGACTTGACGGAGGCGGTCAGGCCGCCGAGGAAGCGGACGTCCTCGTTGTTGAGGTAGAGGTTGACGAAGTAGCGGATCTCGCCGTTCTCGTCGAGGAGGCGCTCCTTCATGCCGGGGTACTGGTCTTCGAGGGCCGCTATCAGCCCGCTCAGGTCGTCGGCGTCGACCTGCACCTTGTCGACGCCGTCGGTCATTCGCCGAAGCGGGCCGGGTATGCGCACCATTACGCTCATATTCGCTCAATTCCTCCGCAGGGTTACGGTTCCACCAGGTCCCCGAGCGCGGGGTCGACCCGTACGCCCAGGGAGCGCACCCACTCCAGGCTGCGCTCTATCTCTTCCACTTCACCCTCGACTTCGAGGATCACCCAGCCGATCTGGTCCTGGACGTCGGCGCGGCGGATGTTGGTGACCACGCTGAAATCCCGGCCCATCCGGTAGATCACCGGCTCCTTGATGAGCTTGCCGTGGAACGTGAAGCGGACACGCTGCATTGCCGCCATCGTGGTCAGGCCCGAACGGCCATCGCCTCCTCGAACGCCGACACGGTCGGCGCGATGTGGACGGGGTTCACGACGTCGGCGACGATCTCGGTCGTCTTCAGGCCGTTCCCCGTGATGTACACCACGGTTGATTCGTCGGGCTTGATCTCCCCGCGCTCCACGAGGCGCTTGAGTCCGGCGACGGCGACGCCTCCGGCGCCCTCGGTGAAGATGCCCTCGGTCTCGGCGAGGAGCTTGATGCCCTCGGCGACCTCGTGCTCTTCGGCGATGACCGCCGACCCGCCGGAGGCCTGGATGGTCTTGAGCGCGTAGTAGCCGTCGGCGGGGTTGCCGATGCCGAGGGACTTGGCGATGGTGTTCGGCTTGACCGGCTCGATGGTGAAGCTTCCCTTCTCGTACGCGGTCGCGATGGGGGAGCAGCCGCGCGCCTGGGCGCAGTGCATCCGCGTCTCGACGGGGTCGATGAGGCCGACGCGCTCGAACTCCTTCAGTCCCTGGTAAATCTTGGTGAACATGGCGCCGGAGGCCGAGGGGGCGACGGCATGGCGCGGCGCCTGCCAGCCCAGCTGCTCCGCGACCTCGTAGCCGAGCGTCTTGCTGCCGTCGGCGTAGAAGGGGCGGACGTTGATGTTGACGAACGCCCAGCGGTACTGGTCGGCGAGTTCGCTGCAGAGTTTGTTGACGACGTCGTAGCTGCCGTCGATGGCGACCATGGTGGGGTTGTAGATGGCGGCGCCGAGCACCTTTCCGCGTTCGAGGTCGGAGGGGATGAACACGTAGGCCTTGAGTCCGGCGCGCGCGGCGTGGGCGGCGACCGAGCAGGCGAGGTTGCCGGTGGAGGCGCACGCGATGGTGTCGAACCCGAGCTGGAGGGCGGTGACGGATGCGACGGCGACGACGCGGTCCTTGAACGAGTAGGAGGGATTGACGCTGTCGTTCTTGATCCACAGCTCCTTCAATCCGAGGCGTTCGGCGAGCCTGTGGGAGCGGATGAGCGGCGTGAAGCCTGCGTTGATGTCGATGGCGGGGTCGTAGTCGGCGGGGAGGAAGTCGGCGTACCGCCAGAGGCTCTGCGGCCCGGCCATGATGCGCTCGCGGCTGGTGATGTCCGCGATGGCGTCGAGGTCGTACACCACCTCAAGGGGACCGAAGCAGAAATCGCAGACGTTGAAGGCGCTGATGGGGTACTCGCGGGAGCATTCCTTGCAGCGCAGAGCGGCGGTGTACGCCATGGCAACCCCCTGTATACACAGCGACGCGTGCGGCGGTTAGCCTACTCCGCACGCGCCCTCCCGCTCCGCAAGGGCGGGATTCTCCTGAACCTGCATTCAAGCGTACCAGCGCGCGCCGCTAAGCGTCAACGCGAAGCGCTGCCGGGGCTGGCCCTCTCTGCCCTTCGGGCATCTCCCCCTCAGGGGGAGACAGGAGGCGAGATTCCTGCTTTCGCAGGAATGACGGGGGGCGCAGGAATGACGGAGGCGCGCTGACGCGCGCAACCCCCCACCCCAGCCCTCCCCCGTCTTCGGGGGAGGGGGCCGGACCGCCCTCTCTGCCCCTTTGGGGCATCTCCCCCACGGGAGGAGACAGGAACGAGATTCCTGCTTTCGCAGGAATGACGGGGGGCGCAGGAATGACGGAAGCGCGCTGACGCGCGCTAAACCCTCACCCCAACCCTCCCCCGACTTCGGGGGAGGGGGCCTGACCACCCTCTCTGCCCTTCGGGCATCTCCCCCTCAGGGGGAGACGGGAGGCGAGATTCCTGCTTTCGCAGGACGGGAAGGCTATGCAGGATCTCGTCTTCGGGGGAGGGAGTAGGACGGTCAGTTGATGCCCGGGAGGCTGCCGGGGGTTAGTTCGACGCCGGTGGTGAAGTCCGGGGATTCGGAGTCCTCGCGCTGATGGAGGAGGGAGATGGGGACAGCGGGGAGGGTTGTGATGTGGACTCCCGCCCGCACCCCAAGCTGGATGGAGTACCGGGCCGCGGCGTCGTTGTCGGGGGCTTCGATGATGTTGACGAAGTCGTACGGTCCGAGGACGCCGTAGAGGCCGAGCCCCTGCACGTCGGCTACGTGCGTCTCGGAGGCTGCGTTCACCATGAAGTCCGGGTTGTCCAGCAGCGCCTGCTGTCCTTCGCGGGTGAGCGTCATGAGCAGGATGTAGTTGGCCAATGCCGCCCTCGCTGTCGTCTAGGTTGAGGGGATTCTAGCAGGGAGCGGGATTCGCTGCCCTTTGGGCATCTCCCACGGAAGGGATGGATTCCCGCCTTCGCGGGCGACGGAGGGGGCGAGTCCGCCCTCTCTGCCCCTTCGGGGCATCTCCCCCTCAGGGGGAGACGGGGACGAGATTCCTGCTTTCGTAGGAATGACGGGGGAGGGGGCGGGAATGACGGGAGGGCGCGCTTGGCGCGCAAACCCCCACCCCAGCCCTCCCCCGAATTCGGGGGAGGGGGCCTGATCGCCCTCTCTGCCCCTTTGGACATCTCCCCCACGGGGGGAGACGGGAGGCGAGATTCCTGCTTTCGCAGGAATGACGGGAGGGCGCGGGAATGACGGAGTGCGCGCTTGCGCGCGCAAGCCCTCACCCCAGCCCTCCCCCCGTCTTCGGGGGAGGGGGCCGGATGGCCCTCTCTGCCCCTTCGGGCATCTCCCCCACGGGGGGAGACAGGAGGCGAGATTCCTGCTTTCGCAGGAATGACGGGGGGGCGTTACGCGAGGCCGAGTTCGCGCTCGGTTTCGGTGAGGGCGCGGTCGAAGATGCCGGTCATGTCGTCGACGTCGGACTCGGTTACGGTGAGGGGCGGGGCGAAGAATGCCTGGCGTGTGGCGCGGATGAAGAGTCCGGCGGCGTAGAGCTTGCTGTTGAGGAGCTTGGCCGCGCCCTCGACGTCCTGCAGGGGCTCCTGCGTCTCCTTGTCGCTCACGAGGTCGAGGGCGCACATCAGGCCGAGGCCGCGCACGTCGGCGACGGTGGGGTGGGAGCGCAGTTCGTTGAGGTTGTGGAGCAGCCGCTCGCCCATGCGCTCGGAGTTGCCGATGAGGTCTTCGCGCTCCATGATGGCGGCGTTGGCGAGGCCGGCGGCGCCGCCGGCGGGGTGTCCGCCGTAGGTGATGCCGTGCTTGTAGGACTTCTCCGGGCCGCCCTTGAACTCCTCGAAGACGGCGTCGCGGACGACGCATGCGCCGACGGGGAAGTAGCCGCTGGTGATGCCCTTGGCCATCGTCATCATGTCGGGGACGACGCCCCAGTGCTCCATGCAGAACCACTTGCCGGTGCGGCCCCAGCCGGTGATGACCTCGTCTGCGATGAGCAGCACGCCGTGGCGGTCGCAGATCTCGCGCAGCATCGGCCAGTACTCGTCGCCGGGGACGGCGACGCCCGCGGAGAACGACACGGGCTCGGCGATGACGGCGGCGACGGTCTCCGGGCCCTCTTCGAGGATGATGTCCTCGACGGCCTGGGCGCAGCGGACTGTGAAGTCGGAGAGCGACTCGTCCTTGTTCTCGCGGCGGGCGTAGGCGGGCTGGGGGGCCGTGCGGAAGTTGTCGGGCAGGATCTCGTCATAACTGGGGCGGTCGAGGGCGGCGGAGGTGGAGACGCTGAGGGCGCCGCGCGTTGTGCCGTGGTAGGAGCCGTCGCGTCCGATGAACTTGCGCCTTGCGGGCTCGCCGCGGTTGTAGTGGTAGCGGTAGGCGGCCTTGAGGGCGGTTTCGACGGCCTCGGAGCCTCCGCTGGTGAAGTAGACGCGGTTGAGGTCGCCGGGGGTGAGCGACGCGACCTTCTCGGCGAAGCGGATGACGGGCTCTGCGCCGTACTTGAAGGTGTTGGCGTAGTGGATGGCACCGAGCTGGGCGGCGATGGCGTCGACTATCTCCTTCCGTCCGTGGCCGACGTTGACGAGCATGAGGCCGGAGATGCCGTCGTATCCCCAGTTCCCGTCGGCGTCCTTGATGCGGACGCCGTCGGCCTCGGCCATAACGGTAACGCCGTCCTCGGCGAGTTCGCTCCAGTCCTGGGTTGGCATCCAGAGGTGGGCGAGCGCCGCTTCCTGAAGGTTGTCGCGCTTGTTGGTGGTCATGACGTGCTCCTTGAGGCCGCTGCCGGGCCTCCTGTTCTGCGCAAGCGTATCACGGGATGCGGGTTACGAGGCTACGGCACTACGCTGAACCCCGGAGGCAGCGGCGCACGGCCCGTCAACGCGAACGCCGCCTGTACGCCTGTGTCCTGCCGGACGGCATAGTCGGCAAGAACGTAGAGAGTGGCGCGGATGCATTCCCGTGGCGGGACGGCCTCTACGCCAAGCGCTTCGGCGAGGTCGATGGTGTGAACCGTCAACTCGGCAACGCGGGTGGGGAGGTAGCGCGACAGCGGACGCACGCCGCCGGGCGTGCGCACGGGATGGTCGTCCGGTAGGCGGTCCACCAACTCGAGCACCCGACCGGCGAGCACACGAACTGCGCTCACCGGGTCGTCGCCGAGGGCCCGGCCAGCCTGCCGTCCTCGCTCCGCGATATCGTCAGGGGAGCCGACGCCCGTTCTCGTCGTTCCCTCAGTGGCGTACTCCTCCACGAGCAGGATGGCGCGGCTCGTGTGGCCGACGAGGTCGCGGACATTCCAGACGCCGAGCGCGTCCTTCGTCCAGGCGTCGTCGGGCACACGGGACACCACGTCGAGGAAGAACCCCACCGCTTCGCTAAAGGTCTCTTTGCTCATGTTGTGTCCTCCGCGGCCAGGCTCCGCGCAACTGCTACTGGAACACGCCCTCTTCCAACAGCGCCCGGTACTCGTCGGCGGACATGCCGAGGATGTCGCGCATGACGTGCTCGGTGTGCTCGCCGAGGAGGGGAGCGCGGCGGTAGCGGGGGGCGGCCTCGGCGTCCGACAGGAGGAAGGAGTTGGCGTCGGAGGCGTAGCGTCCCATTTCGGGGTGGTCCATGAAAACGAAGTGGCCGCGACCCTGGTAGTGGGGGTCGTCGAAGAGGTCGCGGGAGTCGCGGACCGCGCCGGCGGGGACGCCGGCGTCCTGGCAGCGGCGCATCACGTCGTCGGGCGGGAGGTTGCGGGTCCAGGCTTCGACGGCGGCGTCGAGTTCGGGTTCGCGGGCCTTGCGTCCGTGGAGTTCGGCGAGGTTGGGGTCGCCGGCGAGGTCGGGGCGTCCGATGAGGTTGGCGAGGTCGCGCCACTGGTCGTCGGTCTCGCAGGCGATCGCGCACCACCGGTTGTCGCCGGCGCAGCGGTAGACGGCGTGGGGGGCCATGCCTGGGTCGCGGTTGCCGTCGCGACGGCTGACGCGTCCGTTGGCGGTGTAGTCGAGGATGGGCGTCCCGGCGAAGTAGAGAGCCGCCTCGAGCTGTGAGAGGTCGAGGTGCTGCCCGCGTCCGGTGCGGCGCTTGTGGTCGAGGGCGGCGACGATGGCGGAGAGGGCGATGTGGGGAATGAGGAAGTCGGTGTAGGCGCCGTAGGGACTTACGGGGACGCGGTCGGGCCAGCCGGTGAAGTTGGTGTGGCCTGAGAGGGCGGTGAGGACGGGGCCGAAGCCGGGCTGGGCGTCGTGGGGGCCGCCGCGACCGAGCATCGACGCGCTGAACATGACGACGCCGGGGTTGCGCTCGCTGACGGCGTCGTAGCCGAGTCCCCACCGCTCCATCGTTCCGGGGGTGAAGTTCTCGGCGACGACGTCGGCCCATTCGGTGGCGAGGCGGAAGGCGATGCGCCGTGCGCGTTCGTCGGCCATGTTGAGGGCGAGGCCGAGCTTGCCGGAGTTGTAGTTGGCCCAGTAGCCGCTCCGGTTGAGTCCGGGTTTGCCCTCGGCGAAGGGGAGACCGTGGCGAATGACATCGGGGCGGTGCTCGGACTCGACGCGGAGGACGGTAGCGCCGAAGTCGCTGAAGTAGCGGGTGGTCATGGGGCCGATGACGACCCAGCAGAAGTCGAGCACGCGGAGGCCATCGAAGGGAAGCGTCATGCGGCGACTCCGGCGTCGCGGAGTGCGCGGACTTCGTCAGGGGAGAGGCCGGCGGACGCGAGGACTTCGCCGGTGTGTTCGCCGAGCCTCGGGGCGCGCCGGACGGGGATGGGGCGCTCGGCGGAGCGGATCCATGGGCCGAGGGTGGTGAGGGTCCCGCCGTCGGGGGCTTCGGTCTCGCGGAAGAATCCCCGGGCGGCAAGCTGGGGATAGGCGCAGACGTCGGCGGGATCGTTGACGGGGAAGAGGAGGACGCGGCGTGCGATGGCCTGCTCGGAAAGGTAGCGCTTGGTGCGGGGCCGGAAGAAGGCCTCGAGCGTGACGCTCATGGCGTCGAGGACTTCGTCGGGGAGCTGGCCGAAGCCGTAGGCGCCGAAGTCGGTTTCGCGGAGGAGGTGATGCCCGGCGCCTTCCTCGTCCATCCACGCGCTGAGGGCGGCCATTGCGCGTCCGCCGGTGGCGCCTCCGGGCTGGATGTAGTTGACGTAGCCGTCGGCGCACTCGAAGTTGACGCGGAGGGCGCGGCGGCCTCTGCCGATGGGCCGGAACGGGCCGGAGCGTTCGAGGACGATCTGGTTCATGTCCCAGAACTGGGGAGCGTGGGACAGGGTGCGGGTGAGGGCCTGGACGCAGGAGACGTCGACGCGCTGGCCGCGTCCTGTGTGGTTGCGGTGAGCGAGGGCGACCATTGCTCCGGCGGCGCCCGCGGCGCCGCCTAGCGTCCAGAACTGCGGCACGGAGACGCGGAGGGGCGGCCTGTCGGGGTCGCCGGTGAGGTATGCGAAGCCGCTGAGCGCGGCGCCGGTGAGGTCGGTGGCGAGGAAGTCGCGGTAGGGGCCGGTCTGCCCGAAGGGGGTGATGGAGACATAGATGAGGCGCGGATTGAGGCGGGCGAGGTCGTCGTAGCCGAGGCCGAGGGCGTCGAGGTAGCCGGGCCGGAAAGACTCGATGAGGAAGTCGGCGCCGGTGGCAAGCCGGAGCACGGCGTCGCGCGCCGCGGGCGCTTCTATGTCGAGGGCGGCGCTCTTCTTGTTGGCGGCGTAGAGCTGCCAGAAGAGGCTGTGCTCGACGTGGGGTTCGTCGTGGAGGAAGGGACCGAGGCGGCGGGCTGGGTCGCCGGCGGTGGGCTCGATCTTGACGACCTCGGCGCCAAGGTCGGCGAGGGCGCGTCCGCAGAAGATGCCGCGATCGTCGGCGAGGTCGATGACGCGGTAGGGGGAGAGCATGGGGCAGGGGCTCCGGGTTGGGTTGTGGGCGGTGGTTCGCGGGTCGACAGGCTCACCACGAACCGGGTGGCTACGAACCTAACGATACCCCATTTTCAAGGGTCGCCGCCTTGGGGCTCATTCGTGCGGCGTCGCCTCTTTGTTCCCCAGCACTCCCCTCAGGGAGTGGATTCCCGCCTTCGCGGGCGACGGGAGGGCGCGCCGGTCAGTAGGCGCGGACTCGATATTCTTCGCTGCGCTCAGAATGACAGGAAGGGGCGGAGCGAATGACAGCAAGGGGGAACGACGCCCTCTCCCCAGCCCTCCCCCCGAGGGGGAGGGGGTCAGAGGTTGAGGGCGGCGGCGATTCGGCGGCGGTGATATCTGGGGGAGCCGAGGTGGGCGTAGAGGGCGCGGGACATCTTGGTGTGGAGGGTGAGTCCGTACTCGCGGACGATGCCAACGCCGGCGTGGACGTCGTGGGCGGCGTTGCAGGCGAGGTAGTAGCCCTCGGCGGCGAGGATGGCGGCCATGTGGACAGCAGCCTCGGCATCGCGTCCAGCGTCGAGTCTCCAGAGAGCCTCGTTCGCGGCCCACCGGGCGGCGTCGAGGCAGTTGACGATGTCGATGATGTGGTCCTGAACGCGCTGGAAGCGTCCGATGGGCTGCTGGAACTGCCGGCGGGTCTGGCTGTAGGCGAGCGACATCTCGAAGACGCGGTCCAGGCCGCCAACCCGGTAGGCGCAGAGGACGGCGGTCGCGCGGAGCACGGCGCGGTCGAGGGCGTCGTTGGTCGCCGGGCCGGGAGGGATGACGGCTTCGGGGTCGAACGGGACGTTGTCGAGCCTGAGCTCGCCGAGTCCGGCGGCCATGCCGTGGACGGGTCGGGCGGCGACGCCCGGGGCGCTCGCGGGAACGACGACGAGGCCGGCGCCGTCGGCGTTCATGCGGGCCGCGACGAGGAAGTGGGTGGCGCCGGGGTCGAGGACGCCAAGGCAGACGCCATTGAGGCGGCCATCGCCGGCGTGGAAGTCGGCGTAGCCGGAATTCCATCCGGCGCCGTCGGCAGTGATGGCGGCGGCGAAGGCGGCGGCGCCGTCGGCGATGAGCGGGAGCCATGCGCTCTTCTGCTCGGGGCTGCCGGTCTCCATGATGGCGAGCGCGGCGAGGGCGGCTGAGGAGAAGGCGGGGCCGGGCACGGGGCCCTTTCCGAGCTCCTCGAACACGACGGCGGCGTCGGCGAACGAGCCGCCTGCGCCGCCGTACTCTTCGGGGATGAGGCTCCCGAGGACGCCGGTGGAGGCGATGGCGGGCCATCGGGGCGCGAGGGTGTCGTCGCCGGCGTCGATGGCGGCGAGGACGTGCTTGGGGAACTCGCGCTGCACGAGGTCGCGGACGGTCGCCTGGAGCATGCGCTGCTGCTCGTTGAGGAGGAGGTCCATGGGGTTAGCGGAGTTTGCCGGGTTCTTCGCGGGCCTCGCGTCCTATGCCGAGCCGGCGAGCGATGATGACGCGCTGAATTTCGGCGGTGCCGCCGGGGTGCTGGTCGACGATCGAGCCGCGCTGGTGCGTCTCGATATGACCTTCGGCGACGGCCCATTCGTCGGGTTCGGCGACGAGCGCCTGCAGGCCCATGATGTCGAGGACGGCCCGGGCCCTGGAGAGCTGGGCGCGCTTCTGGTAGAGGTAGGCCTGCGGGGCCTCGTAGGCAAGCTGCTTGCCCTGCGAGCGCCAGGCGTAGTTGCGGAAGTGGAGCAGGCGAGTGACCTCGGAATCGATGTAGAAGTCGACGAGGCGGTCGCGCACGTCGGGGTCGTCGGCGGGCCGTTCGCCGTTGGGGCCGGGGGTCCGGGCGTAGTCGAAGACACGGCGTGCGAGCGCGTCCTCGCGGACGGCGCTTCGGAGGAGGCCGTGTTCGATCTCGAGGTGCGTTCCGGCGACCTTCCAGCCGTTGTTCTCGCCGCCGATGAGGTTGAAGGCGGGGACGCGGACGTTGTCGAAGAAGACGGTGTTCTTGACGCCGCTGGCCGCGCCGCGCTCGCCGCCAACGAAGAGGAGGTCCATCGGCTCGACGGTGATGCCGGGCGAGTCCATGGGAACCATGAGCCATCCGAGGTTGGCGTGCCGCTCGCCGTTGGGGTCGGTAACGACAATGGTCCAGGAGTAGTCGGCGCTGTGGTTGCTGCCGACGAATATCTTGGTCCCGTTGACGACGTACTCGTCGCCGTCGCGGACGGCGGTTGTTCGGACGCTGGCGAGGTCGGAGCCGGACTCCGGTTCGGTGAGGAGCTGCCAGGTGCGTATCTCGCCGCGGAGGATCTTCGGGAGGAAGTGGGCCTTCTGGTCGTCGTCGCCCCAGACGAGGATGGCCGCGGCGCCGAGTTTGCCGCCGGTGTCGTAGTAGGGCGGGAGGGCGAGGTTGTAGGCGTCGAGCTCCTCCTCGAGGACCATGGCGAGTTCCATGGAGAGGCCGCCGCCTCCGTACTCGGCGGGCATGGCGGGGTAGAGCCAACCCCTCGCGCCGAGCTTGCGTCCGAACTCCCGCTGCTGCTCGTATTCGTCGCGCGCAAGCTTGGCGGGGTCGGCGTGGTCGGGCAGGCGGGGGGCGTTGTCGCGGAGCCAGTCGCGGACTTCCTTGCGGAAGGCTTCCTGCTCAGGCGTCCAAGCGAGTTCAAAGTCCATGGCGGGGGGATGTTAGCAGATGGGGGAGGGGGGCACAGGGCGCCAGCGGCCCTCTCTGCCCGCTCGGCTACCTCCCCAAGGGGCGGGATTCCTGCTTTCGCAGGAATGACGGGAGGGCACGGGAATGGGGGGGCGCTACGCCCCTCTCCCCAGTCCTCCCGCCGGAGGCTACAGGGTGATTTTCTTGTAGAGCTGGGGCAGGCGGCGCGGGAGTTCGAGGATGTCGGGAAGGACTTCGTAGTTGAGGTCGCCGGTCATGGTGCGAAGGTAGTCGTGGCCGTTGCGGTCGACGGTGAGGCAGAAGGGGGTGATGTCGTACTGGCGGGCCTCCATGAGGGCCATGCGGGTGTCCTGTACGGCGTATTCCTTCTCGACGCCTTCACGGGAGTACCCGCGGTCCTGGGGGCGTCCGTCGCTGATGACGAACATGAACTTCGTCTTGGCGTCGACGTTGGCGAGCTTGGTGGTGGCGTGGCGGATGGCGGGGCCCATGCGGGTGGCGTGGAGGGGCGCGACCTTGTCGAGGCGGCGCTTGACGCGGTCGGAGAGGTGCTCTTCGACCTCCTTGATGACGTAGAACTCGACGTTCTCGCGTCCGAAGCCCGAGAAGCCGTAGACGCCGTAGCGGTCGCCGATGGTCTCGAGGGCGTTCATCAGCAGCACCATCGACTCCTTCTCGACGTCGATGATGCGCTTGTAGGGACGGCGTCCGGCCTCGCCGCGCCGGGCGCGGAGCCACGCGGTGTAGGCGACGGGGTCGCCGGGGGCGTTCCAGTCGGAATCCCTGGAGCTCTCCTCGACGGCTTCGGCGGTTGAGGCGCTCATGTCGAGGAGGAAGACGACGCCGACGTCGCGCTCGTCCTTGTTGCGGCGCCAGTAGATGCGCTCGTCGGGGGTCATGTTGTTGCGGAGGTCGATGAGCGCTTCGATGCCGGCGTCGAGGTCGATGTCCTCGCCCTCGGGGAGGCGCTTGACCTTGCGGTACATTTCGGGGCGGACGGACTCGAACTGGCGCTTGATCTGGTCGACCAGGCCGGCGTAGGCGTGGAGGGTCTCGGCGTAGAAGCCGGGCTCTCCGGCGATGGCGATGCGCTCCTGCACGATGCACCACCGCGGGCGGTAGTCGTTGGCGCGGAAGTCCCACTCGTCGTAGGCGTAGGAGCGCGGTTCGCGCGGTTCGAGGGGGCCGCCCTCCTCGTCGACGTGCGGTATCTGGTTGTAGCCGGAGCCGGCGGGGTTCTGGGGGGCGTCGGCGCCCATCTCCTTCATCATGTTGGCCGCGACTGTGGTGACTTCGGCATCGTCGCCGAGGTCGACTTCGGTTGAGTCACGGAGGGCCTGTTCGAGTTCGGCCTGGGAGATGCCCTGCGCGCCCTCGGCGCCTTCGTCGTCGCCGGGCTCAGCCTGCCCGCGCATCTGGGCGAGGAGCTGTACCATTTCGGGTTTGAAGTCGCCGCGGTATTCGACGTCGTCGGGGGACTCGTAGTCGTCGCCGGAGGCTTCTTCCTCGGCCTGTTCGGCCTCAGCGCGGAGGCGGTCGATGATGTCCTGGAGTTCGGGTTCGTCGAACCTGGCCCTGGAGAGGTCGACGTTCTCCCAGTCGTCGAGAGGGATGATCTCGTTGGGGACCTGGGAGAGGGCGTAGTACATGCGGAGGGCGGCTTCGGCGGAGTCCTGCACGTTGGCGTCGCGGTTCTGGACGACCCTGAGGAGGCCGGCGAGCTGTTCGGCGGCGGCTACGTACTTCGACGGCACGCGGGCGTCGGTCTGCCGTCCGAGGCTGAGCCGGATGAGCATTTCGACGAGGGCCTGCTGGGAGGGCATCATTTCGATGGGCCCCCGGCTGTCGAGCGCTTCGCCCTGCACCTGGGCGTAGTCGGGAGCGAGGCCGCGGTACTGCGCGGTTATCTGGTGGTCGATGCGGGCGTCTTCGACGATGGAGAAGACGTCGGCGGCCATGGCCCGGACCGGGAAGAGGTCGAAGAAGGAGGCGATTTCGGTGGAGCCGGGCTGGGCGCCCAGACCTTCAGCTAGCCCTTCACGGTAGTCGTTGAACGCGTTGGAGCGGGCGTGGAAGTCGAACTTGAAGCTCTCGAACTCGAGGTGTCCGACCTGGTGAGTGGCGACGACCTTGAGCCATGCGAAGTTTTCCTGCTTGGTGTCGCGGAGGTCGACGACGGCAGGGAGAAATACGCTCTTGCCGTCGGTGGTCGCGAGTTCGACGTGGACCCATCCGATGTTGCGGTGGGTGATGTCGTCGGCGGTCTGGAGTTCGACGTCGGAGCCGGCGAGAGCGTTGGCGTACATACGGAGCGTGCCCTGCACCTTTTCGAGTTCGATGCTGGAGGAGAGCTGGTCGATGAGTCTTTCGGCGCGCGCGGACTCGAGCCTGAAGTAGGCGACGCCGCCGTCGACGTTTTCTCGGAGGTGCTGCAGGCCCTGGCCGAACCAGGCATCGAGCTGCGCGGGGCTGATGCGGTCGAGCACCTGCGGCGCGGTGCGGAGGAAGGCGCTGACGGCCTCGGCGGAGGAGTCGGCGAGGTCTTCGGCGCGATCGAGGACGATGAGCTGCTGGTCTTGCGGCAGGCGCGCGAGGGACTGCGCGCTCTCGACCATGAAGCCGGAGACGTTGCCGAGCCCCTGGCGGGCGAGCCGCTCGGCGAGGGCGAAGTAGCGGGGCCGCAGGCGGCGGTCGAGGTTGGCGGTTACGCGCGCGGCGGCCTCGAAGGAGCCTCGCACCTCGCGCCAACTGGTCTCGGCGAGGACGGTTGCGAGGGAGATGAGTTCCTCGCGCTCGGTTACGGACGGCAGAACGCGCTGTCCGAGGACGAGGGCCTCGGCGGCGAGGTCGTAGGAGCGGTTGGCGAGGGTCTGAACGAGCGCGACGAAGAGCTGCATTTCGTGGAAGCTGACCTGCTGCACGAGGTCGTCGCTGACGTCGAAGAAGCGGGCGGCAAGGCTGGACGACTTCCAAGTGCCCTTGGAGAGGCCGCGTCCGAGGCCGGCCCACCCGGCGATGTGGCGCGGGGCGAGGGTGGGGAGGACGCGCGGGCTGGCGCGGAAGTAGGACGCGGCGATGACGGGCGCGTCGGCGGCGAGTTCAACGCCGCTCTCGACCCATCGCTCGAGCTGGGGGAAGCCGATGACGTTGACGACGTCCGGCGAGGCCTTGAAGTACTCGGCGGCGGCCTCCCAGGCGCGGGGTCCCTGTTGGGCAATGCGGACGCCTTCCTGGGCCCACCGGAGGGCGGGGGAGGGCCCGATGACGGAGGATACGGCGTCGCGGGCGCCTTCGTAGGCCGAGAGGAGCGCCGAGGGATGCTTCCGCAACTCTTCGATAATCGAGTCGTGTTCGTTGGTCACGTCCGCTCCTTATGCCCTCTCCCCAACCCTCCCCTGGAGGGAAGGGGACGAGGGGGACGCTCTCTTGTCGGGAGGAGGGGATAGGCTGCGCGCCAGATCGACCAGCTGGGCGAGGATCCATGCGGTGGCGCCGAAGACGAGGCTAGGGCCGTGGGCGTATGCGACGCGCTCGACGAGGACTCCGTCGGAACCAAGCCGCGCCTCGCGCCGCACCGCGCTCTCGTCGAGAAGAGCCGCGAGAGGGATCTCGATGACTTCGGCGACCTCTCCTTCGTCGATGTCGTAGTCGTAAGGGTAGGGGATGACGCCGACGGTCGGCCAAACGATGAAGTTGGTTCGCGTGAGGATGGCGTCGAGTGGGCCGAGGACGTCGACGTGCTCGGGGCGGACGCCCATTTCCTCCCACATTTCGCGGAGGGCGCAGGCGAGCATATCGTCGTCCTGCGGCTCCAGTTTGCCTCCGGGGAAGGCAATTTCGCCCTGGTGAAGGCCGACGTGCTGTGAGCGGAGATTGAGGACGACGCGCCATCCGTCGGGATGGGGCTGGAGGGGCACGAGGACGGCGGCCGGCCTTGCGCCGTCGACGGCCTCGCATACGGGCTCGCGTCCGTGGAGCGCGCGGCGCATTCCCTCGATGAGCGCGGAGGCTTCCGCTGGGGTGGTTGTGGTCATGGCGCTAGGGGAAGATGGAGGTGACGATCTCCATAACGCTGCTCTGGACGTCGCGGTCGTCGGTGAGGCCCCAGACGACTGCGACCTCGCAAGCGCGTCGCGGGGCGACGCCGTGCTCGATGAGCTTGCCGGCGTAGATGAGGAGCCGTGTGCTGACGCCTTCCTGGAGGCCCTGGCCGACGAGGTTGCGGACCTTCTCACCCAGCAGGGCGAGCTGCTGGGCGGAGACGCGGTCGACGCCGCTCTCGCGCTCGATGATGGGGCCTTCGAGGTCGCGCGGGGGGAAGTCGAACTCGATGGCGATGAAGCGCTGCCTGGTGGAGTGCTTGAGGTCCTTGAGGGCGCTCTGGTAGCCGGGGTTGTAGGAGATGACCAGGAGGAAGTTGGGGTGCGATTCGAGCACCTGACCGATCTTCTCGATGTGGAGCAGGCGGCGGTGGTCGGAGAGGGGGTGGATGAGGACGGTGGTGTCCTTGCGCGCCTCGACGACCTCGTCGAGGTAGCAGATGCCGCCGTGCTTGACGGCGCGGGTGAGCGGGCCGTCGATCCAGCGGGTGCCCTCCGGTTCGAGGAGGTAGCGTCCGACGAGGTCGCTTGCGGTAAGGTCTTCGTGGCAAGCGACGGTGACGAGCGGAGAGACCTGGTGGCCGCGTCCGTCGCGCTTCCGGGCTTCGTTGAGGCGCCAGGACATGTACTCGACGAAGCGGGTCTTGCCGGAGCCGGTTGGCCCTTTGAGGAGGATGGGGACGCGCTGGGCGTACGCCGCCTCGAAGATGTCTATTTCGTCGGAGACTTCGAGGTAGAAGGGCTCCTTGTCGATGAAGTATTCCTCGATGCTGTGCTGCTGATAAAGCTGGCTAACTTGCTCTGCCATGGATTGCACTGCCCTCAGGTGAGATTCTCTGCCGCCACAACTGCCGTACCTGGTTGTCGAGTTCTTCGAGCGAGCCTGAGTTGTCGATGACCACGTCGGCTCTTGCGAGAAGGAGTTCGGTCTGGCCCTGCGATTCGAGACGCCGGCGGATGTCATCCGGCGACAGGCCGCGGAGCTTGAGGCGCTCGACGACAGCGGCGGGCGATGCGGCCACCGCCCATACCTCGTCGGCGAGGTCGTCCCATTTGGCCTGGTAGAGGAGCGCGGCGTCGACCACTGCTACTTCGACGCCGGCCTCGCGCCGCTCGTCGAGAGCCTGAATGATGCGCTGCCGGATGAGAGGGTGGATTGCCGCGTTGAGCCATGCGAGGGCCTGGGGACTGGCGAAGACGAGCGCGCCAAGCCGCCGGCGGTCGATTTCACCGCTGTCGTCGAGCAAGTCCGCGCTGAAGATTTCGACGATTCGCCTCCAGCCGATAGTTCCCCTTGCGTAGGCCCGGTGGCCTTCGGCATCGGCGTCGATGACGGCTGCGCCGAGGGCCGAGAGGACTCCGGCGGCTTCGCTCTTGCCTGTGCCGATGCCTCCAGTAAGACCGATAACGCGCACGGCGACTCCGATGGGTGATTTGCGTAGAGGCCTGCCGGTCTCGGCGCAGTGGTTCATTCTAGCACGCGCAGCAATCGAGCGCGCAAAGGGAGCGCACGCACAGGGGCGGCGTCAACCGGCGTACAATGGCGGCGCGGCATGACAGAGTTACCCGAGGCGCTTCCCGTTCCCCCGTCCGCAGATGAGTTGCGCGAGCGCTCGCTCGAGCTGCTGGAGTTTCCGCGAGTGCGCGAGGCGCTGGCGGAGCACACCCGCACGCCGATGTCGCGCGATCGGGCGCTCGGCCTGACGCCGTCGCACGACGGGGCTGCCGTCGCGCAGTTGCAGCAGGAGACCGCGGAGGCCGCGCTGGCGATCGAGGGCGGGGCTGCGGACCTGACGCTCTCGCGGGACCCTCGACCATTGCTGCAGCGCTCGGCGGTGCAGGGCGTGCTCGCTGGGGACGAACTCATCGCTGTGGCGGACGCGCTCGATCTCGTGCGGCGGGCGAAGGCGCTGGGGGGCTCGGAGCGCGGAAGGACGCCGTTGCTGCGAGCGCTCGCGCGGAATATCGCCGACTTCCGCCCCCTGGAGCGCGAGATTCGCGCCAAGCTGACGCCCCTTGGCGAGTTGAAAGACGACGCCAGCCCGATGCTGCGCCAACTGCGGCGGGAGAGCCGCGACGCCTACCAGTCCGCCACGGGCGGGATTCAGGCGGTCATCGAGTCGGACGCGGCGTCGGAGGCGCTGCAGGATAGGCTGTTCACTGTGCGGGGCGACCGGCTGGTCGTGCCTATCAAGGCGGATTTCAAGGGCAGGATTCCCGGCATCGTGCACGCGGTCTCGGACTCCGGCGCGACGCTATTCATCGAGCCGCTGGCGAACGTGCCGCGGACGAACCGGTGGCGGGAGGCGGAGGCCGCCGAGCGCGAAGAGGAGCTCCGCGTGCTGCGGGCGCTGTCGGCGAGCGTGTCGCGCCGCGCGGGCGAGGCGCTTCGGGCGCTGGAGATAGCGAGCCGTCTGGACGCGGCGCTCGCGAAGGCGCGCTACGCGAGGAGCTACGAGGGCGTAACGCTGGCGGAGCACGCCGAGAGCGTGGAACTCGTGGGGGCGCGGCATCCGCTGCTGGCCGGCGCCGTGCCGGTGTCGCTCGCGCTGCGTCCTCCACAGAGCGTGCTGGTGGTTACGGGGCCGAACACGGGCGGGAAGACGGTGGCCCTGAAGACGCTGGGCCTGCTGGCGCTGATGCGTCAGAGCGGCATGATGCTGCCGTGCGAGCCGTCGACGCGGCTGCCGCTGTTCGACGCGGTGTACGCGGACATCGGCGACCAGCAGAGCATCGAACGGGCGGTCTCGACGTTCAGTTCGCACGTTACGGCGATCATCGGGATGCTGGAGCATGCGACGCCGCGCTCGCTCGTGCTGCTCGACGAACTGGGGGCGTCGACCGACCCAGAGGAGGGCTCGGCGCTGGCGAAGGCGGTGGCGAGGCGTCTTGCGGACATGGGGGCGCCGACGGTGGCGACGACGCATCACCGGTCGCTGGCGGCGGTGGCGGACGAGGACGAGCGAGTGGGGAATGCGAGCGTCGAACTGCACCCGGTAACGCTGCGTCCCACGTACAAGCTGACGATGGGGCTTCCGGGCCGCAGCTACGCGATGGAGATAGCGTCGCGGCTGGGGCTCGACCCCGGAGTGGTCGCCGCGGCGCAGGGCTACCTCGATCCCCGGCATCGGGAAATGGAGGGCCTGCTGGCGGCGATGCAGCAGGAGCGCCACGTGGCGCGCGAAAAGCTCGACGAGGCGGAGGCGCAGCGCGCGGAGGCGTCGCGGCAGGCGTCGGAGCTCGAGCGCCGCATCGAGGAACTGGAGGCGGCGCAGGCGGCGGTGGTCGAGCAGGTGCGGGCCGAGTTGCTGGCTGAGGCGAAGCGCGTGCGGGCAAAGCTGCGACAAGCGGAATCCGCAGCGGACTGGCAGGCGTTTCGGGACGCTCCGCCTCCCGCGCGGGTGTTGGAGCAGGCGGCGGACGACGTGGCGGAGGCGCAGCGGGCGCTGCGGGCGAAGTCGTTCGGCCGCGATGAGGTGCCGCCGCGCCGAAAGGCGAAGCTGCGGGTGGGGGAGAGCGTTGAGATCGGCTCGCTCGGCTTCATGGGAGTGGTGCTGACGGAGGCGGACGGGTCGGACCGGGTGGAGGTGCAGGTCGGTTCGGCGCGGCTGAAGCTGGAGGCGTCGCGGTTGCGGAGGGCGGGCGAGCCCGCACCGGCGCCGGAAGGCCGTACGAGCGTGAGCCTGGCGCGCTCGTCGGAGGCGTCGCCGGCAAGCGAGGAGATCGACCTTCGGGGGGAACGTGCGCACGAGGCGCTGGAGAAGCTGGACCAGCGGCTGGACGCCGCGCTGGCGCAGGGGCTTTCGAACGTGCGGATAGTGCACGGGAAGGGGACGGGAGCGCTTCGCCGGGCAGTGTGGCGTCACCTGGCGTCGAACGCGTCGGTGGCCTCGTATGCGCTCGCGCCTCGCGAGCGGGGCGGAGACGGCGCCACGGAGGTCGTGCTGACGTGAGGGCGTGGCATTCCGCCTCTTCCGGGCGTCTCGCCCGGAGGGGAGAACAGGGCTAGCGCTTTTCGACGAGACGGCCGGAGAGATACTTGTGGATGACGCTGGAGAGGAGCGTCTGGTAGGGGATGCCCTCTTCCCTGGCTCTGGAGTGGGCGAGCATGAAGTCGAGCTCCGTAACGCGGAGGTTGACGCGCCTGGACTTGCTGAACGTGTTGCGCGCGGCCTGCGCGGCGGTTGCGATTTCCTGAGCGGCATCGGGCGCCGGGCGCAGTTCGCCGCGCTCGAAGCGGTCGATGATGTCCTTTTCTTCCCGGGTCATGCGGTAGTTCACGTTGGCCGCCTCCCGCGGTAGTCCCGCGTCGCCTTGCGGCTTGGGATGATGGTCTTCAGGAATCGGGCGTCGTCTTCCTGTGCAACGTACGGAACGAGATGCAGATAGCCATGGAGTTCCACTATGTAGATGAACTGCCCAGGGTATCGCTCCCGGTTGGGGTGTTCGACCACATCCACCAAGCCGCCCTGCTCGATGGCCGTGACGATGCTCTCGAAAGAGACACCCCGCTGCCGTATGAGTTCCTCGTTTTTCTCCTGGTTCCAGTCAAAGCGGACGACCACGTACGGATTGTCGCATTATGTGTGCATTTCGGCAACAGCCTTGCGGGATTCCTTCCTCCGCGGAATGGCGGGAGGGCGCGCGAGGATGGTGGGCGGGTAGTGCTACTCTATGGGCGGGAGGCGCAGGCCATGCAGATGCTGGGATGGGTGCTGTTGGGGGCGGGCGCCGCCGCGCTGGCGGGCTTCTGGGCGTACTACGTGATAGGGGCGGTGCTGGCGAGCGCGCCGCTGCTCGTGCGGCTTGGGCTGGCCGCCGTGTTCATCGGCGTCGCCTTCCTGCTGGCCAGCGTGATCCGGGACCGCATCCGTGAGCGGAAGAGCGAGCATTTCGAGGAGAGCGAGTAAATGATTCTTTCGACGACGGACCAGATCGAGGGGATGCGGATCGTCGAAGTGAAGGGCCTCGTGCAGGGAAACACCATCCGGGCGCGTCACGTTGGACGCGACATCATGGCGGGGCTGCGGAACATCGTCGGCGGGGAGGTTACGGAGTACACGCGGCTGATGACGGAGTCGCGCGCGCAGGCGGCGAGGCGCATGGAGGAGGAGGCGGAGCGTCGCGGGGCGAACGCGGTGGTGGGCGTCCGGTTCGTGACGTCGATGGTGATGGCGGGGGCGTCGGAGCTGCTGGCGTACGGAACGGCGGTGGTGGTGGAGGGGGGGTAGGGCGGCCCTCGCTGCCCCTTCGGGGCATCTCCCCCTCGGGGGGAGAACGGCCAGGTCCTCTCTGCCCCTTCAGGGCCTCTCCCCCTCGGGGGGGAGAGGGGGATGGATTCCCGCCTTCGCGGGAATGACGGGCAGGGGCAGGAATGGCGGCAAGTGCGCGCTGACGCGCGCAAACCCTCACCCCAGCCCTCCCCCGTCTTCGGGGGAGGGGGCCATACCGCCCTCTCTGCCCTTCGGGCATCTCCCCCTCGGGGGGAAAGGGGGATGGATTCCCGCCTTCGCGGGAATGACGGAAGTGCGCGCTGTCGCGCGCAAACCCTCACCCCAGCCCTCCCCCGTCTTCGGGGGAGGGGGCCATACCGCCCTCTCTGCCCTTCGGGGCATCTCCCCCTCGGGGGAGGGGGCTGCGCTTGACACTCCCGTGGGGCGTTACTAGCATCGCGCCCGCCATGACTTCCGACGCTCAGATCGATGCGCTGCGCGAGCAGGTCGCGCTCGCGAACCGCCTGCTGCACCACTACGGGCTCGGCGCGTACCAGGGACACGTCAGCGCGCGCATTCCCGGAACCGACCACATCATCATCCGCGCGACGCCCGCCGTCAGCCTTGAGCGCGTCGAGGCGGACGACCTGATGGTCATCGACCTCGACGGGAACGTCGTGCAGGCGAGCGAGCGCTATCCGGGGCGGATCGGCTCGTGGGCGCTGCACACCGAGATCTACAAGGCCCGCCCGGAAGTCAACGCCGTTACGCACACGCACCAGAAGTGGTGCACCGTGTTCGGGCTCGCAGGCCGCGACGTGCTGCCTGTGATCCACGCGCCGACCGCGTCGGTCGCCGCCGAGCGGTGGCCGGTCTACGCGGGCGCGCCCGGCGCCATCGACTCGTCCGAGGCGGGCGCGGAGGTCGCCGCCTTGCTCGGCGGCAACGTCGCGTGTCACCTCAAGGGGCACGGCATGGTGTTCGTCGGCACGACCGTCTCGAAGTCGATGCTCGCGGCGGCGGACGCCGAGGAGCAGGCCGAGGTTACATGGCGGGCGATGCTCGCCGGCAGACCCGAAACGATAGGCATGGAGTACCTGGAGACGGACGTGGCGAAACGCTGGGAGCCTCCGCGGCCCGACGTGCGCGACGGCGTGGCGCGCGGCGAGTGGGGCAACCAGGAGTGGCTCGACGACAACCGGGACGCTTCGTACGCGCGCGGGGTGAACCTCTGATGGCGCTCTCGGAAAAGCAGCTCGCCGAACTGCGCGAGACTGTCGCCGTGTCGCACCGCCTCCTGTACCTGACGGGATTGGGCACGACGCGCGGCCACACGAGCGCGCGCATCCCCGGGAGCGACACGTTCATCATCAAGCCGTGGCCGCACATCCAGATGCACCGAGTCCGCGCCGAGGACCTCATCGTGATGGACTTCGACGGGAATATCGTCGGCGCGGGCGACCGCCAGATCACGAAGGTGAGCGAGTGGCCCATCCACGCCGAGCTGTACAAGGCGCAGCCGGGGCTGGGCTCCATCATCCACACGCACCAGAAGTGGGCGACGATGATGGGCATCGCGGGCGCGACCATCCTGCCGCTCGTCGACCCGGAGCTCTCTACCGCCGTCGCCCATGAGCCGGCGGTGTACGACGAGGACAAGGCGCTCATCCGCAGCGTCGCGCAGGGGACGGCGGTGGCCGAGCGGATGCGGTCGGCGAACGCCTGCCACCTGCAGAACCACGGCATGGTGTTCACCGGCCCGAACGTTGAGACGGCGACCATCGAGGCGATTGCCACCGAGCATCTGGCGGAGATGACGTGGCGCGCACAGCTCATCGGGGCTCCGGAAGCGATGGCCGACCTCGCGCTGCGCCCGGCGCTCGAACGCCGGAACAGCGGGGAAGTCCCCGAGGCGTGGGAACACTACTGGAAGTGGGTCGACGCCAACCCGGAGTCGCTGCGCCCCCGGACTGCGGATATCTAGGGGGACGGCGCGCCGTCGTCGTCGAGGCGGATCGTCACCCCACGAGGGGATGCGGGGTGTTCGGCTCGAGGGAGACGATGCGTCCGTTTTCCACCCGGCAACGGCCTCCCTCAAAATGCGCGTTGGAGCACTTCAGCGACGCCATCATTCGCACAAACTCCGGCGCAGTCCACTCATGCTCGACCTGCCCGCCGGCATCCAAGGTCGCCGTCGCCACCCACGGTCCCGCTTCACTCTGTGTAAGCCGGGAGACTGCGCCGTTGGTTTCGCCGGGCCTGACGGGCGCCCCTGCGCCTCCGCCGAGCGGGAACCGCAACCGAAGGTAGTGCGTCTTGCTGTTCTTACCCGGGTCGTGCTGCACGGACACGTTGTCGACCGTGAATGACCATCGGAAATTGGCGTCGACGAGTTTGCTCATAGCACGGCCGAACTCCTCGTGATTCGCGCCGCACCGCTTGATGGTCACGTGCGGGAACCAATTCTCCGATGCGTAGAACTGGTTCACGTTCCCTTGTGCGAAGGGTGTGATCACCCCCCAGAGGCGGTCGTGAAAGTCGCGCATCTGCTCGCTTGCATACGGGATGACGGCGACGTCCGCCTGTTCCCCGTTTCCGCCGACCCACAGCCCCATGGTTTTCGCCTCGAAAGGCTGCTCCTTCGCTGCGAACGTCGCGATGGCCGCAGCGAGACCCTCCCAGTCGTACTCCTCAGCGAGTTGGTGGGTGAGATGAGTGAACGGCGGGTCGTAGATGGCGCCGATGGATGGCTCCTCGGCCATCAGGGCTCTGGCGTCGACGACGCGTTGTTCGAACTCCTCAGGCAAGAGCGTACACACGGACTGCATGAAGGGTCTCCTCCCTACCGCCCGTTGCGCGCGCTCGCGCTCCGCACGTCCTTGCGGACTTTGCCGTCGGCGGTGAAGAGCTGCGGCCAGTTGGAGCGGAGCTCGGCGGCGTGCTCCTGCGTCGCGCGGGCGACCGGCGGGAACGTCGCGAGGCGCTCGAAGGGGCGGCACGCGTCGATGATCATGCGGTTGTTGTAGTAGCGCGGCCCCTCGTCGCCGGCGTACGCCATCGGGTCGAGCGACGTGCTCCACATCCGCTTCACAACGTCGATGTCGTCCGTCACCTCGGTGCGCGTGCAGAGCGCCCACAGCACCTCGTTCGTGTCGGTGGGGTCGATGTCGTCGT
>DAOUKL010000065.1:0-60510 GCA_034421335.1 Dehalococcoidia bacterium | reverse complement strand
TGGCGGAGGGGCGCTTGCAGGATGCCGATGCCGACCTCAACGCGCTCGGTCGCCGAGGCGGCGACGGCTGCGGCGATGAGGGGGTCGAGCGAGAAGCGTCCGCGCCCGATCGAGTCGAAGAACCAGACGCTGTCGAACCCGTGCTCCTCGGCGGCGCGGGCGCCGCGCGAGATGACGTCGCCGTCGGGCGCGTCTCCGAAGTTGAGGGGGAGTGCGATGCCGAGTCTCATGTTGTGCTCCTTTGCCGGGCCTCTCAAGGCAATGGAGGCCACTCCCGCACCAGCCGCCCCTTGTCCGGGATGCTGAACCGTCCGCCCAGCCTGGAGGCGACGGCCCACAGCATGGCGGGGTTGCTCGACACGATGGGGAGACCGAACTCGCTCTCCATGTCGTCGATGACGGGAAGGGGGTTGAGCACGGCGCCTTGGAAGTAGACGGCCTGCACGCCGGACGCGGCCTTGACGGCGCCGCGCGCCATGTCGAACACGACCTGCGCGTCGAGGTCGACGGCCTCCTGTTCGCTCGTGAAACCGAGGTCGGCGAGCTGAACGTCGAACCCGGCGTTGGCGAGGTGGTCGACGACCAGCGAGTTCATGTACGGGTCGAACGGGGTCATGAGCAGGATTCGGTTGGCGCCATAGGCCTGCAGGGCAAGCTCGCCGGCGCCGAGCGCGGTCGTGAACGGAACGCCGAGGGCGTCGGCGAGCCGCGCGCGGAGTCCCGGGTTCTGCACCTCCACGGGCGCGCCGGGGACGATGACGCCCTGCCACGCGCGCTCGCGTGTGAGCGTTACGGCGCGCTCGATGATGGCGTCGGCGCGGGCCGCAAAGTCGGTGAGGGCGCTCTGCATGACGCCGAGGTCCTGCATGTCGAGGTCGACGCCGTCGGGGATCATCGCCGCGAACTCGTCGTAGTGGCTGCGTCCCGCCCCGGGCTTCAGGAAGCCTATCCTCAGGTCGCTGGTGGTGGTCATCGCGCCCTCCCGCTTTGTGCTCTCCCGTGCGCCAACTATAGGCGCTGCGCGCATCATACCCGGTACGCCAAAGGAGTATGGTACGGGCATCACAGTCCGCGGAGGAGGGATCATGGCGACAGAACGCGAGACCGTCGGACGCATGCAGGTCATCCGCTACGAAACGCCGGACCTCGGCGGCCAGCCGAAGACCTCGACGCTGCTCGGCCGCACGGAGCACCTGGGCGTCGTGGTGCAAGTCGTGAGCAAGGAGGGCGGGGAGACGAACCTCCACGCCCACTCGGCGCAGGACGCCGTATGGTTCGTGCTCGCGGGGCGCGCCAAGTTCTACGGCAAGGACGGAGAGTCGGTGGAGCTCGGGCCGAAGGACGCGCTCTTCATCCCGAAGGGGTCGCCTTACTGGTTCGAGTCGATCAGCGACGAGCCGCTGGAGATCATGCGGAACTCGGCGACGGACCCGAGCATCAAGAACCAGCGGGTGAACTACGAGGCACTGCGAGAGCGTCAGCAGGACGGACGCCACGCCGACAGCGTGTACGTTACGAGCTAGCAATGACTGCGACGGCCTTTCAGGACTTGCTGCCGGGCAATCACTGCTGGGGGTGCGCGCCGGACGCGAAGGACGGGCTGCGCATTCGTAGCGTCTGGGACGGCGACGAGACGGTGTGCGAGTGGACGCCCCGCCCGGAGTTCGCCGCAGGCCCGCGGCATATCCTCTACGGCGGCATGATCGGCTGCGTCATCGATTGCCACAGCATCTGGACGGCCATCGCGACGGCGTACCGCGCCGAGGGACGTGAGATCGGCGACGGGCAAGTAATCTGGTTCGCGACGGCGGCGCTGAGCTTGTCATACCGCAAGCCCACGCCGGTCGACCAGCCGCTGACGCTGCGCGCCCGGGTTACGGAGATGCAGGGACGCAAGGCGCTGGTGAGCTGCTCGCTCACGTCCGGCGGCGCCGAGACGGCGACCGGCGAGATGGTGGCCGTGCGCGTCCCGCCGGAATGGTTCGAAGAGGAGCAGGAAGGAGGCCGCGATGGGTGATGCAATCACGGTTACGGGTCTGGTGGAGCGCAGGCTGGAACTGGGCTACGACGCGCTCGCGGCGCTGCCCGGCCAGGTCGAGGACGTGTCGGCGCTGGCGCCGGGGCGCGAGGGGGGCGCGGTGCGCTTCTCGTCGGTGCTGGAGGCTGCGGGCGCGCAGAGCAGCGCGGCGTTCGTAACGCTCGAGGCCGAGGGCGATTTCGCGGCGAGCGTTCCCCTCGACGCCGTGGCGAACCAGGCGCTCATCCTCTACGCGCTGGGCGATGGGCCGCTGCCGGAGGAGAAGGGCGGCCCGGTGCGGTTCCTCATCCCCGACCCGGCGGCGTGCGGGACCGCGGAGATCGATACGTGCGCGAACGTGAAATACCTGCGGAGCATCGAACTGAGCGCCGAGCGCGGGCGCGACGTGCGCCCGAGCACGCTGCGCGCCCACGCGGCGCTGCACGAGGCCGAGGAGCGCGCCCGCGAGGAACGCGAGAAGGGGGAGGCGTAGTCATGGCGAGACTGCCGGATGTGAACCGCGACGCCGTGCCGGACGAGTTGCGGGCGGCGTTCGATGAGCTGGTGGCCATCAGCGACAACTCCGTGCCGGTGGGGCCGGGGATGGTCGCGGCGATGAGTCCGGAGATGGCGCTGAGGCGGCGTCCGCTGAGCAACTACGTGCGGTGGGAGCTGAAGCTGCCACAGCCGGCGCAGGAGCTCGCCGTGCTCGTTACGGCGCGGGCGATGGACTGCCCGTACGTGTGGAACGCGCACGCGCCGATGGCGCGCAAGGCCGGCGTGAGCGACGCGCTTATCGACGCCATCCGTGACCGCCAGCCGCTGCCGGCGATGAACCCGGAGGAGTCGGCGGTCGTGACGTTCGTTACCGAGTGGCTCGCCTCCCACCGGGTGTCGGATGCGGCGTTCGACGCGGCGGTGGCGCAGTTCGGGCTGCAGAACACGGTCGACCTCATCGCGCTCATGGGGCAGTACGTCACCAACGCGGGGTTCCTCAACACGTTCGAGGTACCGCTGCCCCAGACGTCGGAGCCGCCGCTGCCGGTTTAGGCGTGAGGAAGGGGACGGCCGATGGCTCGCGACAAACTACTGCTCAGCGCCCACGCCGTGCTGGGAGCAGCAGCGGCGGGGGCGGCAGTCTATAGCGTCGCCGGGTGGACGTGGTTCAGTTGGGAGCCCGACGTAGGGCTCAGAGTGAGGAACTTGCTGCCCCTTTGGACGGATGCCGCGCTAAAGCTCAGTCTTGCGCTCATGGCGTACGGTCTCATACGGTCGTTGGGCGGCGGCGCCAAGGCGACGTGGTTCATCCGCGCAGGATTTGGGGCTGCCCTCCTAAGCATCCTTCTCCGGTACGGCTACCTGCTCGACCGGTCGCCAGCCGAACTGCTCTACACCGCCAACGCGTTGCTCGACATTTCTTTGGCGGGACTGCTGTTCCTGGCGGCGGCGACGCTTCGCTATGCTATCCGTCGCGCAGGCGCAGGGCCGGTTGAGGCGGCGGGAGGAAGGGAGTAGTCATGGGCATCATCGACGCGGACGCTCACGTCATCGAGATCGACGCGACCTGGGAGTACATGGACCCGGGCGAGCGCCGCTACAAGCCGGGGACGGCGTACCAGACGCTCGACGACGGCGAAGTGGTGAAGTACTGGATCATCGACGGGCGCGCGATCCGCACCTCGTGGCCGGGCGCCGGCGTCCACGGCGAGTTCGGCCTGTTCATCGGCAACGTCCCGCTCCCCGTCGAGTCGAAGTACATGCTCGACCCGCAGGCGCGCGTCGCCCACATGGACGAACTCGGCACGGACGTGCAGGTGCTCTTCCCCACGATGTGGACCGGCCCCATCACGACCAACCCGGCGGAAGAGGCCGCGATCTGCCGCAGCTACAACCGCTGGATGGCCGACGTTTACGCCGAGGGCAAGGGCCGCTTCCGCTGGTCGGCGGTCGTGCCCGTGCTCGCTCTCCACGAGGCGGAGGCGCAACTCCGGTTCGCCAGGGACAACGGCGCCGTCGCGATCAACCTGCGCGGCGTCGAGGTCGGCAACCGCCTCATACACGACCCGTACTTTCATCCCCTCTACGAACTGGCGGGGGAGTTCGATATGCCTATCTGCCCACACTCGGGCACCGGCAGCTTCGAGCTCGACGCCATCTTCGGCGGCCCGCTCACCGCGTTCGAGCGCAACAAGTTCAGCGGCCTCTCCGCGTTCCATTCGCTGCTGATGACCGGCTTGCCGGAGCGCTTCCCTCGCACGAAATGGGGCATCATCGAGTTCAGCGCCGACTGGCTGCCGTACCAGCTGAACGACCTCGCGCGCCGCATGGAGCGCCGAGGCGGACAGCTGAGCGCGCGTCCCCTCGCCGACAACAACATCTGGGTTACGGTGCAGTTGAACGACGACCTCGAACAGGTGCACCGTTACGTCGGCGACGACCGGCTCGTCATTGGCACCGACTACGGCCACGCGGACTCGGCGACGGAGATCTACGCCCTCCGCACGTTCGAGAACGACGACCGCCTGCCGCCAGAAAGCCGCGCCCGCATCCTGTGGGACAACCCGAAGGAGCTGTACGGCTTCTAGGGGGAGTAGCGCGCATCCCGTCTCCCCCCGAGGGGGAGATGCTCCGAAGGGGCAGAGAGGGCGGCGCATCCGTCATTCCCGCGAAGGCGGGAATCCATCCGCCCCCCTCCCCCGTCTTCGGGGGAGGGCTGGGGTGGGGGTTTGCGCGCGAAAGCGCGCATCCGTCATTCCTGCGCAGGCAGGAATCTCGCCCCTGTCTGCCCCCCGGGGGGGGGGAGGCTTGAAGCAGGAGGGGTGTCGCCTCCGGGCATTCTCATCATGCGTCCGCGGGGGAAGGGGCGCCCCCGCACTAGCGTGGAAGGCCGCGATTTTCTATCCTTGCGGCGTGGCGGCGCGCTCGGCTGCGAGCGGCGCAGAGAGGGAGCGCGCGCCGGGACAGGAGGCAGAAACGATGGCCGTTATCGACGCCGACACCCACGTAGACGAGTCCGAGTCCACCTGGCAATCGCTGCAGGGACGCCTAGCCAGACACACCCCCCTGACGATGACGCCTCCCCCGGAGGCGATCGAGCACACCGGGTTCGACCCCCACCGGAGCCGGTTCTGGCTGGTGGAGGGCCGTCTCCAGAACCGCGCCGTGCGGGATGACGCGCATCATCCGGCGCGGGCCCGGCGGGAGTTGGAAGATATCGAGGGCCGGCTGGAAGACATGGACCGCATGGGCGTGGACGTCCAGGTGATCTTCCCGACCTTCTTCATCCGCTACATCGCGCTGAACCCGGAGCCCGAGGCCGCGCTCGCTCACGCCTACAACAGCTTCGTGGCGGAGAAGTGCGACCGGACTGGCGGACGCTTGCGCTGGGCGGCGGTGCTGCCGTGGCTCGACGCCGACGCCGCAATCGAGGAGCTGCGTTGGGCCAAGGCGAACGGCGCCTGCGGCATCTTCAAGCGCGGGCTCGACCTCCTGAAGCCGGTGGGCGATCCGCACTTCCTGCCGGTCTACGAGGCCGCCAACGACCTCGACGTGCCGCTCTGCGTGCACACCGGTCACCCGGGCAGCGGCGGCGACCGCGGCTTCGCCATCATGGACGCCTTCTTCTCGGTCGTGCGGTCGAGGCTCCCCGCCAGGTTCCCCAACCTGCGCTTCGGGTTCATCGAGGCCGGAGCGTCGTGGATCCCCTACGTGCTGTCGCAGATCGCGATGAACGAGCGCTCCGACGCCCTGCACGACCGGGACGTCAAGCTCGAATCGTCACGGAACCTGTTCAGGGAGAACCGCCTGTACGTCTCCGTCGACCCGGTGGACGACGTCGAGTACCTGCTCACGCTCGGGACCGAGGACAACCTCATGATCGGCACCGACTACAGCCACTCCGACATCTCCGCGAACGTGGGAGCGCTGAGCGAGGTCCGCCGCTGGGCCGACTCCGGCATGATCAGCAACGACGCGGCCCGGAAGATCCTAGAGGACAACCCCAAGGCGTTCTACGGCCTGTAGCCTGAAGCGGCGCTGCTTGGCGCTCTACGGCATCGGCTACGGCTCGCCGAAGAAGCGGACGGCGTTGCCCCAGAAGAACTTCTCGCGGGCCGCCGCGTCGCCGAGGCTCTCCCACCGGGCGATGACGGCAGGGGAGTCCGGGAACTTGCACTCGGCGTGGGGGTAGTCCGACGCGTACATCACGATGTCGTCGCCGAGGAAGTCGAGCACCATGCGCACCATGTCTTCCTCGTCCGTCATGTCGATGCTCGCGAAGAAGCGCCCGCCGGTGATGTAGTCGCTCATCTTGTGCTGGAGGTCGGCGGTGAAGCCGACGTAGGCGGCGTTCACGTCCATCCGCCGCGTCCAGAACGGCAGCCAGCCGACGCCCGATTCGAGCACGCCGAGCTTGATGGGGTAGCGGTCCATAATGCCGCCGCCGATGAACGAGGCGACCATCTTCATCGCGCCCCACGGGTGGGAGCAGAGGCGCGCCAGGAAGCGGTTGTCGTCCATGTCCTTGTAGCCGGGGAAATAAGGGGGCACCCACGTCATGCTGTGGTGGACGGCGCCGAGGTCGTGGCTCGCCGCCGCGGCCCATATCGGCTCCATGCGCGGATGGTCCATCGGCTCGCCGACGCCCGGGAAGGGCAGGACGCCCGCCGTCCAGCGCTCCTTACCCCAGCGTTCGATCTCGGCGACCGAGCCCTCGATGTCCGTGCCTGAGACGGCCATAAGCGCCTTGAACCGGCCGGGATACGCCGAGGCGATATCGTGCGCCATGCGGTGGTAGGCGCGCACGAGCCCCATTTCGAGCGAAGGGTCGCCGAGGAGGGCGACGCCGATGCCGATGTCGGGCACCATCATGTGGACGTCGGTCCCCTCCTCGTCCATGTCGGCGACGCGGAGGTCGAAGGCGTCGTCGATGACGCCGACGGCGGGGAGCTTGGCGCCGGTGTACTCGCCGAAGTGGAGGCGCGAGTGGGCGTCTTTCGGCGTCTCGCGCGGCCCCGCGTCGCCAAGATGGCGCTTGTAGGGGCTGAGGCTCACGGCGTAGTGGTGGCGCGACGGGTCCTCGCGGGGCGTCGTGGTCTGGTCGGAGCGGGCGCCCACCATGTACTGCTCGAGTTCCGGCATCCGCGCGCGGAACTCGGGATCGACGTAGCGTTCGAGCGACTCCACCGACGGGTGGATGTGCGTGTCGGCGTCGAATATCTTCTGTCCGTTCAGCATGGCTCTCCTCCGTAGGAGGGTTAGTATAGTCCGCGGCCATGAACGATTCGACAGGCGACTACGAGGTACGCGAGGTTACTCCGGCGCTCTGGGACGATTTCGAGCGGCTGTTCGAGTCGCGCGGCGGGCCCAAGCACTGCTGGTGCATGCTGGGGCGGAAGGACGACGAGGTTGGGCGCGCGCCGCACGGCAGGGACGCGGTGAAGGCGGCGATGCGGCGCAAGATAATGGGCGGCGTCCGCGTCGGGCTGCTGGCTTACTCGGAAGGCGAGCCCGTCGCATGGTGCTCGGTCGCCCCCCGCGAGACGTTCACCCGGCTCGGCGCGCCGCTGGGCGAGAACGAGGACGGCGCGTCGGTCTGGTCGCTCACCTGCTTCTACGTGCGGAGCGCGTTCAGGCATCGCGGGCTCATGGAGCGGCTCATCGAGGAGGCTGCGCGGCGCGCCCAGGCGAATGGCGCATCCGTGCTCGAGGCCTATCCTACCTACCCCGGCTCCCCGAGTTACCTTTTCGGCGGCTACACGCCGGTCTTCGCGGCGCACGGCTTCGAGGAGGTCGGGCTCCTGGGGATCCGACGGCACATCATGCGGCGTGCGCTCTAGCCCGCTTTACCCGCCAACGCCCCCGGTCTACCATGCGCGCATCACTTCGCGAGGACGAGACTTGACGATCGCCAGCCGCTACGCCGTCGAAGAGTTCGGGTTCGACGTCCGCCGGACGCTCGACCTCAACAGTCCTGGGATGGAGTCGGTGCTGCAACTGGGGCAGTTCCTCCAGCGCTTCGGAGGAGAGAACAGCGTCGACTACTTCTGGAGCATCGGGGAGCCGGCGACCATCAGCTCCGGCCTGCCGGGGCAGAAGCTGTACGACGACCCGGACGGGCTGTTCCGTCTACTGCTGGCGCAGTATCCGCCGAACACGCCGACGGCGATCCACAGCCACGAGGGATGGGTGGTGATCGGCATCCTCGAGGGAAGCGAACGCTACACCTCGTGGCGACGGGTGGACGACGGCTCGACCCCCAAAGCGACACTCGAAGTGGTGCAGGACCATCACATCCTGCCGGGTGAGATCGGCTACCTGTACGACGGCCCGTTCAACGTGCACCGTCAGGCCGCGGAGGAGCAGGGAGCGGTCGAACTGGTGCTGATGAAGGGCCGGGGGCGACGCCTCGAGCACATCGACGAGACGACCGGCGAGTGCTCGCAGCCCATCGAACTCAACCGTTAGGCCTCCCGCCCGGCGCTGCAGAGGAGCCGTCGATGACCGAGTCAGCCGCCGCCGAGTCCACGCTGTTCGAGCGCGTTGGCGGCGGGCGGTTCTTCGTGGAACTGGTGGACCGCTTCTACGAGCGCGTGGAGCGCGACGTTCTGCTGCGTCCGGTGTACCCGGAGGAGTTGGAACCGGGGAAGACCTATCTCGCGCTGTTCCTCGCGCAGTACTGGGGCGGGCCGCCGCTGTACTCGATGGAGCGGGGGCATCCGCGTCTGCGGCAGCGTCACCTCCCGTTCGCGATCGGCAAGCCGGAGCGCGACGCGTGGGTGGGTCACATGCTGGCGGCGGTCGCGTCGATGGGGATTTCCTCGGAAGACGAGGCGGAGATGGCGGAATACTTCGAGCGAGCGGCGACGATGATGATCAACCGTCCGTGACCTCGGACCTCCGGTCGACACCCCGCCAGAAGCCGCCGCGCAGGCTCTTGCGGAGGTTCTGCTTGTCGTACAGGTCGCCGAGCAGGGTTTGCGCCTCATCCAGCAGGCGCCGGTCTATCTCATTGGGCAACTGGGGGCGTCCCATGAGCAACGCCCGCATCTCCACGGGATCGGCTGTGGCGGCCCAGTTCTCGCCGAAGCGCTCGCCGAACGTCACAGCGGCCTCCTCGTCCGGGGTGACGGGGTCGAAGTCGACCAGCCGGTCGAACTCCCGGATGCTGAACCACGACTCGATGTCGGGCTTGGTGAGAGTGATGTGGTCGTCGGCTTCGCTGATGAGCGCCAGCGCCTGATTGCCGGTTTCGTCGGGAGTCGGCGACACTCCGAGGAGAAACACCGAGACGCCCTGGTCCTGGGCCTCGGCCACGCCCTCGCGGATGTCTTCGTCGCCGCTGAGGACGTACGCTGCGGAGATTGCCCTGTCGCGGGAGAGCACGATGAGGTCGCGGACGATGCGGGAGTCGACGCCCTTCTGGCCGGCGGACGTGAGGCGTCCGAGCCGCAGTTTGACGCCCGGGAGAAACCCCAGGGCGTAGTGGGCGGGAGTGGGCTGGGCGTTCGGCGCGGCGTCGTACCAGTACGTTCGCAGGTGCTTGAATTTGCTGTGCCTCTCGCCAATCTCGACGAGTCCCTCCGCCGCCGCCTTGAAGTTGATGTGTATCTCCGAACGGTTGGAGGTCCCGAGGCAGAGCTTGCCTCCGGAGATGTAGAGGTAGCCGGCGTCGACCATCACCACGAACGAGTCCATCCGGTTGCTCCTTGTTCTTCCGAAGTCAGCCGAGTTCGCCCCGGAGTTCGGCGTAGAGGCGGGCCATGAGAGGGGGGAGCCGGTCGTCCTGGCGTCCCCAATCGGCGAAGGGGCCGAGGTCGAGCGTGGCGCGGGCTTCTTCGAAGGAGAGGCCCGACGCGAAGGCTAGCTCGCCCTGCTGGACGATGAGATCGAGGCACTCCCGCATCTCGGCGAGGTCGCCGGGACCTCCGAGGGGGCCGTGTCCGGGAACGATGACGCCGCAATCGAGTTGCTCGACTTTTCGGGCAGTCCGCGCCCACTCGCGGGGAAAACCGTCGCGCGCGTTGGGGACATACTTGTGGAACGAGAGGTCGCCGGCGAACAGCACGCCCTCGGTGGGCAGATAGACCGCGACGTCGCCCCTGGTGTGCGCCCGTCCGAAGAAGCGGAGTTCGATGGGGCGCGGGCCGAGGTGAAGCGTGAGGGCGTCGCTGAAGGTCAGGTTGGGCGGCGTCTGCGGCAAGTCGGCCCATTCGGGGTACATCGCGGGGTAGAGGTCGCGGAGAAACTCCCTGTGCGGCGTCCATTCCGTGAACAGGTCGGCGCGGCACGTGTCGTGACCGATGATCGGCGCGTCGGGCATCAGCGCGTTGCCGAACAGGTGGTCGCCGTGCCAGTGAGTGTTGACGACGTAGCGCACCGGCTTGTCGGTTACGCGCCGCGCCTCGGCGAGCAGGCGCTCGGCGAGCGTGCGCGTCATGAGGGTGTCGATGATGACGACGCCCTCCTCCTCGACGAGGAAGCCTGCGTCGGTGGCGCCGCCTTCCTGGATGAAGGCGTAGGCGCCGGGGGCGACCTCAATGACGCCCGTTTGGTACGCGGGGGAGGTCATCGGACGCCCGCTCCGGCGCGGAGTTGGGGAACCACCCGCGCCGCCAGGATGTCGATGGTCCGCTGGACGTCGGCGAGCGTTCTCGCCTGCGGGAGGAAGACGACGTGACTGACGCCGGCGTCGAGGTAGTCGGCGAGGGTCGCGGCGATGCGTTCGGGGTCGCCGGCGAGGGCGTTGCGCTTCTCGGCGCCCGCGGCGTCCGGCTCGTCGCGCAGGTCGACGAGCACACGGAGGGAGAGCGCGACGGCGTTGGGGCCGCGACCGTGAGCCTCGGCCTGCTCGTTGATGCGGCGGTGGGACTCGGCGAGCGACTCAGGAGTCGTGCCGAACAGCGGGGGGAACCACGCGTCGCCGCGCCTGGCGGCTCGGCGCATGACGGGTGGAGTGTGACCGCCCACCCAGATGGGAGGGTGCGGCTTCTGGGCGGGACGCGGGTAGGACTCGACGCCGCGCACGGAGAAGCGCTCGCCTTGGTGCTCCACGACGCTCTCGGTCCAGGCGGCCTTGAGGATGTCGAGCCCCTCGTCGAGCGTCTTGCCTCGACTGTCGAAATCGAGGCCGAGCGCCTCGAACTCCTCGCGGAGCCATCCGGCGGCCACGCCGAGAATGGAGCGTCCGCCCGAGAGGACGTCGAGCGACGCGACGGTCTTGGCGACGGCGAGAGGATGCCGGAGGGGCAGCAGGGTTACGGCGGTGCCGAGCTTCACGCGCTGCGTGAAGCCGGCGACGTAGGCGAGGGTGGTGAACTGGTCGAGGAAAGGCAGACCGGGAGCGATGAGGAATTCGCCGTCGGCGCTGTAGGGATAGGTGGAGGTGTGGCTGGTGGGCAGGACGATATGGTCCGCGGCCCACACCGAGTCGAGGCCCGCCGCCTCCGCCTGCTCGGCCACGAGCCGGACGGCGGAGGGGTCGTCCATGCCGATGGTGGGGAGCGAAACGCCGAACTCGACCATGCGCGCATGGTAGTGAGGCGGCGCCGCCGTTGGCAATGTTGAGCCTGCGGGAGAGGGACCGGTTGCCGCGTCCGGCCCTCTCCCCAGGCGACATCCAGTGTAGGAAGCAGGTTGTTGCGAGGGGATTACAAGCCTGTTGCGAATGTGTAACGACTACTCCGGCGATGCGTGGCCTTGGGCGACAGGCGGCGTGGTATCGTTAGCCCCCACACACCGGAGGAGGCGCACGACCATGCCCGTGATCGACGCCGACGCGCACGTTGACGAGACCGACGCCACCTGGGACTTCCTCGCGCCCGAGCATACGGGGCTGCGGCCCATAACCGCCATGGCCGTGCAGGACGCCGCGACCGAAGGCGTGTCGCGCAACTTCCTGCGCTACTGGAACATCGACGGGCGGATGCGCCTGCGCCGGATGCGCGACGACGTGCGCACCGGGACGACGGAGGCCACTCGCGAACTGAAGGACATCCCGGCCCGGCTCCGTCAGATGGACGAGCTCGGCGTCGACATTCAGGTGCTGTATCCAACGATGATGCTGAGCGCGGTGAGCGTGAAACCGGAGGTGGAGTACGCCCTCTGCCGCGCCTACAACCGGTGGATAGCGAGCAGATGCGCGGAGTCGAACGGCCGTCTGCGCTGGGTCGCGTCGCTGCCAACTCTGAGCATCGACAAGGCTGTCGAGGAGATGACGTGGGCGCACGAGAACGGAGCGGCGGGCGCCTTGAAGCGGGGCATCGAGGCGGGTCAGCGATCGGCGGGAGACCCGTACTTCTATCCACTGTACCAGCGAGCCTCCGAACTTGACCTCGCGATGTGCATCCACATCGGCGCGGGGGAGGTTACGGAGGGGATGACCAACCCCATCTGGCAGCACCGCCTTCCGCCCATCGACGCGTTCGTTTCACTGGTGCTCGAGGGCGTGCCGCAGAAGTTCGCGGGGCTGCGGTTCGGGTTCGTGGAGGCGATGTCGTCGTGGGCGCCGTTCGCCATCGCTGAGCTCGAGGCGCGGCGCGACCGCATGGCCTGGATGAGCGAGTTCGACCTGTCGCAGGACTTGCTGCGCGAGTCCCGCTTCTACGTGGCCTGTCAGACGCACGAGGACATCGCCTACGTCGCGGCGCGCACGGGCGAGGACCACCTGGTTATCGGAAGCGACTACGGCCACGCCGACCAGTCCGCGGAGTTGAACGCGCTGGGGATCTTGCGGGAGAAGGGCGCGCGGGAAGAGCTGCCGTCAGGCCTCGTGGACAAGGTGCTCACGGCGAACCCCGCCCGGCTGTACGGCATTGCGTAACAAGGCGCGCTTCCCTGCGCAGCGAAGGGATGGTGCGCACGAGACCAGCAGCGGCGCAGGCCGCGGGAGAGACGAGGAATGACTGAGCAAGTGGGATTCATAGGCCTGGGCACCATGGGCCGCCCGATGGCCTCCAACCTGGTGAAATCCGGCTGCCGACTGACCGTGTACGACATTGACGGCGCGGCAGTGGAGGCGCTCGTGAGCCTGGGAGCGTCGGCGGCGAGCTCGGCCCGGGAAGCGGCGCAGGCGTCGAACGTCGTCATCTCGATGCTGCCGGCGTCACAGGACTCGATGGCGGCCGCCTTCGGGCCAGACGGCTACATCGCCGGCTTGTCCAGGGGCGCGACGGTGATCGACATGAGCACCATCGACCCGGACACGACGCGGCGCATTGCGGCGGCCGTCGCGGAAGCGGGCGGAGAGATGCTCGACGCGCCGGTGAGCGGGTCGTCGGCCTGGGCCGCCGCAGGCACGCTGACCATCATGGTGGGCGGGGACGCGGCGACCCTGGAGAAGCACAGGGAACTGCTCGGCTGCATGGGCTCGAACATCATCCATTGCGGCGAGATCGGCATGGGCGAGACGGTGAAGCTGGCGAACAACCTCGCGGCGGGAGTGTCGATGGTCGCCGTCACGGAAGCGTTCGCGCTGGGCGTGGCGAAGGGCGCCGACCCGCGGGTGCTGTTCGACGTGATGTCGAAGGCGTCGGGAAATTGCTGGACGCTGCAGACGCGGTGTCCGGCGCCGGGCGTCGTGCCTGAGAGCCCGGTGAACGACGGGTTCGCGCCGGGCTTCATGACCGACCTGATGTACAAGGACCTGGGCCTGGCGCTGGCCGCGGCGAGCCAGGAGAAGCTGCCTCTGGCGCTCACCGCCGCCGCCCGCGAGCAGTACGCCGCGGCGAGCCGCAGGGGCTACGGACGCCTCGATTTCTCGGCTGTCGCCAAGCTGCTGGAGGTGGCGGACGCATAACGCGAAGGAGACATGGACGATGACGGTTCAGACTGAACAGGTGAAGCTGGCGCCCATGCTGGTCGGCGGCGAAGAGACGCCGGCCAAGGCCGGCGGCGTGATTTCCGTCGGCAATCCGGCGTTCCGGAACCGGCCCATCGCGGAGACGCCGCGCGCGCTTGCCGAGGACGTCGACGCTGCGGCGCAGGCGGCGCACCGCGCGTTCCAGACCTGGCGGAACGTCGCTCCGCGCGACCGCGGACGCATGATGCTCCGCATCGCGGACGCGATGGAGGCCGCGGCCGAGGAGATCGCCGTCATCATCTCGACCGAGACGGGGAACGCGCTCGCTCCGCAGTCGCGCCCCGAAGCGAGAGGAGCGGCGGACGTGTTTCGCTACTTCGGGGGCGTCGCCGGCGAACTGAAGGGCGAGACCGTGCCTCTCGGCGAGGACCTGCTCGTGTACAACCGGCGCGAGCCGCTCGGCGTGGTGGGCGGCATCGTTCCGTGGAACTCGCCGGTGTTGCTGAGCGCGCTCAAGATCGCGATGGCGATCACGGCGGGCAATACGCTCGTGCTCAAGGCGGCGGAAGACGCCCCGCTCGCCGTGCTGCGCATGGGGCGGATCTGCAACGAGACGCTGCCGCCGGGGGTGCTGAACGTGATTACCGGCTACGGCGAGGAGGCCGGCGCCGCGCTCGCCGTCCACCCGCTGGTGCGCAAGCTCTCGTTCACCGGCTCGACCGACGTGGGAAAACTGATCATGCACGCCGCCGCGGACCGGATCGTTCCCGTCTCGCTCGAACTCGGCGGCAAGAGCCCCGCCATCGTCTTCCCCGACTCGGACGACGACGCGGTCGTGCAGGGGGTCGTCGCCGGCATGCGGTTCACGCGACAGGGGCAGTCATGCACCGCGGGGTCGCGGCTCTTCCTGCACGAGAGCATTCACGACTCCTTCCTCGACAAGCTGGTGACGAAGCTCAGCGCGCTGAAAGTCGGCGACCCGCTGGACGAATCGACCGATATGGGTTCGATCATCAACGAGAAGCAGTTCAGGCGCGTGTGCGGCTATATCGAGGACGGCGTAGGTCAGAACGGGGCGCAGGTCGCGCTGGGCGGAATGCCTCCGCAGGACGGCCCGCTCTCCGAGGGTTACTACGTGACGCCCACCGTATTCACCGGCGTCCGGAACGAGTGGCGCATCGCGCGGGAGGAGATTTTTGGCCCCGTGCTCGTCGTAGCGCCGTGGTCGGATGAAGAGGAGGCCGTTCGAATGGCGAACGACAGCCATTACGGTCTGGCGGCCTACGTGTGGTGCAAGGACCTCAAGCGCGCGCTGAACACCGCCCACCGGATCGAATCGGGCTGGGTGCAGGTGAACCGGGGGCTGGGGCAGATTCCGGGGCACTCGTACGGCGGCTACAAGATGAGCGGCATCGGCCGGGAGTTCTCACTGGAGGGGATGCTGGACAGCTTCACCCAGCGCAAGAGCGTAACCGTGAATCTGGCGTAAGCGCTCCGCGCCGGCGGATGGCGGGAGCGCGTGGGAGTCGAACCCACCCCGGACCAGGAAGCTGGCCCGGCAACGGTTTTGAAGACCGCGAGACCCACCGGGACCCATCCACTCCCGTGACGCCACCCTCTCCGCCTCTGCGGGGGCGCCTCCGCCCTCGGACCCCTCCCCTCGCGTTCGCGCTCGACCCTCCCCGCCTTTGCGGGGAGGGTTGCTCAGAGGACTAGGCTTCGGCCAGCACCTTGTCGAGCTTCTTCTTGAGGACAGCCTTCGGCACGGCGCCGATGACCTGCTCCGCGACCTTGCCGTCCTTGAACAGCAGGAGCGTCGGGATGCTGCGAATGCCGAACTCCATTGGCGTGCGGGCGTTCGCATCGACGTCCATCTTGGCGAAGGAGAACTTGCCGGCGTACTCGTCGGCCAGTTCCTCGACGACCGGGGCGATCATCTTGCAGGGGCCGCACCACTCGGCCCAGAAGTCGACCAGCACCGGCTCGTCGCTCTCGAGCACGCTCGTGAATTCCGCGTCGGTAATCTCTCTCGGCTTAGCCATACAGCCCTCCGTTCTCGGTGTCTCTCGTTCGCTGGCGCTCCCCGAATGCAAGCGCCCGGTTGCCATAAGTATACCGGGCCTGTGCCTATCTGTCCGATTCACTGTCCGAACCGGCGGCGACGCGGACGTGTGCCCACAGGTCGCCGGCCCCCATCGGCATGTCCGGCGGGAACTGCTCGACGCGCGGGCTCAGCGCCCAGCGCTCCGCGAGCGACGCGGCCATGACGAAGTACGCGCCCTCGATGAGCGCCCGCTGCGCGGAACGGGCGAGGTCGGCCCTGGCGTCCGGGTCGAGTTCTACGGCGACCGCTTCGATGAGGGCGTCGAGTTCGGGGTCGCCGCCAACGACGTTCGAGGCGCCCCCGGTGTGAGCGAGGCCGAGCAGGAAGGCGTTGGGGGCGTCGATCGGCGGCATCGGGCCGACGAACGCGTCGAAGTCGCGTTCCTCCCAGACGCGGCGGAGGTACTCCGCGCGCGTGACGACGTCGGTCTGCGCATCGAACCCTGCGGCGCGCAACTGCTCCGCCAGCAGTTCGCCGTGGGCGACGTAGGGTTCGCCGAAGTTGGCCACGGTGAGGGTGAACGGCGCGGTCCCGCCTGTTGCCGGCGCGCCGTCCAGCAGCGTACGGAGTTCCGCGTCGTCGAGCCTCCATGCGTCGTCAACCAGGGGCAGGCCCGCGCCCACCGAGCCGATGCCGAAGGTCGCGTCGAGGGCGGCCTGGAGATCGAGCGCGGCGAGCGCGGCGCGGCGGAGGCCGCGGTCGTCGAAGGGCGCCCGCCGACTATTGAAGCCGAACAGCACGCCCCTGCCCTGGCGTTCGACGACTGCGGAGCGAAAGCCCTCGGCTTCGAGTTCAGGCCAGAGTTCGTTGGAGACGTGCGCGGCGTCGACCCGTCCCTCGCGCAGCAGCCTCGCGGCCACCTCCCGGTTGCCGGCGATGAGGAACTCAACGGTTTCAAGGGCCGCGCCGGTGGGATGGCCGTCCCACGCGGTAAGGGCGACCTGCCCGGAGGCGGCCTGCCGGAACAGCCACGGGCCGGCGCCGACGACAGGCGTGTCGCGGGCGTCGCCGCCGTCCAGCGTTTCGGGCGCGAGGATGACGGCGTAGGGGCTGGCGAGCTTGAGCGGCAGGTCGGGGTCGGGATAGCGCAGAGTGAGCCGCACAGCGCGGTCGCCGACGGCCTCGATGCGGTCGACGGCGTCGAGCAGGGCCGCGTGAGGAAGGCCGGGAGTCCGCAGGCGTTCGAGGCTGAACACGACGTCGTGCGCGTCAACCGGACGCGGCTGGAAGTTGTCGGCGGGCTGCCACTTCGCGGCGGGTTCGAGTTCGAACTCGAACGTGAGGGGGTCGGGCATGCGCCAGGAGGCGCATAGGCTGCACCGGACAGCGAGGGACGGGCTACCCTCGCCGCCGAGGACAAACCCGAAGATTCGCGCGTGGCTGGGGCCGGGCCCGAACAGGGTCGCCCACTCGGAAACGAGGGCATGCAGGTCCCAATGAGGCGTGGCGCCGGTTACGGCGACGCGCAAAGCTCCCTGCGGCGGCGTGCGAGTCGGGGTGGGGACCGGCGAGGGGCTGGGAACAGGGGAGAGCGCTACGGTAGGCGTAGGCGTCGGGGTGGGGGTGGGGGTTGGGGGCGGCGCCGTAGGCGCTGCCGTCGGCGTGGGCGTGGGGGTCGCCGTGGGCGCGGGAGTTGGGTCGGCGGCGCAGGCGGCCAACAGAGCGAGAGCGGGAAGCAACCCCGCCGCTGTCCGCAGAGCCCGGCGCAAGCTACGCTTCCCGCGCTTCGTTCGCCGCCGTCAACTGCGAACGGCGCGGCCCCGATGCCGAGTTCGCGTCGGCGCTTCGGAGCAGCACTTGGAACCCCACTCGTCCCGCCATGAGCAGCGCGATCGCCGACGACGGGAGCATGACCATGAGATGGATGACGACCGCAAAGCTGAACGCCGCCGCGGGATCGGCCCCGAGGTCGGTGAGCATGGCGACTACGGCGAAATGGTACGTTCCCACCCCGCCGGGGGCCGACGGCATGGCCGAGGTGAAGAACGCCGCGGCCACCAGCACGGCGACCATGGCGATCGGGTGCAGGTCGACGCCTAGGCTGCCGGCGACCAGCCACCCGGCGAGGCCGAGCGCGAGCCAGTGGGCGAGGGTGGTGCCGAACGCCGCCCACAGGAGGTAGGGCCTCTCCCGCATCACGCCGAGCGCGGCGACGACCTGCTCCAAGAAGCGGAATCGGCCAGCCAGGGGGATGCTCTGGATGCCGCGCGCTACGGCGACGAACACGAGCGCGCTGACGATGAAGAGGACGACCGCGCCAAAGAGTTGGATGCTGATGCGGCCGTCGCGCAGGGTTGGGGCGAGCGCAACGCCGAGTCCCATGAGCAGCGCGGTGGCGACGATGTCGAGCACGTTGCCGGTCACGAGCGTGGTGAACGCCGTGGGGAACGGCACGCCGTAGCGCTTGGTGATGAGGGCGAGCTGCACAGGCTCGCTGACCATGCGCACGGGCAGGATATTGTTGAGGCCGATGCCGGCGTTCTGCGCGAGCAGAATGGCGCCGACCTGCGCGGGCTCGCCGGCGAGGAGCGCGCGCCAGCGGAGAGCGCGGAGCAGGGTGGCGGCTGCGAGGGGCGCCGCCGCCACGAGCGCGATCGCCGGAGAAAAGTCGCGCAGCGTTCCGAGCGGGTCATGCAACGCGACGCTGCGGGCCGTGAGGAGCGCGAACCCTGCGCTCACGGCGAGGCCGAGCGCAGCCTGGAACCATCTGTTCCGGCCCAACCGCAAGGCCGCCTGCAACCTCTGCGTCAGGATGTCGTTCACTGTCGCCTGCGCTTGCACGTCGCACGGGAGCGCCCGCTCCCGCCGAGACCTGCGAGAACCTGCGGCCCGATAGGTGGGCGATGATACCAGCACGCAGCGAAATCCGCTCCCCCGGTTTCGCTCCGGCATAGGCTAGAATTACGTCATGGAGTTCTCACTGGACGAGTCGCCCCGCGTCGTGCATCCGCTCATCGACGGCCACTCTCACATCGACCAGTTCGCTCCCGAGGCGCTCGGTCCGTTGCTCGGCCGCGCCCGTGCGGCGAACGTCGGGCTCATCGTTTCGGCGGGGACGACGCTCGAATCGTGCCGGCGGACGCTGGAGCTGGCCGAGGCCAACCCCGGAGTCTATGCGGGCGTCGGGCTGCACCCGGCCGATCTGGCGGGCTGGGTCGACGACGCGGTCGAAAGCGAGTTGCGGCGCCTTGCGGTCCATCCCCGCGTGGTGGAGTGGAGCGAGACGGGCCTCGACTACATGCCCCACTCGCCCGCCTACGACATCCAGCACGACGCCTTCCGCCGGCAGATACGGCTCGCGCGCGAGTTCGGCCTGCCGCTGGTCGTCCACTCCCGCGAGGCCGATGAAGACACGCTGCGCCTGCTCGCGGAGGAGCGCGCCGCCGAGGTCGGCGGCGCGTGGCACTACTTCCAAGGCGACCTGCGGCTCGCGGAGCGCGTGATGGAACTCGGCTTCTTCATCTCGCTGGCCAAGCCGCTGCTGCGCCTGCCGGAACTGCAGGAGTCCGCCGCGCGAGTCCCGCTCGACCATATCGTTATCGAGACTGATTCCTACCCACAGCCGTTCAAGAAGAACCCCGTTCGGCGCACCGAGCCGTGGCACCTCCCGCAAGTGGCCGCGAAGCTCGCCGAGTTGCAGGCGACGGACATCGAAACAGTCGCGGCGGCGACCACTGCGAACTACCTCCGCATGCTGGGCGGGCGCATCGAGCCCCCGCCTTCGCCCTAGGCCACCGCCCCCGACTCCCGCAGAACGGTGATTTCCTCCGCCGAGAAGCCTGCCTCCGCAAGAATGGCGTCGGTGTGCTCGCCGAGTTCCGGCGCGCCCGAGCGGACGCCGCCTGGAGTGCGGGAGTGATTGACGGGCGTGTCGGTGAACGTTACGCGTCCGGCCAGCGGCGTCTCCGCCTCGGTGAACATGCCGCGAGAGCGCAGTTGCGGGTCGACGGCGACCTGGGCGACGTCCTGCACGGGGCCGACGGCGACGCCTGCGGGGCCGAGCAGATCGACCCACTCGGCGGTGGCGCGCTCGGCGAGCGCGGACTCCAAGTGCGGGCGGAGATCGTCGTAGTTCACGCGGCGAAGCCAGCCCGATGCGAACCGCTCGTCATCGGCAAGTTCCGGCTTGCCGATGAGCCGGGCGAACCGGCCCCAGTGACCGCCCGGGCCGTCGGAGACGGCGACGGCGATGTAGCCGTCCTTGGTGCGGAGCGCCTGCACCGGCGCGACGACGGGATGGCGGGTGCCGAGGCGCTGGGGCATTTCACCCAGCGCGAAGTAGCGCATGAGGGGGTTCTCGAGCAGGGCCGCCTGGCAGTCGAGCATCGACATATCGACGTGCTGGCCGACGCCGGAGCGTTCTCGCTCAACGACGGCGGCGAGGACGCCTATCGTGGTGAAGAGCGCAGCTGCGATGTCGCCCATGCTGACGCCGGGGCGGACGGGGCCGCCGCCCTCCTCGCCGGTGACGCTGAGCATGCCGCCCATCGCCTGGACAATGACGTCCAGCGCGGCGCGTTTGGCGTACGGCCCCGTCTGGCCGAAGCCGGACACGGAGGCCATGATGAGGCGCGGGTTGCGAGCGTTGAGCGCGGGATAGTCGACGCCGAGGTTCGCCATCGCGCCCGGACGGAAGTTCTCGACAACCACGTCGGCGCCGTCGACGAGCCGCAGGAAGGCCTCCTTGCCGTCCGGGTTCTTGAGGTCGATGACGATGCTGCGTTTGCCGCGGTTGATGCTGGTGAAGTAGGTGCTGCGCGGCTGGCCGTCGCGCCCGGTGAAGAACGGGCCGTTGCGCCGGGCCTGGTCGCCCCCGGGCTGCTCGACCTTCACGACGTTCGCCCCGAGGTCGGCCAGGGCCATGGTGCAGTAGGGCCCCGCGAGGATGCGGGTGAGGTCGACAACGCGGAGTCCTTCGAGCGGTCCGGGCATGGGGCCCTCCTCGGTTACGGCGGTCGCCGGGGATTGTAGCCCGCCCCGCTTGCTAGAATGTGTTCCGGCGGAGACCACAGGAGGGCGGCGTGAAGTACAGGCGACTCGGCCGGACAGACCTGCAACTATCGGAGCTGGGCTTCGGCGTCTGGAGCGTCAGCACCGGCTGGTGGGGCAAGGTCGACAAACCCGACGCCATCCGGCTGCTGCGCGAGGCGAAGGAACTCGGCGTCAACTTCTTCGACACCGGCGACACCTACGGCGAGGGCTACGGCGAGGAAATCCTGCGCGAAGCGTTCCCCAAGGACCGCTCGTCGGTGGTCATCGGCACGAAGTTCGGCTACGACCTCGACGCTCCCCGGGAGGGCCATCACAGGGAGCGCCCCCAGCGGTGGGACGCGGAGTTCGTGCGCGCCGCCGTCGAGAAGAGCCTCCGCCGCCTCGGCACGGACTACGTCGACCTGTACCAGATGCACAACCCCCGGCTCGACGCCATTCGCAACGACGACCTCGCGGAACTGCTCGATGCGCTCGTGAAAGAGGGCAAAGTCCGCTGGTGGGGGGCCGCGCTCGGCCCGGACATCGGCTGGCGCAACGAGGGGGACGCCGCAATGGCCGAACGCCGCGCGCCCAGCATGCAGATCATCTACTCCATCATCGAGCAGCAGCCCGCGCGCTACTTCTTCCCCACGGCGCGGGAGCACGAGACCGGCCTGCTCGCGCGCGTGCCGCACGCGTCGGAGATCCTCACCGACGACTTCGCCGACAAGGCGCGCGTCGAGTTCGAGCCGGGCGACCACCGGGCGCACCGGCATCGGGAGTGGCTCGACAAGGCGTTCCGAAAGCGCGAGCAGGTGCTGTTCGTCGCCGGAGGCGACACAGGCCGGACGCTGGCGCAGGCCGCCATCCGGTTCTGCCTCACAGAGCCCGGCATCGCTTCGGTGCTGCCCAACATCGTGCGCCGCGACCAGCTCGCCGAGTTCGCCGCGGCGTCGGACGTTCCGCCGCTGACGGAGGACGAAACGGCGGAACTGTCGCGCCTGTACGACGAGGAGTTCGCGGCGCTGGAGGCGATCCAGCCGGAGCGCCGGTAGGCGCGCCTACACGCCCATAACGTTGTAGCCGGCGTCGACGTAGAGGACGTGGCCGGTGATCCCGGACGCGAGGGGGCTGGCGAGGAAGAGCGCGGCGGCGCCCACCTCTTCCTGGCGAATGTTGCGCTTGAGGGGCGCCCTCTGTGCATGGACTTCCGCCATGCCGAGGAACCCGGAGATGCCGCGCGCCGCCAGCGTGTTGAGCGGCCCCGCCGATATGGCGTTGACGCGCACGCCCTGCGGCCCGTACTCCGCCGCGAGCTGCTTCACCTCGTTCTCGAGCGCGGCCTTGGCCACGCCCATGACGTTGTAGCCGGGATACACCTTGTCGGCCGCGTGGAACGTGAGCGTGAGGATGCTGCCGCCGCCGGCCATGCGGGGGGCTGCGGCCCGCGCGACGGGCAGCAGGGAGTACGCGCTCACTTCCAGCGCCGTCCGGAAGCCGTCGGCGCCGGTTGCGGAGAAAGCGCCCTCCAGGTCCTCCCTGTTCGCAAAGGCCACGCTGTGGACCGCGGCGACGAGGGGAGACCCGGAGGAGGCCGTCTCGACGGCCGCCGCGACGGACGCCTCGTCGAGCACGTCACACTCGACCGCCCGCGCGCCTTCGAGTCCGCTCACCAGCGGCAGCACGGAGCGCCCCATGCGCTCGTTCTGGTACGTAACCGTTAGTTCGGCGCCCGCATCGTGCAGCCGCTGGGCGATGGCCCACGCGATGCTTCGCTGGTTGGCCACCCCGAATACGATGGCGCTTCCGCCGGCCAGGTTGATTTCAACAGCCATGCGACTCTCATCCCCTGCCGGCGTGCTGGGCTTCGCGGGCCAGGGGGCCGTGGCGCGGATCGGGCTGGAAGACGACCTCCGGCCTCCGGCGGCCTCTCCGCATTTCCTTCTCGATGAGTTGAAAGTCCTTCTTGGGAACGAGATGGAGGAGGCCCTGAAAGGCGAGGGGCCACTCCTCGGGAGGCCACTTCTTCACGAATTCCATGCGCGGCGCAAGCAGGCGCGCGTCGATCTCGTAGTCCTCCTCGAGCACAACGTCGGGCTTGGTCTTGACGCGCCAGGCATAGACTTCGTCGGGATCGATCGAAGGCCACAAGGGCGTGGAGTCTTCGAAGTACGTGCCGGACACGGTGGCGGCCGCGCCGAAGACCATGCGTCCGGTTACGTAGAAGAGGACACGGTCGCCGATTTCCATACGCTGGACGCGCTTGCGCTGCTGTTTGCCCATGCCGAGCACCGAGAAGTTTCTCTCGACGCACACGTCGTAGTAGTCGGGCCGGACGGAGACCATCCAGTAGTTTCGGGGGGCTCTGGCCATGGGTTCATAGTACCACGCGCGCCGCCGGCCGCCGGCCAAATTTGGGGAGCGGCATTGAGGCTGAGGGGCCGCCGCTGTACACTATGGAGCGTACAAGCGGGGCCGGCCCACCCCCTGCTTTTTCGGCTACGCCCTCCCGCCGGGGGCCTGCTTTACCTGAGAGGAGAGCGTCTTGGTCACAGCCTCGAACCTTGGTTTTCCACGCATAGGCCCCAACCGCGAACTCAAGTGGGCCGTCGAGGCCTACTGGGCGGGAAAGATAGAGCAAGACGAGCTGCTCGCCCGCGCCGCCGCCGTCCGGCGCGCCAACTGGGTGCTGCAAGCGCAGGCCGGCCTGTCGCACATCCCCTCTAACGATTTCTCACTGTACGACCACGTGCTCGACCTCTCCGCGATGGTGGGCGCGGTCCCCGAGCGCTACGGCGCCGACGACGGGCCCGTGGACCTCGACACATACTTCGCCATGGCGCGCGGCGTTCCTGCCTCGGCCGACGCTCCGGGAGTCCCGGCCATGGAGATGACCAAGTGGTTCGACACGAACTACCACTACATCGTGCCGGAGATCGACAAGGGGCAGAAGTTCACGCTGCGCTCCACGAAACCCGTCGACGAGTTCCTGGAGGCCAAGGCGCTCGGCATCCGCACTCGTCCCGTGCTCCTGGGACCGGTAACGTACCTGCTTCTCTCGAAGTCCTCCACGCCCAACTTCGACCCGCTCACGCTGCTCGAGGACCTGGTGGACGTGTACGAGAACGTGCTGAAACGGCTCGCGCAGGCGGGAGCCGCCTGGGTGCAACTCGACGAGCCGGCGCTCGGCCTTACCCTGAGCGACAAGCAGCGTTCCGCGTTCGGCCGCGCCTACGCCCGCCTCACCGCCTCGTCGCCCAAGCTCAACTTGCTCGTCGCCGTCTACTTCAGCGACTTGCGGGAGAACGCCCGCACGGCGCTGGCGCTGCCGGTGAGCGGCCTCCACCTCGACCTCGTTCGGGGGCGCGGCGACCTCGAGAACGTCATCGCCAAGCTGCCGGAGCAGATGTCGCTCTCGCTCGGCCTGGTGGACGGACGGAACATCTGGAGGACCGACCTGGAAGCGGCCGTCGCCACCGCGCGCACCGTCGCCTCGGCGCTCGGTTCCGACCGGGTGATGGTCGCCCCCTCATGCTCCCTGCTTCACTCGCCGGTGGACCTCGAGAACGAGACGAAGCTCGACGAGGAAATGAAGTCGTGGATGGCGTTCGCGAAGCAGAAGGTGGAGGAGATCGCCACACTTGCGATGGCGCTGAACAACCAGACTGCGCAGGCGGCCGACAGGCTGGCGGCGAACGCCAAGGCCATGGCGAGCCGCCGCGCCTCGCAGCGCATTCACAATCCCGCCGTGAAGGAGCGCAGCGCGGCGGTGACGCCGGACATGACGCGCCGCGCAAACCCGTACTCCGACCGCCGGCGCCTGCAGCAGCAGGCGCTCCGCCTCCCGCAGTTCCCCACCACCACCATCGGCTCGTTCCCGCAGACGCCGGAGATTCGGCGCGCCCGGGCGGCGCGCAACCGGCGCGAACTGAGCGGCGAGGCGTACGAGGAGTTCCTTCGCAAGGAGATCGAGCAGGTCATTCGCTTCCAGGAACAGACCGGGCTGGACGTGCTCGTTCACGGCGAGCCCGAACGCAACGACATGGTGGAGTACTTCGGGGAGCAGCTGGAGGGGTACGTCTCCACCAGCAACGGATGGGTGCAGAGCTACGGCTCACGCGCCGTCAAGCCCCCCATCATCTTCGGCGACATCAGCCGGCCTAACCCGATGAGCGTGGACTGGATCGCCTATGCGCAATCGCTCACCGCTCAGCCGGTCAAGGGCATGCTCACCGGCCCGGTCACCATGCTGCAATGGTCGTTCGTGCGGGACGACCAGCCGCGCAGCGAAACGTGCCGGCAGCTCGCCCTGGCCATCCGCGACGAGGTCGCCGATCTCGAGCGGGCCGGCATCCGCATCATCCAGGTCGATGAGCCGGCCCTGCGAGAGGGGCTTCCCCTGCGCCGCGACGACTGGGACGCCTACCTCGCGTGGGCGGTCGAGGCGTTCCGCATCGCCACTTCGGGCGTCGACGACCGCACCCAGATGCACACGCACATGTGCTACGCCGCTTACGACGACATCATCGAATCCGTCGCCGCCATGGACGCCGACGTGATCTCGATGGAGAACTCCCGCAGCGACGGCGCGCTGCTCGACACGTTCAGCACCCACTCCTACCCCAACGACGTCGGCCCCGGCGTCTACGACATCCACTCTCCCCGCGTCGCCGACGTCGGCGAGATGCGCGACCTGCTCAACCGCGCCGTCGCCGTCCTCTCTCCCGACCAGCTTTGGGTGAACCCGGACTGCGGCCTCAAGACCCGGCGGTGGGGCGAGGTTGTTCCCTCGCTCGAGCACATGGTGGAGGCCGCCAGGGCCCTGCGGAGCTAGCCCGTGACCAGCCAGGCCTACGTGCAGGCGCTCGCCTTCTTCTTCAGCGTCGCTGAGCGCATCCGCGACGACCAGTGGGACGCGCCGGGGCTCGGCGTCTGGAGCGTGCGCGAACTCGTCGGGCACACTGCGCGCTCCATCTTTCTCGTGGAGGAGTTCGGCTCGCAGCGCTCCGAGACCTTGGACGTGAAGTCCGCCGCCGAGCACTACCACGTCTCGCTCGCTCCAGAGGGCATCGACGACGCGATAGCCGAGCGCGGCCGGGCCGCCGGCGCAGCCCTGGGCGACGACCCGCTCGCGCGTCTCGCGGAGGGCCGCGTTCGGGCCGAGCGCCTCGTGGCCGAAACGAGCGAGGACACGGTCATCGCCTACACGAACGGCGGCATCAGGCTCGGCGACTACCTCGAAACGCGCGTACTCGAGCTCACGGTGCACGCGCTCGACCTCGCCAGCGCGCTCGGCGTCGAGGCGGAACCTCCGCGGGAGGCGCTGCGGAGCGTGCTGCATCTCCTCGCTGAGCTGGCGGTCGACTCCGGGCGCGGCGGGCGGCTTGCGCTGGCCGCGACGGGCCGCGGGGCGCTGCCCGACGGGTTCAGCGTGCTCGGCTGACCATGAGCCGGCAGGGGTACCGCGAAGCGGCGGACTTCTTCGTCGAGACCGTTCGGCTCGTTCCCGGCGACCGCTGGGGCGCGCCCGCGCTCGGCGTCTGGAGCGTCCGCAGCCTCGTCGGTCACGCGAGCCGGGCGCTGCTCATCGTCGACCAGTTCTCGCGCGTCGAGCCCGCATCCATCGACATACCGGACTCGGTCGACTACTACCGCCGGGCGTTCGTGGGCGAGGGGACGAACGAGCGCATCGCCGAGCGCGGACGCCAGACGGGCGAGGAGCTCGGCGCCGACCCCGCCCGCGCCGTCGCCGAACTGCGCGACAGGGTCCTCGCGCGCGTGGACGCCCTCCACGACAACCATCCGCTTGGCACGCTCATTGGGGGCATCCGGCTCATCGATTACCTCCCCGGACGCACGACCGAACTGGTCGTGCACACTCTCGACCTTGCGGAGGCTATCGGCGCCGACGTTCAGCCTCCGAGTCAGGCGCTGAGGGATACGCTGCGGCTGCTCGCCGACCTCGCGCTGGAGAGCGGCCACGGCGCCGCGTTCGCTCTCGCAGCCACGGGACGAGGCGCCGGCAGGTTCTCCGTGATCGGCTAGCGGCGCCATGAACACCATCGCCTTGGGGGACAATCTGGAGGCGCTTGCGGCCATTGCCGACGGCGCGGCGGCGCTGGTGTACATCGACCCCCCGTTCAACACCGGCAGACCACAGACCCGCGAGCGCATCCGCGCCGTACGCGACGATGTCCACGGCGACCGCACGGGCTTCCAAGGCCGCCGCTACCGCACCGTGCGCCTCGGCGCGTCGTCGTTCCCGGACACGTTCGACGATTACGCCGGGTTCCTCGCGCCGCGCATCGAACAGGCGCGGCGCATCCTGGCGCCTACGGGTTCGTTCTTCCTGCACGCGGACTACCGGGAGGTCCACTACTGCAAGGTGCTGCTGGACGCCGTCTTCGGGCGCGACTGCTTCATGAACGAGATCATCTGGGCGTACGACTACGGGGGACGGTCGAAGTCCCGCTGGCCGGCCAAGCACGACAACATCCTGTGGTACGTGATGGACCCGCGCCGTTACACGTTCAACCACGACGCCATTGACCGCGTGCCGTACCTGGCGCCCGGACTCGTCGGCAAGTCGAAGGCGGCGCAAGGCAAGACTCCCACAGACGTGTGGTGGCGCACGATCGTGCCCACGAACAGCTCGGAGCGCACGGGCTATTCGACGCAGAAGCCGCTCGCCATCCTCGAGCGCATCGTGCGCGCGCACTCGAACCCCGGCGACCTCGTGGTCGACTTCTTTGCCGGCTCGGGCACGACGGGCGAGGCCGCCGCCCGTCTGGGCCGCCGGTACTACCTCATCGACAACAACCCGGAAGCTGTGCGCGTCATGGCGAAGCGGCTTGCGTTCAGCAGCCCGGTCTGCGTGGGGTTCGAGTCCGAGGGCGAGTGAAGCGCGCCCCTAGCTCCCCGCCCAGGGGCCTTGCTGGCCGGACGGCCCCTGGCGGCTGAGCACGGTGCTCACGGGGACGACGGGCTCCGAGGGGACCTCGAACGCGGGGATGACCTGCTCGCCGAACAGGCGGATGGAGTTGTCCACTTGCTCGGTGGGCATCTTGCCGACGTGGTGGGAGCCCGCCCACACGGTGAAGCCGAGGCGCTCCTGCGTTTCCGCGATCCTGCGGGCGACGGTTTCCGGGCTGCCGATGATGGCGAGCCCGTTGTCTATCCAGAAGTCGTACGACTGCCGCGCCTGGGCGAAGATCCTGCCGTTGGCGCGAGTGTAGCGCGTGTTGTCGGTCCCTTTTCCGCGCGGGTCGCTGCCGAACCCTATGCGGGTGTTCACGACGTGCTCCCTATCGAGGCCGTAGTAGTCGAGCAGGTACGGCTCGGCCTCGGCGTGGGCCTTCTCGTCGGTCTCGGCGACGTGGACGACCCGGACGAGCATCTGGCGGGGCATGGGGCCGGGGTGCTCGCACTCGCGCCAGATGCGCCGGAAGTGCTCGAACTTGTCGACCAGTTCGTCGTCGGTGGAGATGTTGGTGGCGACGTCGTTGTTTCGCTCGGCGGCCCACTCGAAGGCGCGGAGACTGTGGCACGCGATCCAGATGGGCGGGTGGGGCTGCCGGTAGGGCTTCGGCATAGGGAGCATCTCCTCGTACTGCCAGAACCGGCCGCGATGCGTGACCTCCGGCTTGGTCCACGCCTCCTCGATCACTTTCAGGGCCTCTTCGCTCGCCGCGTGACGGTCGTAGTAGTTGATGCCCCAGCGGATGAACTCGTGCTCGTGCGTGCCCAGCCCTGAGCCGAACTCGACACGACCCTTGGAGAGGTGATCGAGCGTGGCCACCTCCTGCGCTAGGCGCATTGGGTTGTGGAACGGGAGTTGCCAGATCATGGCGCCGACGTGAATGCGCCGCGTGGCGGCGGCCACCGCCGTGAGGAACACGGTTGGCGCGGTGATGGCGCCGATGTACGAGGCCTGGTGCTCGATGATCCAGTAGTAGCGGTAGCCGAGCTCGTCCATCATGCGGGCTTGGCGGATGTGCTCGTCGTAGGCTGCGGCCGCCGAACCGAGCCGCTTGATGTCGTTGATCTTCACGGCGCCCCAGGCGCCGAACTCCAGTGCAGGCATGCGCGCACGCTCCAGGATTTGTTGTCTCTATATGTCTCCGAATAGCTCCCGCGCCAAGTCATCCCTGCTGGTCCCCAGGTAGCTCGCAACGTCGTTGAGAATCTCGCTCAGGGTCCCAACCCTCAGAGGGTCATGGCGAGGAATGGTCACGCGGTGTTGGTAGCCGCGATAGTTCGACGTAAGCCGCAGGTGACTGCCTCGCTGCCGCGTGAGGACGTACCCATAGTGCCTCCCCAGCAGAACACCCAACTCTGTCCCGGACAGACTGCGGGGCAGTCTCACACAGGTATGACCTCGTGCTGAACCAGGTGGACGCGAATCGTCCGGGGTGCTTCTCCGTCCTCGAAGTGGCAGAGCACGGCGTCCCGCATCATCGCCTTGAGACCGTCCCAGTCATCGGCCTCCGTGAAGATGCTGTAGCCTACCGCACGCGCCTCGTACCCCCCCTCCGGGGACTCCTTCACCTGGAAGACAATCTCGGCGTCCGGCATCTCATCCTCTCGTGCAGCGGTTCGCGCAGGCCCCGCTATTCTACCCCCTCACGCGAACGCCGGAATCACTTCCTCTCCGAACAGCCGGATGGATGATTCGACCATCGCGTGGGGCATACGGCCGATGTGGAACTTGCCCGCGAAGTGGTCGTAGCCGATCTTCTCCCTGCCCTCGGCGATCTTGCCAATGACCGTGTCGGGGGAGCCCACGAGCGCGAGGCCGTTGTCGAGCCAGAAGTCATAGGAGCGGGCGCACTCGCGGAAGATGCGCCCGCGCTCGCGGATGTCCTCGCTGTCCTCCGACCCCATGCCGCGAGGATGAGAGCCGAAGCCGACCTGGCTGGCTGCGACGAGCTCACGGCCAAGAGTGTTCGCCTCCATGAGGTACTGCTGGGCCTGCTCGTGCGCCTTTTCGTCGGTCTCCGCCACGTGGACGACGCGCATGAGGAACTGGCGCGGCATCGGCCCCTTGTGCCCGTAGCCCTTCCATGCCTCGCGCCACTCGGCGAACTTCTTGGTCATCGAATCGTCGGTGTCGATGTTCTGGGCCATGTGGTAGCCGCGCCTGGCGGCGAAGTCGATGGCGCGCGGGCTGTGCACCGCGGCCCAGATCGGCGGATGCGGCCGCTGCAGCGGCGTCGGCTGGATGAGCGCCTCCTTGATCTGCCAGAACTTCCCCTCGTAGGTCACCGTGCCGTCGCCCTTCCAGGCGAGCTCCACGATGTCGAGCGACTCCTCGCCCATCGCCTGCCGGTCGTAGAAGTTGAGGCCCCACCGGATGAACTCGTGCTCATGCACGCCTACGCCCGTGCCGAACTCGGCGCGCCCGCCCGACAGGTGGTCGAGGATCGCGATGTCTTGCGCCAGCCTCACGGGGTGGTGGAACGGGAGCTGCCAGATCATCGTGCCGAGCCTGATCGACTCGGTGTGACGCGCGAGAGCCGTGAGGAACATCTGCGGGGAGGTCACCGCGCCGACGTAGGAGCCCTGGTGCTCGAGCGTCCAGTAGTAGCCGAAGCCGCAGCGCTCCATCAATTGGCCCTGCCGAATGTGCGTCTCGTACACGTCGGCCGCGGTTTGAGCCTGCATCACCTCGTACGTCTGCATCTGGTCCCAAACGCCGAACTCAATGTTCTCCATCCAGCGATGCTCCATATCTATCGAATACGCCTATGGTAACCGATTTCCCTCGCAACGCTTGGCGTCCTGCGGTAGCCTTAACGTATGACTGGAAACGCTGACCTCCGCACAACCGTGTTGCACTCCGAGCACGTCGCCCTCGGCGGGCGCATGGTTCCCTTCGCCGGTTACGACATGCCCGTGCAGTACGTCGGCATCATTGCGGAAGCCCGCGCGGTGCGAACCGCCGCCGGCGCCTTCGACGTATCGCACATGGGCCGCTTCTCCGTTGAGGGCCCGGACGCCCGCGCGCTCCTCGACTGGACGCACACCGGTGACATCGGCGAGGCGATGCCCATGGGGCGGGCGCGCTACGGCCTGCTCTGCAATGAGCAGGGCGGCATCATCGACGACGCCATCGTGTACCGGCTCGGCGAAGAGCGCTTCCGCATCGTCGCCAACGCAGCCAACGCGCAGCGCGTGTTCGCGTGGCTGGAGCGCTGGCATCGCGAGCGTTTCCCCCGCGCAATCGTGGCCGACCACACCGCCGAGACTGCGATGATCGCGCTTCAAGGGCCGGACGCCATCGGCATCGCGGCGCGCGTTGCGGACTTCGACCCGGCGGAGGTCCGCCCGTTCCGAGTGGCCGAGACCGTCGTGCTTGGGCGTCCGGCGCTCATCGCCCGCACCGGCTACACGGGAGAGGACGGCGTGGAGTTCATGCCGGCGTCAGAGGTCGCCGCCGAGCTTTGGCGGCTGCTCATCGCGGAGGGCGTGGCGCCGTGCGGGCTCGGCGCGCGCGATGCGCTGCGGCTCGAGGCGGGGCTGCTGCTCCACGGCTCGGATATGGACGAGAACGTCAACCCCGTCGAGGCGGGGCTTGAGCGGTTCACGCATCTGGAAGGCGACTTCTGCGGCGCGGACGCCGTTCGCCGCGCAGCGTCGGAGGGGACGCCCCGCGCTCTGATCGGCTTCCGCACGGACGGGCGGGGGGCCGTGCCGCGCGCGCACTCGGACATCCTCGACGACGTGGAGGTTGTGGGGGCTGTCACGAGCGGGGGCTACGCGCCTTCCCTTGACACGAACGTGGGGCTCGGCTATGTTCCCAGAAGGCTCGCCGCCGTAGGAACCCCGCTGCATATAGACGTGCGCGGAAGAACAGTTCCGGCCTCGGTTGTGCGGCTCCCCTTCTACGCCAGGCCGAGATAGCAATGCCCGTTCCAGAAGACCGCCGGTACTCCAAAGAGCACGAGTGGGCCTTGAGCCAGGACGACGGCTCCGTGCTCATTGGCATCACCGACTTCGCTCAGGACGAGCTCGGGGAAGTGATCTACGTCGACCTCCCCAAGCCTGGCGAGCGCGTGACCCAGAACGCCCGGATGGGCGAGATCGAGTCCGTCAAGGCGTTCTCCGAGCTTTACTCGCCGGTGACCGGCGAGGTGACCGCCGTGAACGACGACATCACTACCGCCCCTGAGCTGGTGAACAGCAGCCCCTACGAGCAGGGTTGGATGCTCCGCGTCAAGCCCGACGACCCGGCGGAACTCGACAACCTGCTCGACGCCGCCGGTTACGCCTCGCTCATCGAGTAGCCCGCCCCGCTGAGACGCCAAAGGAACCGCCGCTCCGCGTGCCTGAGTCCAGCTTCACCTCACCCTTCATACCGAACACCGACGACGACCGCGCGGCGATGCTCGCGGCCATCGGCGCCGACCGCGTCGAGGCGCTCTTCGACGACATCCCGGAGCGCTTCCGCCATCCCCCTCTCGCTCTCCCCGACCCGATGCCGGAGATGCAGCTGCGAGCGGAGATGGAGGCGCTGGCGCAGCGCAACTTCCATGCCGGCGATCACCCCAGCTTCCTCGGCGCCGGCGTCTATCGCCACTTCTGCCCCGCCGTCGTCGCCCCTCTCGTTGCTCGCGGCGAGTTCCTCACCTCCTACACTCCGTACCAGCCGGAGGTTTCCCAGGGCACGCTGCAGGCGCTGTTCGAGTTCCAGACCCTTACGGCGCAGCTGTTCGGCATGGAAGTCTCCAACGCGGGCATGTACGACGGCGCGTCGAGCCTTGCGGAGGCCGCCCTCATGGCGTGCCGCATTACCCGCCGCGCCCTCGTCGCCGTCGTCGACACCGCCAATCCCGTGTACGTCGAGACCGTGCGCGCCTACACGGCGCCGCAAGGCATCGACGTATACACCGTCTCTCCCGCCGCCGGCGGGCTGAGGCCCGAAACCGCCTGCGTCATCGCGCAGTACCCCAACTTCTTCGGCTGCATCGAGGACATGCAGGCCCTTGCCGACGCCGCCCACGACAGCGGAGCGTTGTTCGTTATGTCCTGCGACCCCATCGCGCTCGCCATGTTCAAGCCCCCGGGCGATTTCGGGGCGGACATCGCAACCGGCGACGGACAGGCCCTCGGCGTTCCTCCCAGTTTCGGCGGGCCATACGTCGGCATCTTCACCTGCCGGCAGGAGTACGTCCGCCAGCTGCCCGGGCGCATCGCCGGCAAGACCGTCGACACACAAGGCCGGACGGGCTACGTGCTGACGCTCCAGCCAAGGGAGCAGCACATCCGGCGCGAGCACGCCACGTCGAACATCTGCACGAGCACCGCGCTCGTCGGCCTGTGGGCCACGATATACACGTCGCTCATGGGCAAGCGAGGCCTCCGTCACGTGGCGGAACTGTGCTACCAGAAAGCCCACTACGCCGCCGGGCGCATCGCGGAGATCCCCGGCTACTCGCTCCCCACCGACGGAACGTTCTTCCAGGAATTCGTCATCGGCTGCCCCAAGCCGGTCGGCGAGACCCACCGCGCCCTGGAAGAGGCCGGCGTCATCGGCGGGCTCGACGTGAGCGACCGCTACCCCAACGGGATGCTCTTGTGCGTAACCGAGGTGAACACGAAGGACGAAATCGACCGGCTCGTCGCCGCGCTGGCGGAGGCCGCGTCATGACCACCGGACACGGTCCCCTGCGCGAGGAGGCGCACAACCGCCGCAGACCGCTCATGGAGCGCAGCCGCCCCGGACGTTCCGGCGTTGCGCTGCCGGCGTCCGACGTGCCGCCCCAGCCCATGCCCGACGCCTCCATGCTCCGGGCGGAACTCGAACTGCCGGAAGTGACTGAGGGCGAGGTCGTGCGCTACTTCACGCACCTCAGTCAGCTCAACTTCTCCGTGGACACCAACTTCTACCCGCTCGGCAGTTGCACGATGAAGTACAACCCGAAGCTGAACGAAGCGGTGGCCGCGCTGCCGGGCTTCGCTCAAGCGCACCCCGCGCAGCCCGAGCGGCAGGTCCAGGGCGCGCTGGAGGCGCTCTACCGCCTCCAGCGTTGCCTCCAGGAAGTGAGCGGTCTCCCCGCCGCGAGCCTCGCGCCGCTCGCCGGGGCGCAGGGCGAACTGGCCGGCGTGCTCACCATCCGTGCGACGCTCGACGCCCGCGGCGAGCACAACCGCCGCAAGATGCTGATACCCGACACCGCCCACGGCACGAACCCCGCCTCCGCCGCCATGGCCGGCTTCAACGTGGTCTCCATTCCCTCGACGCCCGGAGGCGACATCGACCTCGATGCGCTCCGCGCCGAAGCGGGCCCGGAGTTGGCGGGCGTGATGTTCACCCAGCCCACCACCCTCGGCCTGTTCGACCGCAACGCCGTGGAAATGTGCGGGATCATCCACGAGGCGGGGGGCTACGTTTACGGCGACGGCGCGAATATGAACGCTCTGCTCGGGCGCGTGAAGCTTGGGGACCTCGGTTTCGACGTCGTGCACATGAACCTGCACAAGACGTTTTCGACCCCCCACGGAGGCGGCGGGCCGGGCGCCGGCCCCATCTGCGTCTCCGCTGAACTCGCCCCCTTCCTGCCGGGTCCGGTCGCCGTGCTCCGCAGCGACGGCCCGCCGCCGGTCTACGGCGCCGAGATGCCGGAGCGCAGCATCGGGCGCATCGGCGGCGCGCAGGGGAATTTCGGCGTGCTCATCCGTGCGCTCACGTACATCACGCTCCTGGGACGCCAGGGAATGCTCGACATCAGCGCCAACGCCGTGCTCAACGCCAACTACCTGCTGGCGCAACTCCGCGGGCTGTACGACCTTCCCTACGACCGCTCCGTGATGCACGAGGTCGTGTTCTCCGCCCGCAAGCGCGCGGGCGCGAGCGCGCTCGACGTCTCGAAGCGGCTGCTCGACCACGGCTTCCACGCACCCACGATGTACTTTCCCCTCGTCGTGCCGGAGGCGCTGATGATCGAGCCCACCGAAACCGAGTCTAAGGAGACGCTCGACGCCTTCATCGAGACGCTCCGACGGATCGACGAAGAGGCTGCGGAAGACGCGGACTTCCTGCACGGCGCCCCGTACGAAACGCCGGTGTCGCGTTTGAACGAAGCGCAGGCGGCCCGCCGGCCCGAACTTCGCTGGCGCCCCGGCCCTCCCCCGTAGGAGCGTCCCTTGTGGGCGCCCACTCCCCGCCCCCGCGCTTTACCGGTCGGCGGCCCGCCGCTATCCTTTCAGCCATTCCAACCGCGCCGACAGGAGGTCTCCATGCTCGAAACCGGTCAGGCCGCCCCGGAGTTCACCCTTACGAGCCACGAGGGAGAAGAGGTCTCGCTCAGCAGCTTCAAGGGCGACAAGTGGGTGGTGCTCCACACCTTCCCCGCCGCGTTCACCGGTGGCTGAACGAACCAAACCGCTTCCTTCAACCGTGCGTTGAAGTCGTTTGAAGAGAAGAACGCCCAGCTCGTGGGCTTGAGCGTCGACTCCCGCCACGCGCTGCGCGTCTGGTCCAACTCCCTTGGCGTAGTCCGACATCCGTTGCTGTCGGACTTCTGGCCTCACGGCACCGTGCTCGAGTCCTACGGCATCCTCAACGCCCAGTCCGGCATGCCCCAGCGCTCCGTCCTCATCATCGACCCCGACGGTGTGGTCCGTCACACGGAGCTGCACCAGGGAACGCTGCCCGATCCGGCGGCGGTGCTCGCCGTGCTCGAGGGACTGCAGGGCTAGGCCCTGCAACCGGCGGCGGAACGGGGCTGCAGGAGGAAGCGGTCCCGTTCCGTCTGCGCATATCGTCATGGTCACGAACGATGAAGCGCTCCGCTACCGCGCCCCGTTCGCCGAGGGCGACACCGCGATGGTGTATGACCGGCGGATGCGCCGCTACCGCGTTACGCTGGCGTCCGGCGCCCTCATCGAAACGCACCTCGGCTACGTGCGCCACGACGACGTCATCGGCCGCCGGGAGGGCTTCTTCCTGGTCACCCAGAAGGGCAGCAAGCTGTTCGTGGCCCGGCCTTCGTTCGCCGACGCGGTCAAGGAACTGCCCCGGCAAAGCCAGGTGATCTACCCCAAAGACCTGGCGGCGCTGCTGACGCGCGCCGATATCTACCCCGGCGCGCGGGTGATCGAGGTTGGGTTGGGCTCGGGAGCCGCGTCCGCCGCGCTGCTGCGGGCCGTCGGCCCCGAGGGGAGCCTTGTAACTTACGAGGCGCGCCCTGAAATCGTGGAACCCTCACGCCGCAACATCGCAGAGCTTGCGCCCGGCGCGCGGAACCACCACGTCATCGTCGCTGACGCCTACGCTGAGAGCGCGTTGGGTGATGACGGCGAGTCCGACCGCGTGGTGGCCGACGTTCCGGAACCGTGGCGGCTGCTCGACGCAGCGGCGGCTGCGCTCCGCGCCGGCGGCGTGTTCGCGTCGTACCTGCCGACGGTGCTGCAGGCGCACGAGTTCGTGATGCGCGTGAGTCGCGACAGCCGATGGTGCATGCCGGAGACCGTCGAATTGCTCGAGCGTGCGTGGCGGTTCTCGGAGACGAGCGCGCGGCCCGAGCACCGGATGGTCGGCCACACCGGGTTCATCACGACCGTGCGCCGAACGGAGCCTCCCCCGGCGGACGCGGACTAGGGAGGAGACAGGCTCGCCCGGACCGGGGTGTGGTTACGCCTACAGAGGCACGGAGGCGAGGTCTGCGCCGGGGGAGAAGCCGATCCGGCGGTGCGCCGGGACCGTGACGAGCTGCCCGGCCTGCCGACCCCGGATTGCCCGCACCTGACGCTCCTTGACGTTCCGCCATTCGAAGGCGCCGAAACCGGTGATGACCACCCGGTCTCCGTTCTGAAGAGCTTCGACTACGCTGTCCAGCACCGCGTTGAGAGCCTTGTCTCCCATCATCCGCGTGCTGCCGAGCCTCGTGGCGACCTGCTCGGCGAGGTCGCTCTTGCGTAGAGTTGCCACGTTGGGGCCTCCTGCTGTCCTCGGCGCGTGAGGGAAATTCGGCGGCAGTATAGCACCCAGCCCCCTCTATGAAACCCACCAGCGGTGAAAGTGGTTCAGCGGTCCATGACCCCCGCCGACCGGAAACGCCGACGCGATGGCGCCGGTAACGTACTCCTTGGCCCCGGCGACCGCCGCCTCGACCGTTTCGCCCTTCGCCAGCGACGCGGCGATGGCCGACGAGAACGTGCAGCCTGTGCCGTGCGTGCTCGACGTTGGGATGCGCCTCGCCGGGAACTCGGCGAATGCCTCGCCGTCGAAGAGCACGTCGATCGCGTCGTCGCCGAAGTGGCCCCCTTTCACCACCACGTAGCGGCAGCCGAGCGCGTGCACGGCGCGGGCCGCTTCCCGCGCCTGCTCGAGCGTCTCCACGGGGTAGCCGCACAACACGGATGCCTCGTCCGCGTTCGGCGTCGCCACCAGCGCCAGCGGCAGCAGCAGCGACGCCAACGCCTGCACCGCGTCCTCACGCAGCAGCCGGTCGCCTCCCTTCGCCACCATCACCGGATCGACAACCAGCCTGCCGAACCCCCAGGCGCGCACGCCCTCCGCGACCGCCTCGATGATGGCCGAACTCGACAGCATCCCGGTCTTGACCGCGTCGACTCCGATATCCGAGGCGACGGCGTCGATCTGCCCGCGCACCAGGTCGATGGGCAGCTCGTGCACGCCGGTTACGCCGAGGGTGTTCTGCGCGGTTACGGCGGTTACGGCGCTGGCGCCGTACACCTCGAACGCGGCGAACGTCTTGAGGTCGGCCTGGATGCCGGCGCCGCCGCCCGAGTCCGAGCCGGCGATGGTCAGCGCGACGGGTCTGCGTTCGGTGTTCATACGGGCCACCGTTCTCTGGTCCATGCCATCTCCCAGAACAGCAACTCGTAGCGGCTGCTGGTCACGAACGCCTCCTCCACCCTGGCGAGCTCGGCCTCGGGCAACCCGTCCGCGATTTCGTCCATCAGCGCCCTGCACCAGTCGGCGAGCGCGACAAACTCCGCGGACGAGTACATATCGACCCATGCGGCGTAGCGAACGTCCGCCGGGCGGCCTCTTCCGGCGAGGCCAAGACCTATCTCCGCAAACCCCCACATGCACGGCAGGATGGCCCCCACCAGTTCGGGGAAGCTCCCGGTCGCCGCCATGCGGACGAGGAAGTCGGTGTAGGCGCGGCAGGTCGGCGACATCTCCTCGCGCTCGAGCTCCTCGGCGCTGATGCCGAACTCCTCGGCATAGGAGCGGTGGAGCGACATTTCGGTCGCGAGCGTCTCGTTGGCGAGCGCGGCGAGCCTGGTCATCGCCGCGAGACCGGGGGCCCGGGCGGCGGCGGTCGCGAGCGCGCGGGCGTACTCGATGAGGAAGCGGTAGTCCTGCCGCACCCAGTGCTGGAAGCGGTCGAGATCGAGCGAGCCGTCGCCTATCCCCCGGATGAACGGATGATCGTGCTGCGCCTGCCAGACGCCCGCCGCCGCTGCTCGCAGCCGGGCGTTGAACGGTTCAGCCATCGGACTCCTCCCGATGCTCCGTTCCGTGGCGAATGGTCATGCTTCAGCCTCCAGAGGGCGTATGCCGCTCGACAGGGAATCGAGGTCGAACCCCGGGGCGTCGCTGCGGCGCGCCGCGGCGACGAACACGGCTGCGAGCGCCGACGAAACGACCACCGCGGAGAGGAAGCTCGCCAGCAGGTTGCCGGAGGCGAGGATATGCCAGACGCTCGTCAGGCCGTCCCACGTCCACCAGCCCGAGAGGGTGCGGGTGGGGAAGAAGAGCGCCCCGACGGCGATGCCGGCGAGCGCGCTGACGACGGCCGCGTTGCCGCTGAGGCGGCGCTCCCACATTCCCGCGAACGCGGGGACCAGCGCGCCCGCGCACACCAGGTCGGCTATGAGGAAGAGGTAGAGCACACTGTCGAACATGTACCCCACGACCGCGGCGGGCACGATGAGGACGGCGGTGATGAGGCGTGTAGAGCGAAGCAGTCCGGGTCCCCGCCTGATGCGGGAGAGGTCGGTGGTGAAAACGCTGGCCATTCCGTTGAGGAGGGTGTCCATGCTGCTCATTACGAGCATCAGGGCTAGGGCGACGAGCACGACGAGCGCCCATGCGGGCAGCACTTCGAGGGCGAGTGTGAAGAGTGCGATAGAGGCGGGTTGGTCGTCGTTCACCCACCCGTTGCCGGCGGCCCAAAGCCCGAACAGACCTGCGGCGATAATCAGCGGGATGACGATAACGCCGGCGGCAAGGAAGCCTCGGCGGATGTCGGCGTCGGACTTTGCGGCGTAGACGCGCTGCCAGAGTCCCTGATGAAAGAGGTTGGCGGCGAGGATGGCGATCACGAGAGTGATGCCGAATTCGACGCCGTGCAACTGAGTCACGTCGAGCAGCGCCGCGTTCTCGCTCCGCACTGTGTCGAAGGCGGCAGTCCAGCCTCCGAAGTGGGCAAGGGCGGCGACGAGGACGGCTATGAGGAGGGGGATGATGATGGCGAATTGGATGTTGTCCGTGAAGATGGAGGCGCGGAGGCCGCCGTAGACGGTGTACGCCAGCGTCGCCGCGCCGACGAGCACGAGGGTGAGGAGGAGAGGCGCGTCGGTCGCCAGCCGCACTGCGCGGGCGATGGCGCCCATTTCGGCGGCGAGGAAGGTGAACATGTAGAGCACCACGACGGCGAGGGTGAACAGGTACATCGCCCGTCCGTACCGGAACCAGACGAATTCGGCGAGCGAGTGGCCGTTCGGCGCGAGTCTGCGCATCCGCGGACCGACGACCGTGAAGGCCACGATGGGGGCGGCCTGTCCGACGCCGTAGCCGATAAGGGCGGCCATTCCCGCCCATGTGGCCGCTTCAGCCGGGCTGAAGAGGATCCACGCTCCCAACAGGGAGGCGGTCATGGTGGCCATTGCCGTCATGCCGCCGATGGAGCCGCGCGCGGAAACGAAGTCCTCTATCGTCTGGCGTCTGGTTCGGGCGTAGGCGACGCCGGCGCCCGCCATCACGGCCATCGCCGCCACCGCCACGATCATTGCCCAAGCCGCCGTCGACATTGCGTCCTCCTTCTCGCGCTACGGGCCGGGGCGGTCCGTCGGCGCTCGTTCCGGTCGCATAGCAAGGGCCGCTCCCTCGGAGGGGAGCGGCCCTTATGCTGACGATGCCACTGTCGCTCTCCCTCCGCTGGCATTACCCAGGTCAGGTTCATAGGGTCGCTCGAAAGCCTCTCAGCCAGCCCGGCGGGCCGGCTCCCCTGAACGTCGCACTATGCAATTGTGGGCGCATGATAGACTTGAACGGTCGCGCCGGTCAACCGTAGACTTGGGGCGTCCTCCTCCCTTTCCTCGCATGGAGAGGGCGCGGAATAGGCAAAATTGCCGCCGGAACCTATGGCGCATTCGCGCTGATGCTCTATAATGCGCCGTGGCTGCCTGTCGAACGGCGACGCCGGTCGGCCAGCCGGTCGGGAACGAAACGGGACAGGGCCCGCTCCATGGCGCAAGCCATGCGGCCCCGATCCATCGGACGAACAGGAGGCGGAATGTCGATGCGCCGGAAACTCTCTGCCAGTATAGCCTTGGCGCTTACGCTGACCATGCTGATGACGCTCACCACGAGCGCTCAGGAGGTCACGTACCCCGACGGAGCGGCTCAGTTCCGCGACAAGAACGCCGCGAGCGACAGCCTCGTTGTGAACATCGACCTCGGCCCGCTCGGGACGCTCTCTCAGGGCTCCCAGTACGAGGGCTGGCTGATCGACATCGCGGGGAACAAGGTCAGTACGGGAACGTACGGCCGCGACGCCGAACTCATCGATACCTACGTAGACCCCGAAGGCGCCAACCTGCTCGCGCAGTACCCCATCTTCGTCGTCACCATCGAGCCTAACCCCGACGATGATCCCGAACCATCCGGCGACATCGCCTACGTCGCCTCCGCGCCTCTCGTGGTCAACTACTGGAGCGCCCAGCTCACCAGTCCCGGCGGCCCCGCCAAGGGCATGTACGACCAGGCCTCGATGGCCCACATGTATGCCCAGAACGCCCAGGCGGAGGGTCTCGAGCTCGACGACCTGAAGGTCATCGCGCAGAGCGTCGTGAACCTCATCGAGGGCAGCGCCGGCGCGAACTACAACGCTGAAGTCGAGGGCGTCAACATAAGCGACGGCCTCGGCGTCGTGGGCCACGCCCCGGAGGCTCGCGACCTCGCCGCCCAGGCCGAGGCGGGCTCCGGCGACAACCAGAGCATTGAGGACACCGCCGACGAGATTAATCGTGCGACCCATAACACCGTCGCTGAGGCCCGGCGCGTCCAGAACGTCGCCCTCCGCATCCTGGAGGCGACCACGCTCAACTTCACCGTCCAGAAGGAAGTGGAGAACCTCCTTTCGCTCTCCACCCGTATGCTGGACGGCGTGGACGCCGACGGCGAAGGTGGTCCGGGCAGCACCGGCGACGAGGGCGGCGCCCGCACCGTCTACGAAAAGTCGCAGGACCTCAACCAGTTCATCCTCGAGCACGGCACCGAACTGCCGTCTGTCGGCGACTCCACGCTGCCGAGGCTCATGCTGGCGGCTCTCGCGACGGGCGCGCTCCTGCTCGCGGTCGGCACCCTGCTGGTCTTCCGCAGCCGGCGTACGGCAACCGCAGCCGTCGCCTAGCCCTCTACTCCACACCGCAGACGCAACGAAGCCCTCCGGCAAATGCCGGAGGGCTTCTCTTTGGAAGGAGGAAGCCTCAACTCCCTCCGTGGAGACATTGCGTAACCCTCCGTCGCCCGCGAAGGCGGGAATCCATCCCCCGTGGCTCGTGGCGCGCCTGTCGAACCACCGGCCATTCTCAGGCGTAAGGCAGTTATGCAAGGGTCTCCGGTGGGGAGATGCCCGAAGGGGCGGAGAGGGCGCCCTAAGCGCTAGCGTTCGTCCAGTCCCAGGGTTGCGCGGAGCTCGCGCCATTCGCGCGGGGACATGGCGAGGGACGACGGATCAATCTCCTCGCCCGCCAGGAGCCTCCGCACCACTTCGAGGCCTTCCGCGCTCAGGCGCGCGCCTCCCGCACGATAATTCTTGTAGGCGGCGGCGACCAAGGGCGTCCAGCGCTCCACGATGCCGAGAATGACGCTCGCGTATGCCCGGATCTCCCATTGCGCGTGGGCGTCGTTCCGCAGCGCGAGGAAGTGCAGCAAATTGTGGAGGTCCGTCTTCCAGTACCACTGCGTGTACGTGCTGAGCGGCAATCCGATTCGCGCCAGCTCTCGGGCGAGGCCCGGAGCGGCGTCGGGCTCGCCCAGCGGCCCCTCGTTGAGCATCGCGTAGTAGTGCTCGAACGCCTGCTCCGCATCCGCCCTGAGCAGCGCCAGCACTTCCTGAGCGCGCTCGGAGCCTAGGACGCCCTCGCGTCCCTGACGGTTGGCGCTCGACTGCGCGGCCAGGTGCTCTTCGGCGGGGACGTAGAACTCGTTATCGAGCACGGAGTAGCGGGCGGAGTATTCGTTGACGTTCGCCGTGCGGTGCCGGATCCACTGCCGCGCCACGAAGATGGGCAGCTTGACGTGGAGCTTGATCTCGCACATCTCGAACGGGGAGGTGTGCGCGTTGCGCATCAGGTAGTTGATGAGCCCCGCGTCGTCGCGCGTGCGTTTCGTGCCGCGTCCGTACGAAACGCGAGCGGCCTGCACCACCGCGGCGTCGTCGCCCATGTAATCGACCACGCGCACGAAGCCGTGGTCGAGCACGGGCAGCGGCTCGTAGAGAATCTCCTCGATAGCCGGAACGGTTGCGCGCAGCGTGGAACGGCTCTCGCTCCGCTGCGCGTCTATCTCAGCCCGCTGTTCGGGTGTCAGCCCCATGTCCGATGACGCATCCGTCCCGGCCTCTCCCTGTCCCTCCCCCTCACGGGGGTTTTCGGCCCCGGCGGCTACATCATGCGCTGGAGGATGCGCTCCGCCTGCTCCTGCGTGATGCCGCCCTGGCGCTTGGCCACCGGACCATCGCGCAGCACAGGCTCCAGCTCGACCAGGGAGTCCTGTTCGACCTCGAAGAACTTGCCGATGTATATCTGGTCGCCCCAGACCATCGCCTTCTCACACGCCGCCGCCCAGTCGCCGGCGTCGTGTCCCTCGTCCTCGAGTTTCCTGATATGCGACTTGAAGAACGCGTGCGTGTTGTCGAGGTTGAACGTTACGCACGGGCTGAAGACGTCGATGAGCGAAAAGCCGTGGTGCTCGATGCCGCCCTTGATGAGGTCGGTGAGGTGGCGAATGTCACCGGAGTAGCCACGGGCGACGTAGGTGGCGCCGTTCATGATGGCCGACGTGATGGGGTTGAGCGGATACTCGACGCTGCCGAACGGCGTGCTCTTCGTGCGCTGGCCGACGCGGCTCGTCGGCGAGACCTGGCCCGTCGTCAGGCCGTAGATCTGGTTGTTCATCACGACGTAGGTGAGGTCGACGTTGCGGCGCGAGGTGTGCACGAAGTGGTTGCCGCCGATGCCGTAGCCGTCGCCGTCGCCGCCCGTGGCGATGACGGTGAGCTCGTGGTTGGCCATCTTGACGCCGGTGGCGAACACGAGAGAGCGCCCGTGGAGGGTGTGCATCCCGTAGGTGTTGATATAGCCGGGCAGGTTGGAGGAGCAGCCGATGCCGCTGACGGTGACGATCTCGTGCGGCTGGAGGCCGAGCTCCGCGCACGCGCGCTGCAGGCTGTTCAGCACTCCGAAGTCGCCGCAGCCGGGGCACCAGTCGGGGTCAACGCTCCCCTTGAAGTCTCTGGCGGTCAGTTCAATGGTTGTCATGGCGTTTCTCCTTGGGAGCGACCCGGCTAGACGATGATTTCCTGCTGAGGAACGAAGACGCCGGAGCCCTTCTCGAGCAATTCGGCGACTCCGTCGGTGATGTGGTGCGGCGCGAACGGCTCGCCGTCGTACTTGCGTATGTGGCCGTCGGCTTTCAGGCCCGTCTCGCCGCGCAGGTAGCGCGCGAACTGGCCCGACTGGTTGTTCTCAACGATGAAGAACTTCTTCCCCTCCAGCGCGGCCTCCACCTCGTCGGAGTGGAACGGAACGAGCCATTTGATGGGGAGGTGGTTCACCTTCACCCCGCGCTCGGCCATCTGGCCGATGGCCTCTTTGATGACGCCGTATGTCGAACCCCAGCCCACCAGCGTAACGTCCGCGTCGGCGGGCCCCTCGATCTCCGGCGCGGCCATCAGGCTGCTCACGTTCTCGAACTTCCGCGCCCGCTTCTCGACCGACGCGCGGCGCTTGAGCGGGTTCGTGAACTCGTCCGACAGCAGTCGCGACGTCTCGTCGTGTTCGTCGGTCGCAACCGTGTGGATGTAGCCCTCGACGCCGGGGACCGCGCGGGGCGACACGCCGGACGCAGTGTCCTCGTAGCGGTGATAAGGGCCGCCATTCGCCGCCTTCGGCTCGGTGATGAGCTCGCCGCGGTCGATCTCCGGCTGGAAGTTGAGCAGGCCCGGGTTGACGCTGAACCGGCCCTCCGAGATGAGCAGGTCCGAGAGGATGATGCCGGGACACTGGAGCTTGTCCGCGAGGTTGAACACCTCAGGCACCGTGTTGAACGCGTCGACCGCGTCGAGCGGAGAGACGATGAGGCGTTGGAAGTCGCCCTGGCTGGCGCCGAGCGCCTGCCACAGGTCGCCCTGCTCCGTCTTGGTCGGAACGCCCGTGGACGGGCCGGCGCGCTGCACGTTGATGAACACGCAGGGGATCTCCATCATCGCCGCGGCGCCGATCGCCTCCGTCATCAGTGCGAAGCCTCCGCCGGAGGTCGCGCACATTGCGCGTGTTCCCGTGTGCGCCGCGCCGATCACCATGTTCGCGACGCCGATCTCGTCCTCGACCTGCCGGACCATGATGCCCAGGTTGCGCGCATGCTGCGCGTACCAGTGCAGCACCCCCGTGGACGGACTCATCGGGTAGGCCGCGTAGAACTTGACGCCGGCGGCGGCGCCGCCCATCGCCAGGGCCTCGTTGCCCGACCACATCGCCTTCGGTTCGCCGCCGTCCGGCACTTGCTGCGGAAACGGCACGAAGTTCTCCTGCGCGTGCGTGTAGCCGGCGAGGGCGACCCGCACGTTCTCGTTCACCACGTCCTCGCCCTTGCGGGCAAACTGCTGCGTGATGCTCGACTCCAGGATGCCGAAGTCGAGGCCCAGCAGGTGCATCATCGCGCCCAGAGCGACCGTGTTCTGGTTCAGCCCCGCCCGGGTGGAGCCGGTCAGATCGTTCACGGGCAGCGGGCAGAGCTGCACGCCGTCGGCGGCCTCGCCGGGCGTGATGGTGTCGCTGTTGTAGAGAGCGACGGCGCCCTCGCCCAGGAGTCGGAGGTGCCGGTCGATTGTGTCCTGATTCAGGGAGAGCAGCATGTCGAGCCGGTCGCCGTGGCTCAGCACTTCCTCGTCGGAAACCCTGACCGTCAGGAAGATGTGGCCTCCCCGAATGATTGACTGGTAGGCGTTGTAGGTCGCCAGGTGCAGGCCCCGCCGGACGAACAGCCGGGCCAGGGTGTCGCCGGGAGTGGCGATTCCCTGCCCCGCCTCGCCGCCGATCGCCAGGGCGAAATCGAACTTGCCGTCGCTCATCTGTATCCCTCCGTGGCGCTCGCGCCACACCGTCGTTCGTCGAGACCTCGCTTACAGGTGCACCGCGCAGCCTTCGGCGGCCAGTGCGGCCTCTTTCACCGCCTCCGACATGCTCGGATGCACCTTGACGAGGCGTCCGAGTTCAATGTCCGTCCCGTCGAGCATCCGGGTCAGGCTCAGTTCACCGAGCAATTCGGTGGCCTCGTGCCCGACCACGTGCGCGCCAAGCAACTCTCCCGTGGCCGCGTCGGCCACGATTTTCGCAAATCCCTCGCTCTCTCCCGCCGCGAGCGCCTTGCCGTTCGCCACGAAGGGGAACTTTCCCACCTTCACTTCGTAGCCTTGCGCCCGGGCCTCGCCCTCAGTGAGGCCCATGCCGGCCACCTGGGGGCTGCAGTACGCCGCCCGCGGCATAGAGAGGTAGTCTAACGGTTTGGGGGCGAGTCCCGCGATATGCTCGGCCACGAAGACGCCCTCGGCCTGCGCCACGTGCGCCAGCGGCAGCCGTCCGTTGACGTCCCCCACAGCGTAGACGCCTCCGCCGTTGGCCGACAGGTTGTCATCGACCTCTATGAATCCACGGCGCAGCGTCGCTCCCGCGTTTTCGGCGCCGAGTCCGTCCGTGTTCGGACGAACGCCCGTGGCGACGAGCACCCGGTCGGCCTCTAGCGTAAGCCGGCCCTCGGGGCCGTCGACCTGGACCGTCGCGACGCCGCCAACGACCTCGACACTCGACACCGTCGCGCCGACGAGGACCTGGATGCCGCGCTTGGCGAACGCGCGCGCCAGCGCCTGCGACGCCTCCTCGTCCTCCTGCGGAAGGAGCCGGGGCAGCGCCTCCACTATTGTTGCCGACGCTCCGTACGCCTGGTGGATCGACGCGAACTCCACGCCGATTGGCCCGCCTCCTACGATGACCACACGCTCCGGCGACCGCTCGTCGACGATCGCCTCGCGGTAGGTCAACACCACTTCGCCGTCGACCCGGACGCCGGGGAGCGCCGCCGGAGACGCGCCGGTCGCGATGATGAGATGGGCCGCCTCGATGCGCCGTCCGTCCACCTCGATCGCCTCGGCGTCCACGATGGAGGCGTCGCCCTCCAGGTAATCGACCGCGTTCTTCCGCAACAGCGAGCCGACCCCCTTGGTGAGCCGGTCAACGACCTTGCGGCTGCGGGCGACGCCCGCGGCGTAGTTCGCGCTCACGCCCTCAACGACGATGCCGAATTCCGCCGCGCGCTTCACGGTGGTGAGCACCTCCGCGTTGCGCAGCAGCGCCTTCGAGGGGATGCACCCCCAGTTGAGGCAGACGCCGCCGACAGCCTCGCGCTCAACGCATAGCGCCTTGAGCCCCAACTGGGCGGCTCGAATCGCGGCCGCGTAGCCCCCCGGGCCCGCACCAATCACCGCGACGTCATAATCTGGCATAGATAAAACCTTTCGGTTGCCCGGCTGCGCCGATCTCAACGGAGCGCCCGCGACCGCCGAGCAGTATGATACGAGACGCGCCCATTCCGGGCAAACTGCGCCCCGCCGCGCTCCTCTCCAGCCGATTTCGGGAGCACCGCTATAGGGATTGCCTATTCGTGAGCGTTTCGGTAGTTTGCCACGCCTCTATCTTACGAATTCCACAAACTCCGGCAGTCCGTCCGCACGCCTCTCTCCACCGCGACTCGCGGCGACGCGCATTCCCACACTCTCCCTGTCGCCCGCGCCGGCCAGCGCCCCCATCAGCCGCGGTCCGGCATCGAGATCCACCACTACGACGACCGCGGCGAGAGCGCCCTCGCGCCCCCACGGCGCCATCGAACTGAACACCGCGCCTGTCGCCGGCGCGCTGGACCACGCCAGCTCCGGCGACTCGCACCGCTCGCACGACGCGGCATCCGGCCCCTGCCAGGCGCCGCATCGCCCGCACTGCGGCAATTCGAAGTCCCCGGCGGCGATAGCCTCCCAGAACCGCGCCGCTCTCGGCTGCGTCCACGTCTTCATTGCCGGCCCCTGCCCTTCCCTACTTCTTACGAAGCCTCATTCAAGCTTAACGGAAACGAGCCCCTGTTCCGCCACTGGGCCCTATAATGTGTCCATGGACGAGCAGGACAAGCGGTTTCTCGACGCCATCGAGCAGACCTGGGTGGTGCGGCCGCCGAGGCAGGCCCTCGCCACCTTCGGCTCCACCTCGGTGCACTACTACCTCGTCGCCTCGCCGGTCTACAGGGAGCTCAACGTCCCCGACGCCGGCGACGAAGATTCCGTCGTGCGCGAGGGCGTCGTCCGCGCCGACCGCCCCCGCGTGGTCACGCCCCACTACCTCATGCGCCACGAGGGCTTCGGCGAAAATGCGGAACGCTACCTTCAGCGCCTCCTCGAGGAGTACGGCCCCGACGAGCCCGGGCTCATGTACCACTACAAGAACGAGGGCGGCGAGACTTCCATCGTGTCGGGGACTGTCAACGAGGTCTCGCGGCGCATCATCGACTGGCTCGACAAGGAAGGAAAATCCCTCTCCGCCGTTATCCAGGGCTCCGACGACCTGTGGGACGTTTCGCTGATGAAGTTCATCCACGAACTCACCTCGCGCTCCGCTCGTCAGAACGCGTCTGACCTGCACGCGCAGGGCCTGCTCACGATGGAGGGCGGCGTCCCGAGGGAGGGCCGGCAGCGCATCGAGTGGATGCTCGAGCAGGCCCGCATGGGCAAGCTGGAGCCTGCGGAGGCCCACCGCGAAATGGAGCGGTGGGGCGTGTTCGACGAGTACCAGGACCGATTCCTGAGGCTGTTCAGATAAGCGTGCGCTTCCGACTGCTAGACCCCAGGTTCTCCCGCAATTGGCGGCGCTACGTGGGGCAGTCCAGCATGGCGGCGGCCGCGCTCATGGTCGCCCTGTGGGTGGCCGACCTCATCACCGGGGCCAACGTCGCAAGGGCCATCCTCGCCGCCTCCATCGGCTCGACGGCGTTCCTCCTGTTCATCGCTCCCCGCAGCACGGCGACCACCCCCCGGCACGTGCTGGGCGGGCACGCCATCGCCATCGTCGTCGCGGCCCCCTTCGCGCTGTTCGCCGACAGCGTCTTCGGATTGGACGTCGCGCTCCTGGTCGGGGCGTACTCCGCCGTTGCAGTGGGGGTGGCGATGCTGGGAATGGCCGCGCTGAACGCCGAGCACACTCCCGCGGCGGGGACGGCGCTCGCAATGGTGGCGCACGGGTTCGACTGGGTGCTGGTGGCCTTCATCGCGACCGCCGTGTTCCTCCTGTCGGCGGCCCATGCGCTGCTCCGCCGGTACATGATCGACCTCTTCTAGAGGGCCGGCGAAGGGGCGGACGCTCCCTCCCCCCGAGGGGAAGGGCCGGGGAGAGGGCGCGCGGCGGAGTCGCCCCCTTCACCGCAGGGGGCCGCCAATCTCGGGGGGCACGAAGTACCGGGTGGGCGTCTCCAGGTAACGCTCGGCGACATCCCAGTCGGGCGGGTCCTCGCTGACGAACTCGGCGTAGCACGACCCCGGCGCGGCGAACTCCGGCATCCGGGCGACGGCGTTCGCGTGCGGCCCCGTGTGGACGAAGTGCAGCATCGCGTCGCGGTCTTCCCAGACCGTGTACGAGTAGAAGCTCCTGCGCCACCATTGCCCGCGGATCCCGCCCGCGTAGTAGCCCGGCGACTCCCGAGCGTAGCGGTAGATGCGCATCGACAGCCGCATGAACGAGCAGGTCATGCCGAAGCTGCGCAGCTTCACGAACTCCACCACGTGAATGCGCGGCTTCGGCTCGTACACGTCGAACTGTACGACGCGCACCCCCGGCTCGGGCTCGTACTCCCTGTACGACTGCGCCATGCTCCGCGCCTAGGTGATGTGCACGCCGCCGTTCACTTCCAGCAGCGCCCCGGTCGTGTAGGTCGAGAGGTCCGAGCAGAAGAAGACGATAGGCCCCACCGCCTCCTCGACGGCGCCCGGACGCTTCAGCGGGATCATTTCGAGCGCCTTCTGCCGCGCGGCCTCGGGGATGCCCTGCGCGGCGCCTCCCACGTACTCGTTCTGCGTCTCCATCGCCCGCGTCATTCGCGTGTCGATGAACCCGAACGCCAGCGAGTTCGCCAGCACGTTGAACATGGCGCCCTCGATGGCCACCGTGCGGGTGAACCCCGCGATGCCGGCCTTCGCCGCCGCGTAGTTCGCCTGGCCCAGGTTCCCAAACCCGGAGAGCGACGAAATCGTAACGATGCGCCGCGCGGGGAGCGCCTCGCCGCGCTCGCGCTCGGCGCGGGCGTTCTCGCGCATTGTCTTGAAGGCGTCCCGCACGACCCGGAAGGTGCCGCCGAGGTGAACGTCGACGATGGTGGAGAACTGCTCGTCGGTCATCCGGTGCAGCATCCCGTCCCACAGGAACCCGGCGGCTGTCACCACGATGTGGATGTCGCCGTACGTTTCGACGGCCAGTGCCGCCAGCCGTTCGCCGACGTCGGCGTCGGTAACGGAGGCGGCGAGCCCGACGGCGCTGCCGCCCGCTTCCTCGATCCGGCGCACCGTCTCGTCGAGCGGCCCCTGGTCGAGGTCGTTGGCCACTACCCTGGCGCCTTCCTGCGCGAGCCGCAGGGCGACCCCCTGTCCTATCCCGCGCCCCGCGCCTGTAACGATCGCCACCCGTCCCGCTATGCCCTCGACCATGCGCCTCTCCTGTTCGTGCGTCCACCCATTCTAGAGGGCGCCCCTGCCCGCCGCCAGAGCGTGAGCGGCTTCGGACTTCTCGCCCTCTCCCCGGCCCTCCCCCTCGGGGGGAGGGGGGATGCGAGATTCCTGCTTTCGCAGGAATGACGGATGCGCGCTTCGCGCGCAACACCCCAGCCCTCCCCGATTTCAGGGAGGGAGCCGGATGGGGAAAGCGGCGGCTATTCGCCGATCCGCTCGTCGAGGTAATCCGAGTGTTCCTCGAACACTTGGTAGACCTCGGTCACCCCTGCGCCGCCCCCGTCTACCGAGAGCCAGTAGAGCTCCCTCAGCGATGCAGCGAACGCCGCAGCCCCCATACGGTCATGCAGCCCACGGAAGAGTTGGAAGCCCAGGTAATAGTTGCAGGACCAGTGATTGATCTCGCTTATCTTGAACGCATCGCAGCCGTCGGGCCTTGAAGAATAAACGCCAGTCCCGCTGTAGAGGAACTGGACCAGATCGGCGATGCCTTCGTCAATCCATCCTTCATTGCCTCTCCAGAAGTAGTGAGCGACCTCGTGAGCGATCAGCCCCTCCGGAAAGCCGCGCACGAACACCCCTACATCTCTGTCATACTCGTGGCGGATGCTGATTGCGAACCCGTAATTGACTCCAGCCCAGTTGCCGACGGCCCGATCATGGGCCACGATGATCACGTGGTCGAGCGGCAGCGGCAGCCCCATCGTGCTCTCGACGAATTCGACCGCATCCCGGACCGCTCCGATAGTTTTCGGATTCCCGCTGTGGTCGCGGACGATGCTTGTCCTGAGGCCGGGCGTCAACTCCGTTCCCAGCGCCGCAGTCTCGATCTGCAGGGCGTCCGGCAAGCGCCCGATGTTGCTTCTGAAAGCGCCCAGCGCGGCTATCAGCGTAGTTTCGTCGTCGGTGATGCCGTCCTGGAAGAAGGGGAGCTTCGTGAGAGCAATGAAACCATCCGCGTGTTCCTCAGCGTCGCGGTTCCGCCAGTCCAATCTGTACATCGCCATCAACGCCAGCGCGTCCGTGGTATCGAAGTCGCCCAAGAACGGCATACCGATCACGTCGTAGGCCGTCGATGGGCGGTGGAAGTGCAGCCAGCTAATGTGCTGTATCGCCCGGTGCTCCCACGGCGTGAAACCGTCTTGCACCCAGGGCAATTCCACAACCGCCGCCAAGCTGGGGATCGTCGGGTGGTCGTCCTCCGTTACGTCGTGAGTGCCTATGTAAATCAGCGAATCCATGTGCGACTGTTCCGTTTCAGAGAGGCCGTCCTGAACCCACGGAAATGCTTGAATCCGCGCCGCCAAGTCAGGGTGATTACGCGTCAACCACCTGGTGTTGGTCGTGTCGTGCAACGAGCTGAGGTCGGGGGGAGGGGGTGTAGGCGTAGGCGTCGGGGTGGCCGTCGGCTCCGGCGTGGGCGTCGCGGTCGGTTCCGGCGTCGGGGTCGCAGTGGGGAGCGGCGTTGGGGTTGCGGTCGGGAGCGGCGTTGGGGTTGCAGTCGGGAGCGGCGTCGGGGTCGCGGTCGGGAGTGGCGTGGGCGTGGCCGTCGGGGTTGGCGTTGGGGTTAGCGTCGGCGTCGCGGTCGGCGTGGCTGTTGGCGTCGCGGTTGGGAGCAGCGTGGGCGTTGGAGTCGGCTTCGGCGTCGGCGTCGGGGTGAACGTCGGGGTTGGCGTTGGGGTGAACGTCGGCGTCGCGGTCGGCGTAGGCGTCGGTATGGCCGTCGGGGTGTAGGTGGGGGTTGGCGCGGGGTCGGCGTCGGGAGGGGTCGCGCATGCCGCCAAGACCAGGAGCGCGAGGAGACAGGCGATCTTGAGCATCGGGCGCCCATTCTAGCGCGTTTGCGCGCGCCGCCTGCGCGGGCGACGGAAGTGCGCCCTGGCGGGCGCAAACCCTCACCCCAGCCCTCCCCCGACTTCGGGGGAGGGGGCCAGTCCGCGCTTCGCGCGCAGGCGCATCCGTCATTCCTGCGAAAGCAGGAATCTCGCATCCTCTCCCCCCACGGAGGACGGAGAGCGGGGTAGAATCACCCTAACGGTCCTACGGAGGTTCCCCTATGGCGCTCGACCACGACATGCTGCACGAGTTCGCCCACGCGCTCATCGACGCCGAGCACACCCTCGCCCCCATCAAACCGCTGACCGACCGGGCCCCTGATATGACCGACGACGACGCGTACCACATCGCCGCCGACGTGCTCGCCCACGAACTCGAGCACGGCCACCGCGTCATCGGCAGGAAGGTCGGCTTCACCAACCGCGACATCCAGCAGAAGCTGGGCGTCGACTCCCCCAACTTCGGGACTCTGCTCGACGACATGACGGTGCGGAACGGCGGGCGCGTGCGGGCTTCCTCCATGATCCACCCGAAGGTCGAGCCGGAGATCGCCTTCCGCCTCAAGGCGCCGCTGCGGGGTCCCGGTGTGACTATCGACGACGTGCTCGCCGCCACCGACTACGTGTTCCCCGCCATCGAGATCGTGGACAGCCGCTTCGAGGAGTGGCGCTTCCGGCTGCCCGACGCCACGGCGGACAACGCCTGCGCCTGCAAGGTCGTCATCGGCAGCACGCGATTGCCCGCGGCCGCGCTCAATCTCGCGGGGGAAGAGGTCGCGGTCTACCGCAACGGCGAAGAGGCGGCGAGGGCGAAATCGTCCGAAGTGCTCGGCAACCCCGCGAACGCCGTCGCCTGGTGCGCCAACAAGCTCGGCGAACTCGGTTCGGAGCTGCGCGCGGGCGAGTTCGTCATGACCGGCTCCATCGCGGGCGTCACGACGGCCGCAGCCGGGGACGAGTTCCAGGCCCAATTCGCCAACCTCGGCATAGTGAGCGTGCGGTTCACGTAGGCGCGGCGACGAGCGCTCCTCGTATCGATTCGACCTGCTCCGAGGTCAGGCCCGCGCTTCGGGCGTAGCCCACCGCGCCGCCGTAGCCGGTCTCCAGGTGGTCGAGCGTTCTCTCCATGACCGAGGGGTGGATGGAGGTCAGCTTGCGGACCAGTTGCTCATCGGCGCCATTGTCGACGGCGAACCGCACCGTGCGGTCGCGGAGGTCTCTCGTGTGGACGTCGCTCAGCATGTAGTCGCGGACGATGTCGCCGCGCGATACGCCGGCGATTCCGAGAAGGAGCGCGACGACGAGCCCCGTCCGGTCTTTGCCCATCGTGCAGTTGACCAAGGCGGGGAAGGCTCCGGGCGCGGCGAACCTCTGCAAGGTCGCCGATACGTGGGAGGGGTGGTTGTCGAGGAAGAAGAGATTCAGCTCCTCCAGCGTGGTGATGGGCTCGGACCAAGGGGTGGTCAAGTCCGCGAGGGGGCTGTTGCAGTAGGCGACGGCCGCATGGCCGCTCAGGGGATTCGCCCGGCTCCGGGTCTCATGCGGGTACCGCACGTCGACGGCGTTTGGAATCCCAAGCTCAACGATCCGGTCGAGGCCCTGCTGCGGGACAGCGTGGAGACTGTCGGAGCGGAACAGGGTGCGCCATCGAACGGAGCCTCCGCCGTCGACCCGGTAGCCGCCTACATCCCTGAAGTTGTGGGTCCCGGGTATGGGGATGCGGCGCTGGGGCGGGTCGTCCATGGGTTCTCCTGTTCGGCGGGGCGTCGACGTGGCGCCATGAGATTGTACTAGCGCCATCCCCAGCATACGGGGGGGGGGGATGGATTCCCGCCTGCGCGGGAATGACGGGCATTCCGCCCTCTCTGCCCTTTCGGGGCTGCCCCCCACACCTGTGGAGGGCGAGTTGCGCGCTTGCGCGCGCAGACCCTCTCCCCAGCCCTCCCCCGTCTTCGGGGGAGGGGGCCGGAGGGATTCCCGCCGTTGCGGGCGACGGGCGCGCCGCCCTCTCTGCCCCTTCGGGGCATCTCCCCCTCGGGGGGAGACATTGGGCGCCCCTCCCCCTGAGGGGGAGGGGCAGGGGAGAGGGCGGGGGAGGGTGGAACGGGCTGTCTGCTACCATGCCCGTATGGCCAACTCCCCTCCGCGTGAGCAGACGCTGCTCACCCTCAAGCTCACCGGCCTCGGAAGGCAGGGCGAGGCCCTCGCCGAACACGACGGCAAGCAGGCGTTCGTGCACGGCGGCATCCCCGGAGAGACCGTCGCCGCCGAGGTGGTCGCGGAGCGGAGGGGCTATATCGCCGCGCAGGTCGTCGACGTGCTGGAGGCGTCGCCGCACCGCGTGAGTCCCGCGTGTCGCTACTTCGGCGAGTGCACCGGCTGCCAGTGGCAGCACATCGCGTACGAGCGGCAACTGGAGATGAAGCGAGAGGCCGTGGCCGACACCCTTGCGCGCGTCGGCGGCGTCCACGCCGACGTGCAGCCCACGCTCGCCAGCCCGGAGCAGCTCGGCTACCGCAACCACGCCCGCTTCACCGTGAGCAAGCACGGAGGACGTCTCGGGTTCGTGCACAAGGAGCGCCGCCGACACGTTGAGATCGACCGGTGCCTGCTGATGACGCCGTGGATCAACCAGGCGCTCGACGCGCTCCAGGGCCGCGTCGCCGAGACCACCCAGCTCTCCCTCCGCTACGGCGTCCACACGGGCAGTTTCCTGCTACAGCCGACGCTCCAGGAGCCGGACGTGCCGCTCGCGTCGGGACAGAAGCACTACGAGGACGAATTGCTGGGCAGGCGGTTCCGGGTTTCGTCGCCGTCGTTCTTCCAGGTCAACACGCGGCAGGCGGAGCGGATGGCCGAACTCGTGATGGACGAGTTGGGGCTCGACGGCTCGCAGACCGTGGTCGACGCCTACGCGGGCGTCGCCACGTTCGCCGCGCTCATCGCGGGCAAGGCCCGCCGCGTCGTCGCCGTTGAGGAGTCCGCGTCCGCCCTCGCCGACGCCCGCGAGAACGTCGCCGGCCTCGACAACGTGGAATTGCATCAGGCCCGCACCGAGGACGCGCTGGCCGCCCTCGCCGGCGACGGCGTCGACGCCGTCATCCTCGACCCTCCGCGCGCGGGATGCATGCCCGGAACGATTGACGCCCTGCTCGACGCCCCGCCGGCGCGCATCGTCTACGTCTCCTGCGAGCCCGAGACGCTCGCCCGCGACCTGGCGGCGCTCACCGCGGGGCCGTTCCGCATCGGGCGCGTCCAGCCAGTCGATATGTTCCCCCAGACCCGCCACGTGGAGACCGTCGCGACCCTCGTGCGCGACGACGCCCGGCGCGCCGTCCTGCAGGCCCGGAACGAGCTCGTCGTGGCTTCGGCGTCCCCCCGGCGCGCGGACATCCTCCGGCGGCTCGGCATCCCCTTCACCATCGCGGCCCCGCACGTCGACGAGCCGGAGGCGCCGCCCGGCGCGGACGCCGTCGAACTCGCGCGCGAACGCGCCGCCGCCAAGGCGCGGGATGTCGCGGAGCGGCGCAGCGGCGGCGCGGTGCTGGGCGCGGACACCGTCGTCGAACTCGACGGCGCAGCCCTTGGCAAGCCGCGCGATGCGGACGAGGCGCGCGCGATGCTCCGCGCCCTTCGCGGACGCGAGCACCGCGTCATCACCGCCGTCGCTATCGTCGACGCCGCCACCGGCGAGACGGTCGACGGCTACCGCGCGTCGCGCGTCGTCATGCGCGACTACGCCGACGCGGAGATCAAGTCCTACGTGGCGTCCGGCGATCCGATGGACAAGGCGGGGGCCTACGCCGTGCAGAGCGCCGAGTTCGCTCCCGCCGCCGAGACGCGCGGCTGCTTCCTCAACGTCGTTGGGCTGCCGGTGTGCCTCACGCTCAGGCTGGCCGGACGGTTCGGCTTGCGCCTCAAGCCGGAGGTCGACGGCCCCTGGCCGGAACTCCGCCGCTGCCCGGAGTGCGAGCGCAGCGTCTTCCCCGCCCCTCGGAGCGGACGGAGCCTGCGATGAACCTGTTCGGCATCGGCAACCTCGAACTGCTGTGGGTGCTCGTCATCGCGCTCATCGTGCTCGGACCGGCGCGGATGGTCGACGCCGCCAAGACCGCGGGCAAGTTCTGGCGCGAGGCGCAGCACGTCCTCCGGGCGACCGCCGACGCCGCCGCCGTGGAGTTTGACGCGCCGCCGCCATCGGGCGCTCCGCCCCGCAGCCCCGCGCCGACGCCCGAGGACGCCGTCCCCCGCAGCGCCGACGCGCCCGACCAGGGCCCGCAGAAGTCCGGCGAGGAGCCTTAGTCGTGGCGTCGGGCGCCATGACGCTCCGCGAGCACCTCGACGAGCTGCGGAAGCGGCTGATCATCGTCGTGGCGTTCGTCATCGTCGCGCTCATCGCCGCGTTCGTCTTCCGCAACCAGCTGTTCGATTTTCTCCTCGAACCCGGCTTCGGCGACCTCGACGAGAAGCCGATCGCCACCGAGGTGCTGGAGACCGTGGGGGTAACGTTCAAGGTAACGCTGATGGCGGCGTTCGTCGCCGCCCTGCCCGTCGCCCTCTACCAGCTGATCATGTTCGTGTCGCCAGGTCTTACGGGGCGAGAGCGGCTCTACCTGTTCATGTTCATGCCGGGCGTGCTCATCGCGTTCGGGCTTGGGGCCGCGTTCGCCTACTACGTGCTCTTCCCTCCGGCGTTCGCCTTCCTCTTCAACTTCGGCGCCGAGAACGTCAACCCCGAGATCCGCATATCGAGCTACATCAACGTGGTCCTCTCGCTGATGTTCTGGATGGGCTTGGTGTTCCAGATCCCCATCGTGCTCTTCGCGCTCGGACGGCTCGGCGTCGTTACGCCGCGATGGTTGTCGCGCTTCCGGCGGTTCGCCATCCTGCTGGCGTTCGTGGCCGCGGCGATCATCACGCCGACGTTCGACCCGGTGAACCAGACGCTGGTGGCCGTGCCCATCATCGTGCTGTACGAGTTCGGCATCGTCCTGGCCCGCATAGGGCAGCGGCTGCGCCGACGCTCGCAGAACCCGGCGGGGGGCCCGGGCCTCCTGCGCCGCTTCTGCAACCGGCTCAAGTTCTGGCGCCGGTTCCGCCGGGGCGGCGCGTAGGTGGCGCTCGCGGGCAGAGTCGCGCAGGCCGTCCCGTTCTACTACGGATGGATCGTCGTAGGCGTCGGCACCGCCGCCAACACCTCCCGCGTCGTCGGCTCCGTCGAGGTCGCGAGCGTCTTCGTCGCGGCCCTCATCGCCGAGCACGGCTGGAGCAGCACCGTGCTCGCAACGGCCACCTTCATCGGCAGCGCCGGAAGCGCGCTGGGCGGGCCGTTCATCGGGCGCGTGCTCGACCGGCGCGGCCCGCGGCTCGTGACGCCGATCGGCACGACGCTCGTCGCGATCTCGTGCTTCGCGCTCGCCGTGACCGACTCCGTGCTGTTCTACATCGCCTTCTACGCCATGGTGCGCATGGCCGGCCAGGGGTTCGTGCAGTTCTCCAGCCAGATCACGACCGCAAAGTGGTTCGAGCGGCGGCGCGGACGCGCGATCGCGCTGCTGTCGCTCATATCGAGCGCGGGGCTCGCGCTGGCGCCGCCGCTCGCGCAGGCGATTATCACGACCGCCAGCGTCGCCATGGCGTGGGCCGTGTTCGGGTTCATAGCTCTGCTGCTGGGCACGCTGCCGTCGGCGCTCCTCCTGGCGCGGCGGCCGGAGGACATGGGCCTCGAACCCGACGGCGACAGGCGACAACCGGGCGCGCGCTCCGGGTCCGCCCTCGCGGGAGCGGCGGGCGGCGGGGACTTCACGCTCCGCCAAGCGATGCGGACTCCCGCGCTGTGGCTCATCGTGCCGGCCGTGTTCATGATTTCGGCGGTGATGACCGGCTACGGCTTCCACCAGCTCGCTTTCTACGTCGAAAGAGGCATCTCCGCCTCCACGGGCGCGGTGATCATCAGCGTCTTCGCCCTCGGGTTCAGCGCGGGCGGCGTCACGTGGGGGGCGCTGGCCGACCGGTTCCCGGCCCAGGCGCTGCTCGCGGTCCTGTACGCAGTGGGCGCAGGCCTGATGCTCGTTCTGCTCAACGTCGAGTCGGCGGGGCAGGCATTCAGCGCGGCGTTCGGATTCGGGTTCCTGGTGGGAGGCTCGATACAGCTGCCGACGCTGCTGCTGGCGTCGTACTTCGGGCGCGCCCACCTCGGCGCCATCGGCGGGGTGGCGCACATGGCGCGGGGTTTCGGGCTCGGGGGAGGCCCGCTCATCGCCGGGCTCATCATCGACTTCAGCGGCTACGAGGCGGCATGGGCGGCGCTGGCGGCGATGTCCGGCCTTGCGGCGGCGTTCATGGGACTCGCAAGGCGTCCCAGGCTTACGGCCTGACGGGTTACGAGGCCTGCAGGTACCGCCCCAACGCCCACATGGGGAAGTAGTTGCGGTAGAGGTGATAGTTGATGAGGAACGCCGCGCTCAACTCGGCGCCCTGCGAGTTCGGTTCGCCGGGCGGGTTGTGCTCGTCCGGTTTGTCTCCCGGACCGTAGCCGGGGAAGCCGCAGCCGGTGAACTGCGGCTCATCCCAGCAACCGTCGCCGCGCTCGCGCTCCAGGAGGAACTCGACCCCGCGCTCCGCGGCGTCGCTGTGCGCCTCCCCGGCGGCGACGAGCGCAACGAGCGCCCACGACGTCTGCGAGGGCGTGCTCTCGCCCTGCCCTCGCAGACCCGCGTCGACGTAGCTCATGCACGTCTCGCCCCATCCCCCGTCGAGGTTCTGGTGGTCCAGCAGCCACCGGACGGCGCGCCGGACGCGGGGCTGCGTCATATCCTCGCCGAGCGCCCGCAGCGCCGGAAGAACGGCGCCGACGCCGTAGACGTAGTTCACGCCCCACCGGCCGAACCAGGCGCCGTCGTACTCCTGCTGCGACCATATGTAGTCGAGTCCCCGGCGGACGGGCGGATGGGCTGCGGTGTAGCCGAGCCGACCGTACATCTCCAGCACATGAGCGGTAACGTCCACGCTCGGCGGGTCGAGCAGTTCGCCGAAGTCGGCGAACGGCAGCTTGGCCAGGTAGCGGGAGTTGTTGTTGCGATCGAACGCCGCCCATCCGCCGTTCGACGACTGCATGCCGGCGAGCCAGGCGACCGCGCGGTCGATCGCGGCCTTGCGCGCGTGCTCGCTGACCTCGTCGTCAAAGCGTGTGAGCGCAAGGTCCATCACGATAATGGCCGAATCGTCGATGTCGGGGTAGTGGTCGTTGTGGAACTCGAACGCCCACCCGCTGGGAGCAAGGCGGGGACGACGCGCCGCCCAATCGCCCTTCGTCCGCACCTCGCGCTGCAGGAGCCACCGCGCGGCGCGCCGCACGGCGGAGTGCTCCGGCGACAGCCCGGAGTCGAGGAGGCCGAGCATGGCGAGGCACGTGTCCCACACGGGCGAGAGGCAGGCCTGCACGCGAAGCGCGGCGCCGTCGTCCGACGGCAGGCTCCACTCGTTGCGGAAGCCCGCCAGCCCCTTGGCCACGACGGGGTGGTCCAGCGGGTAGCCGACGGCGTGCAGGGCGATGAGCGAGTAGACCCACGGGGGCTGTATGCCGCCCCACGAGCCGTCGGCCTCCTGGTGATCGATGATCCATTCGACGGCGGCGTTCAGCGCCCGCCCGCGTCCGGGAATGAAGGGGAGCTTGCGGTAGAGGCGCACCGCCTTGTCGAGCAGCAGGAACCCGCCCTCAAGGGAGAACGGGCGCGCCTTCCAGCGCGACAGCGTGAACGTTACGGGGCCCTCCGGGTAGAGCTCGTTGACCCACGCGCTCTCGTCCGGCGGGCGCGTGGGCCGGAGGGTGAGGATGATGGTCATCGGGACGATGGTCGCCCGAGCCCAGCTTGCGAACCGGTAGATGTTCAGCGGCGCCCACCGGGGAAGCAGCATCATGTCCGTCGGCATGGCCGGCGTGCCCTTCCAGTCCCACTGTCCGAAGAGGGCGAGCCATATCTTGGTGAACACGCGGGCATTGGGGATGCCGCCCTTGTGGATGATGAACTCGCGCGCGCGGGTCATGTGGGGAGCGTCCGCGCGGTCGCCTGCGAGCTTGAGGGCGAAGTAGCACTCGATGGACGTGCTCAGATCGCCCGGGGCGCCGTAGTACATGCGCCAGGAGCCGTCGAGGAGTTGCCGGCGGCGGATGTCCTCCGCGACGCGGGGGATGCGGTCGCCCTCGTCGGAACCCAGGAAGCGGGCAAGCATGATGTACTCCGCCTCCATGGTCGGGTTGGACTCGAGCTCGCCCCACCAGTAGCCGTCCTCGTGCTGTGTGCGGAAGAAGTACTCGTGCGTCCGCTCCAGCGCCTTGCGGACGCGGTGTTCTATGCCGGTCACGAGAACCTGTCTTGTCACGGGACGAGTGCCGGGAGGATGGTCTGCACAGCCACCTGCAGGGCGCGGGATGCTTCGCGGGACTTCAATACCAGGGGAAGGAAGCTCCTCACTGTAGATGGACGTGACATCGCTCTGAGTGCGTGGGCCCACTCCTGTCGGCCTTCGTCCGCGATGATGGTGGCGAC